>QNYZ01000058.1 GCA_003973265.1 Deltaproteobacteria bacterium | reverse complement strand
GATGGCCCGGCGAACGGTCGTAAGCTCCGGGATTTTCTGTTCCCGCATTTCTTTTTTACCGGGTAGCCCGTGTACGGCCAGAGATGCCTCGTCGTATTGCCAGAGCAGCCGCCAGGTTTTAGCGTAGCGATCTATAACCGCCAAAACAATATTATTATCATATGCCTGATCCATAATGGTCTCCAGTTTCTGCTGCTACGGTCGGCGAAGACGTCCTGCGGGTATATAAGGAGCTGTTCGCCGATGTTTTACATATTGTTTTAATTCCTTACCAGGGCATGCAAGATTCTCTATAATGTGACCACAAAGATCGGGGATTCCCGGTCGACAGGAAGTCGCGGTGACCATTGCGGCTCTTTAAACTCCGAAGCCTTTCAACCCATTTTCATCATCTCCACCCACATCTCTGCCGTCAGGCGCGCATCATCCAATGCCCGGTGCAAATGCAAGTTTCCAGGAAGCGCCCCCAGTACATGCCGGGCCACCGTTTCCAGGCGGTGATTCGGCAGATCCGGAAACCACCGGCGGCTGAGCTGCAAGGTGCACTGGCGGGGCGGATTAAAAGCGACACCCAGCCTTGCCATTTCTGCGCTTAAAAATCCCAGGTCAAAGGCCGCGTTATGGGCCACAACGACCGCCCTGCCGATAAACCGCTTGATTTCAGGGAATACCGCTTCGGGCGCAGGTGCGGTTTCGATCATTTCATCGGTAATGCCGTGTATTTTCTGAACCGGAAACGGTATGTGAACCTGCGGATTGACCAGGCTGTGGAATTCTTCTTTGATTTCGCCGTTCTCAAGCAGGATGGCCCCTGCTTCGACGACCCGGCTTCCCCTTGATGGTGATAAACCGGTAGTCTCGACATCGATAACGACAAATCGATTATGATTAAAAACCATGATGCATTTTTTAACGGTTCTTCAAACCCACTGAGTTTCATCCAGATATATAGATATCTTTCTGACCGGCAGATATCCGGGGAGCCATCGGTGGCAAGCGCCTGGTCCGTTTATGGTGCAAAGCCTTACGCCCTTGCTTTGCGCAATTTCCGGCCCCTTTTCTTTCCGCCTTTTTTTCTCCCCTTACGGTCAGGAAATCCCACCTGTTCGACTGGAATCGGATAATTTACAGCTATCACACACGCCGGATGTGAAGATGATACGAAATGAATTCAGTCTTTCTGTGCTGGTTTCAGTTTATCCTGGTGCTGCTTCAGAAAATTATTAAGCGCCTGACAGTCTTCACCCATTTTACAATCATCAAGATCTTCAGCGCCCCTGATATACCGGCAAACCCGCGTATTTTTTTCGAAGAATCGACAAAGTTTTTTACAAAAGTTCCGAAGCCAGAGGGGGATTTTTTCAATGGCAAGAGATGACACCGGGTGGCAGGGAACCCATACTTTTTCAGGTCCGGGAAAAACATCATCACATAACACCAGGATGCGGGCTTCATAATCGAGGCCGTACTGGTCGAAACAGATGGCGATGTTTTCCATCCCCTGAAAATCAACATCCGAAAAAATTTTTTCCAGCCGTTTTTTTTCGGCTTTCAACCGCTTGATGTTTCCGGCTTGCGCATTCTGAGTGACGATTCGAAATTTGCCTCCATACCAGCAAACCGTATCTTTACAACTTTGGTGACCCAGTAACTTACTCATTTCTCCATTCCAGTCCCAGAATTAGGAGTCCCGCTTGATATCAGTTTCGGCCCGGCCCAGATGCGGCGGCGACATTAACAATATTTTGTATCCGCCTCAGGTGGTTTGTAGAAAAATGTTATATATTTTCTTATTTTAAATAGTTATACCTGTGTTTAGCCGCGAATTATTGTTTTGTGGTTCGTTTGAAAGTATGCTTCGGGTATGGAAATGTTGCTCTATTTTTTAAATTGGGAGTATAAACCAATAAAAACCATTTTGCAAGCGGGCGTTATACTTATTTTTTAGGTATCGAAATTACGTGTTATGCGAATAAAACATTTAAATTAAGCATGTTACGACGCCACATTTTTTTTTAAAAAAAATACAATTTTTATCTGATTGGGGCCAATTCTCCGGGCCGGGTTGATCTTTTCCCGGGGATAAAATAATTTTACCGAAAATGAAACCCGACAAAACCAATATTATCCGCAGGCAACTGGCCGGAATGCGCCGGGATGCACTGTCTATTTTCAAGGCCGGCCTGTCCGCCGTTGATCCAGCGGCAGGGATCAGAAGGCATTGCCGGCGGGACGGGCGGCGGCTTGCCGTGGGCAGCCATTGCTTTGACCTGGACCGGATAAAAAACATTTACGTCATTGGTGCCGGAAAGGCCTCGGCCCCTATGGCTGCCGCCGTGGAAGAGATCCTGGGCGACCGGATTACCAGGGGAACCGTGACCGTTAAATACGGCCATACAACCGGCCTTTCCCGAATCGGACTCGTTGAAGCCGGGCATCCGGTTCCAGACGGAAACGGCGTGACAGGCGCGGAAAAAATGCTGTCTCTGGTATCATCGGCCGGGGCCGATGACCTGGTGATCTGTTTGATCTCGGGCGGCGGATCCGCCCTGATGCCCTTGCCCGCGGCCGGAATCACGCTGACCGACAAGCAGAAGGTAACGCAAATCCTGCTGGATTGCGGGGCCACCATCCACGAAATCAACACCCTGCGCAAACACCTTTCCCGGATCAAGGGCGGGCAGCTTTGCAGGGCCGCTCACCCGGCAGCGATGGCCACGTTGATCCTCTCCGATGTGGTGGGCGATGATCTTGACGTGATTGCTTCGGGCCCGACGGTGCCGGACACGGGCACTTTTGATGATTGCCGGAGAATCATTGCAAGATATAATATTGAAACCGCCCTGCCGCCGGCCGTACTCAGCCGGATCCAGGCCGGTATTCAGGGCCGGATCAAAGAGACCCCCAAGGCCGCCGATCCCGTGTTCGGCCAGACGGTGAACCGAATCATCGGTTCAAATATCGATGCCGTTGCCGCGGCCGGGCGCGAGGCAACCTCACGAGGTTACCGGACGTTCATCCTTTCTTCCATGATCGAGGGAGACACGACCGAAGCGGCCCGCATGCACGGGGCCATTGCCCGTGAAATCATCCGGTCCGGCCACCCTGTCCCGGCACCGGCGTGCATGCTTTCCGGGGGGGAAACAACGGTAAAGGTTACCGGCGGCGGCAAGGGCGGCCGCAATCAGGAATTTGTTCTGGCCGCCGCCCTGGATATAGATCTGGATATTGACAAAGATGAAATGATCGTGGTCTTCAGCGCCGGGACCGACGGCACGGACGGCCCCACGGATGCCGCCGGGGCGGTGGCCGACCATTTAACCCTTTCCCGTGCCCGAAAGCGGGGAATGAATCCCCGCCACTACCTGGCCGAAAATAACGCCTACCGTTTTTTTAAACCGCTCAACGACCTGGTGATGACCGGGCCCACGAAAACCAACGTCATGGACCTGCGGGTCATCCTTGTCTGCTCACCGGATGATCACACCGGATGACCAGCGGTTGGCTCTTCCCGCCGCATGACGGTGATTCTCCCCCGCACTGCGAGTGACTTTCCACGTTCAACCCCGGCCATCTCCATCCAGGACTTCACGCACCCCGTGCGTTAAACCCCGGGCACCAAATGGCTTCTGAATGAATTGAACGCTTTCATCCGTCTTTAACATAAGATATTTAGATTGGAATTTCAGTGGTTTTCTAGTACAGGTTCAAACCTGATGCCGTGTAACCAGGGACGTTTGCAAAAATCCCGGAGATAAAAATGCGTGCTGTGGTCCAACGGGTACAACGCTGCCAGGTAAAAGTGGAGAAAGAGATTGTCGGTGAGATCGATGCCGGATTGCTGGTGCTGCTGGGAGTGGGCGCAAAGGACCAGCCACCGGATGCGGACTACCTGGCCGACAAGATGGTTCATTTACGAATATTTGAAGATACGGCCGGCAAGATGAACCGGTCCCTGCTTGACACCGGCGGCCAGATGCTGGTGGTCTCTCAATTTACCCTGCTGGCAGACTGCCGCAGGGGCCGCCGGCCGTCCTTTATCCATGCCGCCCCGCCGGCCATTGCCGAGCCGTTGTACCACCACCTGGTCAGCCGGGTCCGGGAAAAAGGTGTGTTTGTGGCCACCGGCCGGTTTGGCGCCATGATGGCCGTTTCTCTGGTCAACGACGGCCCGATCACCCTGGTGATCGATTCTCCCGCAGCGTGAATGCCCCGGTGAAATCGAATCCACGGCCGTACCGGCGATATTTCCGGCGATGGATATGGGGCGTGTGCCTCCTTCTTACGCTTTCCGGGCATCCGTCCGGGGCGACATCGTCCGGCCCCGGAGACAATCCGCTCGCGTTGATCGGCGCCACCGATTCCCTGCTCGTGACGGCCCCGGATGGCACTGTCGTGTTTTCCCGCCATGCGGACCGCCAAATGATCCCCGCGTCCACGCTGAAACTGCTTACCTCCCTGGCGGCCCTGCACTACCTGGGACCGGATTATCGGTTTTCCACCGAATTTTTCATTGATGCCGACCGGAACCTGAAGATTAAAGGATATGGCGACCCCCTGCTGATTTCGGAAGCGATCGACCGGATCTGCAAATCGCTGGCCGGTAAGCTGCCCCGGCTGAACAATATCATCCTCGACGACCATTATTTCTCCCAGCCGGTCATCATCCCGGGCCGGACGACCAGCCATCAGCCCTTTGACGCCCCCAACGGCGCCCTCTGCGCCAATTTCAATACCGTCGTATTTAAAAAGAATCGGGCGGGGCAGTATATCAGTGCTGAAAAGCAGACCCCGCTGGTGCCCTTTGCCCGGCAGAAACTACGGGCGGCAGGGCTCACCGCCGGCCGGATCGTTTTTTCGCACCGGAACAACGACAATGTATTGTACGCCGGTTACCTGTTCCGTCATTTTCTGACCCGGTACGGGGTCAGCTGCCGGGGGGGCGTTCATATCGGCCAGGTCGCCCCGGCTTCCGACCGCCTCATCCTTCGTCATACGGCATCGGCGGATCTTTCAACGGTGATCGGTCAACTGCTCGAATTTTCCAACAACTTCATTGCCAACCAGCTGCTCATCGCAATGGGGGCCAGCGTCTACGGCCCTCCCGGGACGCTGAAAAAAGGTATTTCGGCTGTCACGGCGTATGCCGGCGGCACCCTCGGCCTGACCCGTTTCAGTATTGTCGAAGGGTCCGGCATTGCGCGTCAAAACCGGATTTCGGCCCGGGAAATGATGCGGGTCCTCAATGCGTTTGAACCGTTTCGACACCTGATGCGCCGCCATGGACGGGAGTATTATAAGACCGGAACGTTAACCGGAATCCGCACCCGGGCCGGGTATATCGAAAGCCGCCGGGGGGGGCGATACCGGTTCGTCGTGATGATGAATACAAAGGGAAAGTCAGCAGAAAAAGTCGTCCGGCAGCTCTTAAAACAACTACCGTAAAAATTCACATCACCGGGAACCATGCCTGTTCGTCAGCGTTTGTCCCGGGTGATATGCGCAAAGGCGCTGTGGTTATGGATCGATTCGAAATTTTCGGCGCTCAGGGAAAACCAGATGATATTATCGTCTGTCTGAAGCCGCATGGCAATGTCTCTGACCACATCTTCCACAAACTTGGGATTGTCATAACCGGCTTCCGTTACGTATTTTTCATCCACGCGTTTCAATACGGAATAGACTTCACACGAGGCGCACGATTCCACCAGATCAATCATGTCCTCGATCCAGATAAACCGCTTGAAACGGGTTGCCAGGCGGACCTCTCCCCGCTGGTTATGTGCGCCGTTATCGCTGATCTCCTTGGAGCACGGACATACCGATGAGATGGGCACCACAACTTCCGATATCAGGTCCACCGGCTGGCCGGGATGACTGGCACCGGTAAACCGGCAGGTATAGTCCATTAACCCGGAAAGCCGGCTGACCGGGGCTTTTTTTTCGATAAAATAAGGGAACGTCACCTCGATGTGGGCCGAGTCCGCATTGAGGTGCGCCTTCATCTTATCAAGCACTTCGGTAATCCGCTTGAGCGATACTTCCGGTCGGAACAGGTGAAGAATTTCGACAAACCGGCTCATGTGGGTTCCCTTGTCGCGGTGGGGCAGGCCGACATACATATTGATTGTCGCTACCGTCTGCTGTGAGCCTTTTTTTTTGTCGAGAACGGAAATGGGATACCGCAAATTTTTAATTCCCACTTTATCAATGGGAATACGACGATGATCTCGTTGATTCTGGATGTCTTTCATGATCGACCTTTAGCATATGCCGGAGCGGCGGGGTGGGGAAGATAGTCCAAATTGACATGGTGCATGGCCCTAAAGATGTTCCCTTTAATTTTCCTGTTTCTACGGTACAGAGTTTTCAATAAATCTTTGATTTCCTGCCGCCTGGATTTCCCTGAACTGGGGCATGGATTCGTGAACACCGGCAGGTTGATCTGGCCGGCAAACCGCCGGATATCATTTTCAGCGGCATGGGCCAGGGGCCGGAGAATCGTTATCGCTCCCTTAAAAAATTTCTGCAGGGGAACCATGGTGGAGAGCTCGCCGGCATAGCACATATTCAAAAAGAGGGTCTCAATGAGATCATCCTGATTGTGCCCCAGGGCGATTTTTCGACAACCGAGTTCGTCGCCAATCTCAAAAAGCCGCTGACGGCGGCGGCGGGCACACAAAAAACACGGGTTTTCCCGGTTGATTTTTGAGTGAGCCACAGGGCCGAAATCAGTATGATCGACGATCAGATCGAATCCGGCCGTTTTTAAATATTGCTTTAAGCGGTCACTGAAGTCGGGTTTAAAACCGAGATCGATATATACAGGGCAAAGGGTATAATGGACAGGGATCCTTGCCAGGCGTTCATTGAGCAGCCACAACATCACCAGGCTGTCCTTACCACCGGATACGCCCACCAGGATCCGGTCGCCGTCTTCGATCATCTCATACCGGCTGACCGCCTGGCCCATTGCCTGTTTCAAGCGTTTGTGGATTGAATTCAACGTATCCAGAACAGCATCCGTATCTCAGGCTGTTTCCTCAGGGGTATCATCCGCCGGCGGGGCCGCATCTTCACTGGCCGCTTCGGCTGATTGAGCCGCTTCTTCAACGGCCGGGGAAGCGTCTAAGGGTGCGTCTTCTTCGGCCGGGGTTTCCCGTTCAGGGTCTGCCGGGACATCCCCTTCCCTCTTGGGCATTACCTTGCCGGCGGCAATCTCCCGCAGAGCGACCACGATATCTTCATTTTTGGGAGAACTCACCAGATACTCGGAGCCTTCCCGGATTTGCCGAACACGCCTGGCCGCCAGGTTGACAATGACAAACCGGTTCGGAACCCGTTTCAGACAATCTTCAATTGTTATTCGTGCCAAATCAGCACCTCCACTTATTTCATTCGCATACTTTTATAATCAGCCGGACATGCCGCAGCCGGCCGGACAACCGACCGGCAGGCGACCGGCTACAGGATTTCCACGATTTCGTAACTTCTTTTTCCGCTCGGCACCTGAACTGTCAGCTCGTCAAACACCTTTTTTCCGATCAGGGCCTTACCAATGGGAGAGGTCACCGAAATGCGCCCCGCATTTACATCTGATTCGTCGGGGCCCACCAGTTGATATTCGGTGCTTTCACCGGTATCGACATTTTCCACTAGAACCCGGCTGCCGAAAACAACCCGGTCTTTGGGCAGTTTATCCGTATCGATGATATCGGCCGTGCCCAGTTTGTATCCCAACGCCTCAATCCGTCCCTCGATAAAGCTCTGCCGTTCCTTGGCCGCATGAAATTCCGCATTCTCGGAAAGATCGCCATGGGCCCGTGCCGTTTCTATGGCTTTTATGTTTTCCGGCCGCTCTATCCGTTTTAACCGTTCCAGTTCTTTCTTAAGGTTTTCATACCCCTGTTTCGTCATCGGTGTCTGTTCCATGAATACCCTGTCCGTCTAAATAAATTATAAATATTCGGCCGCCAGAATTTCTGCAATCTGCACGGTGTTGGTGGCCGCCCCTTTACGAATATTGTCGGAAACCACCCACATATTCAGCCCGTTTTCAATGGATTCATCCTCCCGGATGCGTCCCACATATGTCCAGTCACTTCCCGCCGCATCAACGGGCAGCGGGTAAATGTTGTTTTCAGGATCATCCAGGACTTTGACCCCCGGCGCTGTTCCCAGCAGGGCTTTTACACCATCGGCCGTCATCGGTTTTTCGGTTTCGATATTGATTGACTCTGAATGGCCATGATAGACGGGAACCCTCACGGTCGTGGCCGTCAGGCGGATCGTATCGTCGGCCATAATCTTGCGGGTCTCGTTGAGCATTTTCATTTCTTCCCGGGTGTAGCCGTTCTCCTGAAAAACATCGATATGCGGCAGACAGTTAAAAGCGATCTGGTGCGGATAGACCGCTTTTTCAACCGGTTTGTCGTCCAGCCGGGCACGTGTCTGTGCGGTAAGTTCTTTAATCGCCTTCATTCCCGTCCCGGATACCGCCTGATAGGTGGAGACCACCACCCGCTTGATCCGGTATGCGCGATGAATGGGGTTCAGCGCCACGACCATCTGAATCGTCGAACAATTGGGATTGGCGATAATATGCCTGGTTTTATACCCTGCCACCGCATCGGGATTAACTTCCGGCACCACCAGGGGAACATCCGGATCCATCCGCCAGGCACTGGAATTGTCTACCACCACGCAGCCATGTTCGGCCGCAAACGGCGCAAAGGTCGTACTCGTTCCACCGCCGGCTGAAAAAAGGGCCACGTCCATACCGGCAAAAGAATCTTTCGTTAATTCTTCCACAACCACTTCCCGGCCTCTAAATGTCAGTTTTCGCCCCGCAGACCGGGATGATGCCAGCAGCCGGATCGATTTAACCGGAAAATTACGCTCTTCAAGACACGCAAGCATTTGCCTGCCGACAGCACCGGTGGCACCGGCAACGGCGACATTCAATTCTTTAACAGCCATTTTTCACTCCGTCGTTTTTCTATAGTCAAACTCTGTTGAAAAGACCTTGCTAAAATAAAAAATTCAGTCAACGACCATGCCAATATAAAATACAGACGCGGCGTACAGCTCACCGCCGCGTGTCAAAATTAAAAACCACGCCCGGGACTGTCTATGTATCCGAGTGCCGGGCCTCCATCTCTTTTTGTCTTTTTATCTTTTTCATATGCCGAATGGTCAGGATGGGACCATGGACAAGATAGACAAGCCCGGCCAGGAACAGGGCAATGGACGGTTGAGCGACAATGAAGACCAATACCAGGATTACCATCACCAGGCCATTGAAATTCATTTTCTTAAACAGTTCAAGATTCTTAAAGCTGAAATACCTGATATTGCTGACCATCAGAAAGGAAAGCAGGTATGTCAGAACAAGAAGCAGCAATGCACTGGGATCTCCTCCCCGGTTCAACCGATGGTAAAACAAAAGCGTAGTGGACACAATACCGGCAGCGGCAGGAATGGGCATACCGGTAAAATAGGTGTTATCCGACACACCCCCGGCCTGAGTATTGAACCGGGCCAGGCGCAGTGCCCCGCATACCGTAAATAAGAAAGCCGCCAGCCAGCCGATGCGGCCCAGCGGTCTTAAGGCCCACAGGTACACCATCACACCCGGCGCCACCCCGAAAGAGACCAGGTCGGCCAGGGAATCGTATTGAATGCCAAAATTGCTGGTGGTATGGGTGGCCCGTGCGATCTTTCCGTCCAGTTCATCGAAAAGGCCGGCAAGAATAATGGCGATGGCCGCAGGGATAAATTTACCGTCAATGGAGCAGATCAGCGCGTAAAATCCGAACAGAATGTTTAAAGAGGTAAAAATATTCGGCAGAATATAAATTCCGCGGCCCCGTCTGGCGCTCCTTTGCCTATTTTTCCGTTTCATGCAGATACCCCAATATGGTTGTTCCCGCCCGTGTTTTCTCGCCTTTGGTTACAACGGGCTCGGTGTTGGGCGGAAGGTAGAGGTCCAGTCGTGAACCAAAACAGATCATCCCGAACCGTTGACCCCGCACAACCGCCTGCCCCTGCTGGAGGGTGGAAATAATCCGGCGGGCCACAAACCCGGCCACTTGAACCACGGCATATATCCGGCCTTTTCCGGTTTTAATGATGACCGCGTTCTGCTCGTTGGATATCGTCGCCTTGTCTTTATCGGCCGAGTAAAATTTACCGGGATGATATTGAATCTCATCCACTTCTCCCTCATGGGGAATCCGGTTAACATGCACATTGAACACCGTCATGAAAATGCTGATCTTCAGGCACGGCCCCGGTATATACGGATTTTCCTCGACAATCTGAACCACGATGACCCTGCCATCCGCCGGCGCAATCACCGCCCCGGGCGTTGTGGGCGTTACCCGATCCGGATCCCGAAAAAAACCGCAGACACCCGCCGTTGCCACCAGGCTGATCAGCGCGGCGACCTTCATTCCCAGCAGGGCAAAGATAATCGTCACAAACGCCCCGGCAAAAATGAACGGATACCCCGGGCTGGCAATGGGAAACGCCGTTGGACTGGGCGGGTCGGACCAGGAAAATTTTTCCAATTATATATACCGTTTCAATATATTAGCGTAATTAAAAAGGCCAATGGAACATATCTTATTGATAACCAGATAATATGACAGCCTTTTTAATGTTAGTCAAGAAATATACACTTGTCAATGCCGGGTTATTGTGTTGACGAGGCCAGGTGAATCTGCGCATCGCTCTTTCGCAGATACACCGGCATAATGTCGGCGGCGGTCATACCGCCGGTATCCAATCGGTCCAACCCGATCTCACCGACCGTGACGGCACGGATGACATGGAGATTGTCCGGTGCAAACCGGATATGGGCGCCCGGCTTCAGGCGGCCTGCCAGTTTCTCACGATACGCGACCGCGCCGTTACCGACGAATATCACGTTACCGGGCACACCGGTTGTGAGCTCTGCCACCTGATCCGGTTTGATAACCGTTTCGCCCATCACCTCAATCATCTGGTTATCCTTTAACCGGTATCCGGCCAGAAACACTTCCCGGCGATAGGCATCAATCACAGATACAATCAGATCCGATGCGTTTGATATCGACCGGGCCTGGACAGCCAGCACTTCAAGGCTTGACACCGGTACAATCGGCTTGCCCGTGGCCATGGACAGGCCCTTTACCGAGCTTAACCCGATCCGCAGCCCGGTAAATGATCCCGGCCCTCTTGTCACCGCAAATCCATCCAGGGCGTCCAGCGAAATACCGGCCTGGACCAGTGCCTGATCCACCATCCCCATCAGGTGAAGGGTGTGGGTTTCGTCATTGTCGGTGGTCATTTCAAACAGCAGGCGGGACCGGGACACCACGGCCACACTGCAGGTCCGGGTCGTGGTATCGACGGCAAGTATGGGCATACAGATTTTTCCTTCTACCGGAAAGGTCGGGAGCCTATTTTTTACGTTTCAGGCCCGGTATGACCAGCGGCACCACATCATCCATGGTCCGAACGGGTATAAATTTAATCTTATGCCGGATATTGGGCGGCACTTCTGACAGCTCCCGTTTGTTCATTTCGGGAAGCAGGATGGTACGAATGCCGGCCCGCAGGGCCCCCATGGCTTTCTCCCGTATGCCGCCGATGGGAAGTACCCGGCCGCGCAGGGTCACTTCTCCGGTCATGGCGATCTTATGATTAACCGGTTTGCCCGAAAAGGCCGAAATCAATGCCGTGGCCATGGAAATCCCCGCCGAAGGGCCATCCTTGGGGATCGCTCCGGCCGGCACATGAATATGAATATCGGCATTATCCAGCACGTTTTTGGCAATACCGAAGCGGCCATGATTGGCACGGACATAGCTCAATGCCGCCCGGGCCGATTCCTGCATCACTTCCCCCAGCTGCCCGGTTACGATCAGGTCTCCCTTGCCGCCGATGAGGGTGGCTTCGATGTATAGAATTTCGCCGCCGGAAGGGGTCCAGGCCAGCCCGGCCGCCAGCCCCACCTGGCTTTCGGTCTCGTCCATTTCAGGGAAAAATTTTTGTACGCCCAGGTATTTTTCCAGATTCCGCAGCGTGATCTTAAACGGCCCATTTTGAGACTCGGCGATTTTACGCGCAACCTTGCGGCAAACCGTGCCCAGTTCCCGTTCGAGGTTCCGCAGGCCGGCCTCGGATGTGTAGGAGCGGACGACTTCGGTCAGGACGCGGTCTTTGATGACCAGTTGCCGTTTTTTCAACCCGTTCTCCCTGATCTGCCGGGGCAGCAGGAACCGCGAGGCAATCACCCGTTTTTCATCTTCGGTATATCCGGGCAGATTGATCACTTCCATCCGGTCCAGCAATGCCGAAGGGATGGTGTCGGTCATGTTGGCCGTCAGGATAAACATGACGTTGGAGAGGTTAAACGGCAGGTTGAGATAATGATCACTGAATGCAAAATTCTGCTCCGGGTCCAGCGCTTCGAGCAGGGCCGAGGAAGGGTCCCCCCTGAAATCCGAACCCAGCTTATCGATCTCGTCCATCATGAAGACCGGGTTATTGGTACCGCACTGTTTCAGCCCCTGGAGAATGCGACCCGGCATGGCACCGATATAGGTGCGCCGGTGCCCCCGGATTTCCGCTTCATCCCGAATGCCCCCCAGAGATATCCGAACAAACTTTCGCTTCATGGCTTTGGCAACGGCACGCCCCAGAGACGTTTTCCCCACGCCCGGCGGCCCCACAAAACAGAGAATCGCCCCCTTTAACCGGGGATTCAACTGTCGAACGGCCAGGTATTCCAGGATGCGATCTTTGACTTTCTCCAATCCATAATGATTCGCGTCAAGAACCTTTTTGGCCCGGGGAATATCGATTTTTCCCCTGGAAGATCGTTTCCAGGGCAGCTCCACCAGCCAGTCCAGATAGGTGCGCACCACCGTCGATTCAGCCGATTCCGGATGCATCTGATCCAGCCGCTTCAGCTGCCGCCGGGCCTCTTCCCTGGCCCTGGCCGGCATTTTCGCCTTTTTTATTTTCTTTTTATATTCAATCACTTCCCGGGTTTTATCATCCAGCTCACCCAGTTCCTGATGAATGGCCCGCATCTGTTCCCTTAAGAAATAGTCCCGCTGGTTTTTCGTGATTTCACTTTTGACATTCGATTGAATCTTGGCCTGAATCGACGACAGCTCCACTTCCCGCAGCAGCAGTTCGTTGACTTTTGCCAGCCGTTTGACCGGATCGACAATCTCCAGCAGCTGCTGCGCCTCGTTAATTTTCATCCGCAGGTTGGAAGAGATCAGGTCTGCCAGTCGCCCGGGCTCTTGAATACTGTCCAGAATCCCGCCGATTTCACTGGTCATTTCCCCCTTGAGGGACAGGATTTTCTCAGAATGTTCACGCGCGGTGCGCATCATCGCTTCCACTTCAACAGTGACTTCTTCGACATCCGGTTCGGCAACCAGGTCCACCCGCACCCTGAAAAAGGATCTTTTACGTGTATACCGCTGGATTCTGGCCCGGCTTAACCCCTGAACCAGGGCTTTCATCTGCCCGTCGGGCATTTTAATCACCCGTAAAACCCGGCTCACCGTTCCGGTCCGATAGATATCATCGGCGGACGGGTCTTCCACCTGGGGATCCTTCTGGGCGCAAAGCAGGATATAACCGCCGCCGCTCACTGCCGCTTCCAGGGCCTGAACCGACCGGCTGCGGCCCACAAACAAAGGGAGCAGCATGTCCGTAAAAATCACCACATCCCGAACCGGCATCAGGGGTAAAAGTGTTGGCAGTTTAACCGCTTCGTCGTCTTCTTCAATGATCCCAATCAGATCGTCTTTATCCGTTTCGGCCATGCGAGCTCCTGAATATGTCTTTAATTTGCTTTCACGTGGATACCGGATACGTTTTCACCCGTTTTCCGGTGAACATTTACACCGTCGGGATCGCCCCTTCGGCGCTTCCCGGCCCTGCACTGAACGCAAAATTAAATTCGTTTTAATGGTTGGGTCAATATTATAAGACCTCATTTTAAATTGACAATACATGACTTGATTTTTCAGGCCAAGCCGATTACGGTGCCTGCCAATGTTTATGTCTCACTCAATATTCATATTTTCGTTTTTTATTTTCGGATTGTGCATCGGCAGTTTTCTGAATGTCTGTATCTATCGGTTACCCATCGGTAAATCGATCGCCTTTCCCCCTTCACACTGCCCTGAATGCCGAAAAGCGATTCGAATATATGACAATATCCCTGTTCTTGGCTGGTTGCTTCTCAAGGGCCGCTGCAGGGACTGCGGCAGTCCGATTTCGCCGCGATATCCCGTGGTGGAATTTCTAACCGGCCTTTTTGCCGTATTCACCTATCTTAAATTCGGCCTTACGGTGAACACCGGCGTTTATTTTATTTTCATCGCCGTTTTAATTGTGGTGACGTTTATCGATATCGACCATCGCATCATACCGGACAAGATTACCCTGCCGGGCATCCCGCTGGCCTTTATCGCCACCTTCTTTTTGCCCAATATCACCTGGCAGAACTCATTATTCGGTATCCTGGCAGGCGGGGGCAGCCTGTTGCTCGTTGCTGTGGGTTATTCTTATTTCACCGGCAAGGAAGGCATGGGCGGGGGAGATATCAAGCTGCTGGCCATGATCGGGGCGCTTTGCGGCTGGCAGGGTGTTATCTTTACGATTTTCACAGGATCGGTAGTGGGCTCTGTCGCCGGAATTGCCGCCATGCGACGCTCCGGCGAGGGGATGAAATCCGCCCTTCCCTTCGGCCCCTTCCTGTCCGCCGGTGCCATCGGCTATATTTTCTGGGGCCCGGAAATAATCCATTGGTATCTATCCACCATGGGAAGATGATTTAAACATGCGAATTGCTGCCATATCCGACATCCATGGAAACCACGAAGCACTGACGGAAGTGCTGGCCGATATCAAGCAGGGCCGCATTGACCGGATCATCAGCCTGGGAGACAATGTCGGGTACGGCCCTGATCCCGAAGCGGTGGTTCAGTGCATAATGGAACAAAAGATCCCCTCTGTTCTGGGAAACCACGAGCTGGCCATTCTGGAACCGGATCTGCTCGCCTGGTTTAACCCCCATGCCAAGAAATCTCTGTATAAAACAGAGAAGATGCTTTCGTCCGCTTCGCTGGAGTACATTCAACACCTGAAAAAATCGCTGGTCGTCAACGGCTGTCGGTTTGTGCATGGATTTCCACCCGATTCTCCAACGACCTACCTGTTTCAGGTCGACCGTCCCACGATGGAGCAGACATTTGATATAACAGAGGAACCGATATGTTTTACCGGCCATACCCACCGCCCGGAAATCATCGTATTCCAGAGCGGTCGTGTTCTTCGCCAGCCTTTTCACCAGGGAATTTTCCAGGTTGATCCGGCCAGTAACTATATTGTCAATGTCGGCAGCGTGGGGCAGCCCCGTGACGGCAACGACGCTGCCAAATACGTTATCTGGGACACGGAGGATCTGACGCTGGAACTGCGGTATGTAAAATATCCGATTGTCATGACCACCCAGAAAATCATTGCACGGGGGTTTCCCCGGCCCCATGCTGAACGGCTCTGGGGGGCCTGGAAAAAATAACAACCGGCCTCCATCATGAAAGACCAGATATTCAAAACCACTGCCATTAATTAAATAGAAAATACGTTTAAAATCCGATATTCCACGATGCCTGCTGCAACCACACATACCCAGGCGCTCATCGCTTTTGATATGGATGGCGTCCTTGTCGATGTCTCCCGGTCATACCGGGAGGCCACCCGGCGGGCATGCCGGCTCTTTTTTACCGGCGCCAGGGGGTGGCAGGATCTGCCGGACCCGCTATTTTCCCTGGCCGAGCTGACTAAAATCAAACAATCCGGGGGCTTGAACAATGACTGGGATGTCACCTGCCGGGTGATCGAGCTGCTTTGTCAACGGGTGACAAAACCCCGCACCGCACACCCGGGGGGTCTCCCCGGTGCCGGTATCTCCTGGAAAATCTATCAAACGGCCCTTTCAGGCTGGGATGTCACCCCGCTTACCCGGTTTCTTAATTCGACACAATACCCGCTGACCGAATTACTCGCCCAAAGTGCCGGAGACGATGCTGCCGATACGTTTGTGGCCGCTGCCTGCCAGAAAGACGTGGGAAACGGTAATATTATCAAGCAGATATTTCAGGAAATCTACCTGGGACCGACGCTGTTTTTAGATACATACGGTTTTCCACCCGCCCTGCATACAGACAAGGGGTTAAACACGCAGGAAAAACCGCTCATCGAGCCGTCGGCCATCGGGCGGCTTGCCGAAAGAAACATACTGGCCGTGGCCACGGGACGCCCCGGTTCGGAGGCGAGATATGGCCTGGATATGCTTGGGTTCAGGAAATATTTCACCCGGGTGCTGACGCTGGACGACTGCCTGGCGGCCGAACAGGCCCTGCTGAAAAACGGCAGGACAAAACGATCGCTGAGCAAACCCGACCCGTTTATGCTGGATGCCATTGCCGAGCAGACCGGCGAATTGCCGGCCACTCGATATTATGTGGGCGATATGCCGGATGATATGCTTGCGGCCTCCCGGTCCAGGGCTGGATTTATCGGCATCGGATTTACCGCTTCAGTTGAGAATAAGGTTCAGCTTGAAAAAACGCTGCTGGCTGCCGGTGCCGGCCAGGTGTTTGATACGACAGACAGCCTGGTCCGGTTTTTATCTGCGGCGGCCTGAGCCATCTGTACGTTGCCGCCGCTCCTGTTTATTTCTCCAGGATCAAAACGATTTCATAGAGGCGGGACCATCGTTTTCCGGTAACAAAGAGCCGTCTGTCTGAACGATCATAGGCAATCCCGTTAGGAACCCCTTGCGGCTGAGCTTCTGCCAGCCGACCCAGTTGAATCCATGCCGCCACCTCGCCGGTTTCGGGTGCAATCACGGCAATCCGATCCTCCTGCCAGATATTGGCCAGGACAAACCCCTCGACAAATTCCAGCTCATTCAGCCGGGTTATCGCCCGCCGGCGGTCATGCACCGAAACGAAATGATCTATTTTAAATGTTTCTGGATCAAGAAAGAATAATCGATCCGTTCCATCACTGACAATGAGATACGCATCGTTTGCCGTTATCCCCCAGCCTTCGCTGGGCCAGTGAAACGTATCAATCTGTTGAAACGTCTGTTTGTCGTAGACAAAACCCCGGTTAGACCGCCAGGTAAGCTGGATCAACCGGTTGCCGGTCACGGTTACGCCCTCACCGAAATACCGGTGAGGCAGCGACCTTTGCTGGACTATTTTCCCGGAAGCAGGGGTTACTTTCCGCAGGGAAGATCGCCCGTTTAAACCGGTCCCCTCAAAAAAGAAACCGGCCTCAAACACAAGCCCCTGCGTAAAGGCAGCGGGGTCATGGGGGTAAGTGTGAATCAGATGGCAGGTAAATACCGGCGGGGATGCCGGGTCGGGAGATGTCGGCCACAGGGTCGACGCCTGGGCATAAACAGGATAAACAAGCCCGATACCGGGCAGCATTCGGCATAAAAACAGGAATAAAACGACCAGGCAAAGCATTCCCCCTGGCCGAAACCGGCTGGCAAAAACCGGGTTAACCGGAAAAATGCTCCGGGTGATGCACATATTCCTCAAAATTATTTTCCAGTAAAAAGCGGGATATCATTTCACCGACTTTATCGGCCGTGTCCACGTGATAATGCCCCTGATCGTCCGGGCCGACCCTCTTTTTAGCGGTGTCAACGATTGTTTTCAAGGCGCCGACAGCAATATCCACATTGACCCGGACGGTAATGGTATCTGTTGATCCGGCCATGTTTTTTTAAATCTCCTTTCAGAAAACCATGCAAAAAGGGCAACGCGTCGCCATACCGCAACGCACCAATATTCGATCGCCAATGGTTGATTCAACCGCTATTGCTCAATCTCTCCGCCGGTTTTGAATTCCATAAACAGGTGTTCCGCCTGGCCATCGATCTGCGGGCGCTTGTCCTGCCAGTCAAAAATACGACATCCGTCCGTGTCTTCTCCGGGGACCAGACAGCCGATATAAGGCAAAACCGGATCACCGACCGTCGATTTATAGGTCAACATCATGGCGCGTGACGTTGGAAGCCGGTCAAGTTCAAGCAGCTGGATCAGGAAAAACTGGCAGTCCCCCTGGAAAAATTCTTTTTTTAGCCGATATTCCAGGATACACGCTTTAAAAGAACGTAAGGCGGCAGAGGTATTTCCAGCATCAACGATCAGGCTGAATTCGCCGTTACGACGATCATTTTCCGCTATTTTTTCCTGATCGGTCAGCACCAGAAAATTACCAATATATATCATTTTATTCCCCCCTCATCACCGCGGTTAAAACCCCAGATAAAAGTACTCGCCATTGCTTCTAACAAACCGAATCAATTTAATCAATCTGTATTCTCTCCTGTTTTACATTTCCAATATTTTACTTGCTTTCCATACGGGACAGTCATATAGTAACCCCGCCAACATGAAGAGAGACCAACTAAAAAGGAGGAAATTATGACAATAAAAAGGACGTTGCTCATTCTATTCGCATTATTGTATACTTCTGGAATTGCCGGAGCCGGTGATTTATTACTGGAGGACATTAATTTTCCATATGATTCGGCCAGCGTGGTTGACGATCTGAAACAGATTCCCAAAGTCGTCAACGTACTCAACCGGCATGCGGAGCTTTTGCTCGATATCAATGCGCATACCGATTATATCGGATCCGATGGCTACAATCAGAAATTGTCCCTTGCCCGGGCAAACAGCGTAAAAGCTATTTTCGTCGACCAGGGTGTGTCGTCGTCACGAATACATGTGGTGGCATTGGGGGAAAAACACCCCAAGTCCAAAGCCAAAAACGTGGATGGCCGATTCATTAACCGCCGGGCCACATTCAGTATCTACGAAATGAGAAACGGCAGCAAATATTACTATTACAAAGAGAATGAAATGATTCGCCCCATAGACGGTGAGGCACCCCTGGGGTTACAAAATCTTGATCTGAACAAACTGGCCTCTGCCAAAGATATGGATGAGGTAAAAAACCGCCTGAAAGGAATTGAGGACCAGACCAGGGACCTGGCCTCCGCCAAGGACCTGAAAGCCCTGGAAGCCAAACTTGATAAAATTGAAAGCCAGCAGATGTTTGACCAGGCAAGAGTCAGCGTGCTTGCCGGGTGGGGCGTATATAACGATGACGATGCGGGTATCGCCGAGGGAAAATTCTTCCTGCCGTTTAACGATCGCCTGGCGCTCCAGGGAGGCTTATCTGCCGGCCTCAACTACCTGGTAAAAGATTATCAGATCGACTTTGGTATTATAGCCAACCACGACCGGTTCCAGGCAGGGGCCTTTGCTTCGGCCAATTTTATTCGGCCCAAGGGATATGATGATACGGCCTCGATCAGCCAGTTCAGTATGACGTGTGAATACCTTCTTGATGGGGGCAGCGTCGGCTTCTTTTTCACCAAAGGCCTGGAGGATGAAGATTCTATCCAAACGACTTTTGCGCATCCCAATCAGACGGTGATTACCGACACGGTGATCGAAGCCAAAGACAAGATTGGCCTGGCTGCCAATTATTATGTAGACAAGATGATTGCGGTAGAAGCCGAAGCGGGTGTTCTGCGTGATTCGACTGAAGACATTTTCGGTCGCTTAAAAATCGGTTATCCGCTGGCATTTATCAGTGACAAGCTGCTGATCTTCGTCCAGGGCAGCTACAATAACAGTCTGGTTGAAGACAACGACGATATCCAGGTTGTCGCCGGCATCGAAATCGGCAACTGGTTCTTTAAGAAACCGGCTTCCGAAGATATCCGTCCCATGCATATTGCGGATACCTCTTTTGAGATGTTCAAGCGTGACCGCCCCGAAAATGAGACGCCGTAGGGGATTGATCGTTTTTCAACCGTTGGTTGAGGTCTAATTCAGGGGGGAGTGCCCGACAGGGTGCTCCCCTTTTTTCATCTTCACCGAAACATGATCGATGTTGAACCATTGTACGTTTTAAAACGATGCTTATCTTATCCTGAAATGACCGATATAATCATTTTTAGGAAGGCGATGAAAATGGCGGCATGGGTATATTGTATTCTCTTGACGATGGCGACGGCCGTATCCGTATCCGCGGCAGACCCCGTACCGGTCTACGTCAGTATCGTCCCCCAGAAATACCTGCTCCGGCAGATCGGCGGCGATCTGCTTGATGTCCATGTCATGGTAGACCCTGGCGCGAATCCGGCCACATATGAGCCGAAGCCGAGACAAATGGCCCGGCTTTCCAGAACCCGGGCCTACTTCTCCATCGGCGTCCCCTTTGAAAAAACCTGGTTAAAAAAGATACGGGCGGCAAACCCGGAAATGGAGGTGATTCATACCGATTCCGGCATTGACAAGATCCAGATGCAGCGGCATATGCTTTCGGACAGCGAAGGCGTGCCCCCGCCCCAGACACACACAAAAAAACCAATCCCCTTCCAATCTGGCCGTGGCCTTGACCCGCATATCTGGTTGTCTCCGCCGCTTATGAAGGTGCAGGCGCGTACCGTCCTGTCCGCATTGCAAAAAATAGACGCGGTCCACGCTCACCTTTACGCGGTCAATTACGCTGATTTTATTTCCCGTATCGACACATTGCACGCCCGGCTGAAACGAATATTTGCGGGACACCAGGGGCTCAGATTCATGGTATTTCATCCGGCATGGGGATACTTTGCCCGCACGTACGGGCTCAAACAGATACCCATCGAAATCGAGGGAAAGGACCCAAAGCCGGCCCAGTTGAAAACGCTGATTGAATACGCCCGAAAGATGAAGATTAAAGTTATTTTTGTTCAGCCGCAGTTTTCCACAAAAAGTGCGAAACTGGTCGCCAGAGAAATCGGTGGAAAAATTGTTTTTGCCGACCCCATGGCTGCCGACTGGATGGCCAACCTAGATAAAATTGCCAATAAATTCAAGGCAGCCATAAAGTAATGACAATGACCCCGCCGATTGTCGATATAAAGGATGTCACGTTTGCCTACAACGGGCAGACTGTGCTTCGAAATATTGACCTGGAGATTGTTGAAGGAGACTTTATTGCGATGATCGGCCCCAACGGCGGCGGCAAAACCACCTTGTTGAAATTGATTCTCGGTCTGCTGAAACCGGATGCCGGTACCATCCGCGTCATGGGCCAGCCGGCCATAAAAGCTGCTCCTCAAATCGGATATGTCCCCCAGGATGTGCACATCAACCGCAGCTTTCCCATTACCGCCATTGATGTCGTCAAAATGGGCCTGCTGGCGCCGCGCAGACGATGGCGTCCCAGGGCTTCCCAGGACCGCCGTAAAGCCATGGCCGCACTGGATCGCCTGGATGCGGCCCCTTTAGCCAACAGTAAAATGGGGACGCTTTCCGGCGGACAGCGCCAGCGCGTGTTCATTGCCAGGGCCCTTTCGGCCGGTCCCCGCCTGATGCTCCTTGATGAACCGACGGCCAGCATCGACCCACAGGGTCGGGCGGATTTTTATAAACTGCTTGAAACACTCAACCAGGACGTGGCGATCCTGGTTGTCAGCCACGACCTGTTAACAATTTCACGTTATGCCAAATCCGTGGCATGTGTAAACAGGCAGCTCCACTATCACCATCAGGCGGAGATAACCGGCGAAATGCTCGAAGCCATGTATCCCGGCACACCGCAGGAATCATGCCCCGTGGAACTGGTGGCCCATGGATTGCCCCACCGGGTATTAAAAGATCATACAAGGGAATAAGATGGTCGAAGCGCTACAGTTTGAATTTATGCGTAATGCATTGATGGCCGGTCTGCTGGCCAGTATTTTATGCGGCATCATGGGAACCCTGGTGGTCGTTAACCGGATTGTGTTTCTTTCCGGTGGAATTGCGCATGCGGCCTACGGCGGCATTGGCCTGGCTTTTTATTTTGGGTGGCCGTTTCTGGCCGGGACCATCGGTTTTTCTCTCGCATCGGCCCTCCTTATGGCTGCCGTCACCCTGAAGGCCCGACACCGGGCAGACACGATAATCGGGGTTGTGTGGGCCGTGGGGATGGCGGTGGGCATTATCTTGTTAGATTTGACGCCCGGCTACAATGTCGACCTGATGAGTTACCTCTTCGGCAGCATTCTGACGGTACCCAGATCGGACCTGTGGATGATGGTGGCGATCGGCATATTGATTTCTGCGCTGGTCGGGATTTATTATAAGGACCTGCTGGCACTGTCGTACGACGAGGAATTTGCACGCATTCGCGGTGTACCGGTGACACTGCTGTATTTTACCCTGATCGCATTGCTTGCCGTAACCATTGTTCTGGTTATTCAGGTGGTCGGTCTGATTCTGGTTATCGCGCTGTTGACCATACCGCCATTTATCATCGAAAAACACGCCCGCTCACTGGCCCAGATGATGGTCGGTTCCAGCATCCTTGGCGCGCTCTTTACCATCACCGGGCTGGGGTTGTCTTATACATATGACCTGACGTCCGGCGCATCCATCATCCTGGTGGCCGGTGTCGTCTTCTTTCTCTTCTTACTTCTGGAGCAAATACTTCTCCGGTTCCATAAAAAACCGTTGCCGTAACAGCCTGCCGGAAAGCAAAGTTCATATTTAGCCATCCTTGTAATTTTCCTGTTTTTGTTCTATCAATCCCCAACCAGGCAGACATTTTTACATGTCTCAGGCGACCGGTTCTACTGTTTGTACTTTCTTATGCTGAACCCATTCTGGAGAGTAAACATGAAGACGCGCGATCTCTTTATTCTATTTTATCTGTTAATTTTCCCCCTGAGTTCAGAAGCCGGTATGCAAATCCCTGAACATTTCAACACCTATACGATCTATATTGAAAATGATTCCTTTGCGAATACGGACCGGGACTATACAAACGGTATCAAGCTTACCTGGAGCACGCCCTATCAATTTGATTTAAAAAAATTCCACCTGCCTGAATGGAGCTATCCGATTATCAACCGGCTGCCTTTTGTAAACGACTCAACCAAGTATCGTGCCGTCTCTTTTTCCATCGGGCAGAATATTTACACGCCTGAGGACATTACACGCAGGGACCTGATTGAAAATGACCGGCCCTATGCCGGAATACTCTACGCTGCCGTTGGGTTTCACAGCCGTCAGGGCCGCCGCAAGGACAGCTGGGAATTTAATATCGGTATCGTCGGGCCACATTCCTATGCGGAACAGGCCCAAAATACGGTTCATGATCTGATTGACACAAACGAAGCCGAGGGCTGGGATAACCAGCTGAAGGATGAACTGACGCTTGGAGTCGTCTGTGAAAGACAATGGCGCCTGATTGAGTCGAACAGCAGCCGAAAGTTCGGATATGACCTTATCCCGCATCTCGGTGCACGCCTGGGAAATGTTCAAATATATGCCAACGGCGGGGCCGAGTTCCGGATAGGGTGGAACCTGGCAAACGATTTCGGGACCTGTCCGATCCGGGCAGGATGCGAAATCAACAGCGCCTGCCGATTTAATGCCGGAAACCCTTCCCTGGGCTGGCGACGAAAGGGAATTCATCTGTTCTTCGCCATTGACAGCCGGGCAATCCTGAGAGATATCTTCCTCGACGGAAACACATTTAAAGACAGCCACAGTGTCGACAAGGAGTATTTTGTGGCTGACCTGATCGGCGGTGTCGGCATTACTCTCGGCCGGTTTAAAGCGAGCTATGCCTATGTCTATCGAACCAAACAGTTCAAGCAGCAGGAAAAAGAGCAGGTGTTCGGGACGCTGACCCTTTCGATGTCACTCTAACGAACGATATCTCCCCCCGGCCAGGGGAGGAGATGGCTAAAAGCCACGGTTTATCCCATATATGGTTTATGCCATATTTTGGGCAACCAGCTCGGCAATATCCTGCGTCTTGATGTCTTCTTCTTTACCTAACTCTTTCATGCCGTCTTCAATCATCGTCAGGCAGAACGGGCAGCCTACCGCCACATTCGCCACCTGCTTTGAAACAATCTCTCCAGCGCGTTCTTCATTGATTCTTTTACCAATGGTTTCTTCCATCCACATTCGGCCCCCACCGGCACCGCAGCAGAAACTTTCCGGGCCATGCCGATCCAGCTCCGTCAGGCCGTTCTTCGAAATCGACTGCAAAATTGAGCGGGGTTGATCATAAACGGCGTTGTAGCGCCCCAGATAACAGGGATCATGGTAGGTCAGCGCTCCGCCCAGCGACGAATTCAAGGTGATCTTACCGGTCTTTACCAATTGGTAAATGAACTCGGTATGGTGGACGACCTCGTAGTTTCCGCCCATTTGGGGGTATTCATGCTTCAGGGTGTTGAGGCAATGCGGGCAGGCCGTGATAATTTTTTTAACCTGGTAACTGTTCAGGGTTTCAATATTTTCCTGGGCCATCATCTGATACATCATTTCATTGCCGACCCGCCGGGCGAAGTCACCGGTACATTTTTCCTCAACGCCCAGGATGGCAAAATCAACCTCGGCTTTCTGCAGGATTTTGACCAGACTGGTTGACACCTTTTTGGCACGGTCGTCAAAGGAACCGGCGCATCCCACCCACAGCAGGTAGTCGACATCGGCATCATCGGCCATCATCTTGACACCGAGGCCTTCGGCCCAGTCAGCACGCTTGTCATAGCCGATTCCCCAGGGGTTGCCGTTTCGTTCAAGACCCTTGAGGGCCACATTCAGTTCATCAGGATAGACGCCCGCCATCAGGGTCTGTCCCTGACGCATGCCCACAATGCGGGGTACATGCTCGATCGTTACCGGACAGACTTCTTCACAGGCCCGGCAGGTCGTACACGCCCAGAGGGTGTCTTCGGCGATCACATCCCCCACCAGCTGTTTCTGGCTGTTGAGCCCGGCCATTTCCGCTTTTATTTTTTCCGTATTTTCAGCATCACCGTCCGACGGGAGGGTGTTGGCCAGTGCTGCTCTTTTAATCAGGTTATCCGTATTCTCCAGCAGCTCCTCTTTCAACTGCATATTAAAATCAAACAGGTTCAAAGGCTTGTCGGTGGTGTAGGTAGGGCATACTTCCTTGCAGCGGCCACACTCGGTACAGGTGTAAAGGTCGAGGCCCTGTTTCCAGTTCAGCTGGTGAATATGGTTGATACCCAGCGACTCATCTTCCCAGACCGATTCATCTTCCAGGTCGAGAAGTTTTGTTTTTTCGTGGGGATAGTCCAGGCTTTTAAAGAACACATTGGGCAGCGCAGTGATGACATGAAAATGTTTGCCCAGTGGGAGGATATTTAGAAAAGTCAACTGGGTGATGATGTGCAGCCAGAACATCATCGTCATGATTACCCGGTTGGCACCGGCCCCCAGCGGCGAAATTAGTTTCCCCGCCAGTACGGAAATCGGTGTCCAGTTAAATTCGGACCCAAACCGGGGATTGTTGAAAAAATCCAGATGCCCGGGGTTGTTGTAAAGTGAGATGAGATTGTAACGGGCTCCGTCGACCAATAGATCGGAAATCATCAATACCCCGATCAGACCGAGGACCAGATACGCCTCCCATGAATTGTGGAGCCTTTTGGGTTTGATTACCGCCCTGCGGTACAGGGCCAGGATCACCATCAATAAAACAATGCCCTCGACGATATCTTTCAAAAAAACATACAGGTAGCCCAGCAGCGAATGATCCCCGAGCAGTGGCAGATGAAAGCCTCTGACAAAGGCTTCACCATAGATATTCAGGCTGCGGATGAGCAGCACGCAAAAGCCCCAGAAGATAAATGCATGCATCACGCCGGACAGGCGTTCTTTTTTTCTTCCCACCAGGCGCTTTTGTCCCAGGGCAAAAACCGCCACACTTTTTAAACGCCGGGTGATCTGATCGAATCGATCGGCCGGTTCCAGCGCCATCAGCAACCGGATCCGGGTATACATGGTTCGTCCGAACACCACCAGGGCAATAATAAGAAGAAGGGACATCAGAAGAGGATTCACAGCAACCCCACCTTTTTTAGCTTTAAATGCGTACTCATATGACCGTCATATGCGGACACGCTACCTGTCGGCTCCAATTGCCGCTTCCCCCTACCGTAAGGAGAACGGGCTGTCAAGGATTTGTTGACAGCCCGCAGCCGTACCAGCATTGTTTTTTAAGTCTCATTGCTTAGCTTTAATTTTACGGATCTCTTCCTGCAGGATCGGTACGACCTCGAAGAGGTCACCGACAATGCCATAATCCGCTACGTTAAAGATCGGTGCTTCGGGATCTTTATTCACCGCCAGGATCACCTTTGAACCGCTCATCCCGGCCAGATGCTGAATGGCCCCCGAGATGCCGATGGCCATATACAAGGTCGGGGCAACAATTTTCCCGGTCTGGCCCACCTGCTTGTTGTGCGCCATGAACCCGCCGTCAACCATGGCACGGGAAGAGCCGAAGCCGGCGTGTAAATCATCGGCCAGCCCCCTTACCAGGTCAATGCCGGCCTGGTCTTTGGCGCCTCTCCCGACTGAAACAACAATATCGGCATCGGCCAGGTCAATCTCTCCGCTCGCATCCGTTAATATTTCCCTGACCAATGCTTTTAAATCCATCTCGGGCGGGGAGAGTTTAACGACATTCTCCGTTCCGGAGATCCCTTCCGTCGCCTCAAATGCACCGGCTCTGACAACTGCTACCAGTTTCTCAGTATTGACCTTAACACGCTGCATCACCTTATTGGTGATGGCGGGCCGGATGACCTCGATCTGATCTCCATTGAGCGAGATATCGTTGATTTCGGTGGCACAGGCCGCATCCAGCTGGGCGGCCACCCGCGGCGCCACCGCTTTACTGCTTTCAGAAAAACCGAACCAGATCAGACTGGCCCCGAATTGCCTGGCCGCATCCACCACGCATGCCGCAACCGGTCCGGCCGAAAACAGCTCCAGGCCGGGATCATCGGCAATATACTGGGTGTCAGATCCGGCACCTGCCAGTTCAGGGACAAGCGATTCAATATTGCTTCCAATGGCCACCACGGCGGTCGAAGCACCAATGGCTCTTGCTTTTGATAACAGTTCGGGCGTACTGCTTTTCAGCACACCCTGCTTGATTTCCGCAACGACGAGTACTTTAGCCATGATATGTTTTCCTTATCTAAATCGTTTTCGTGTCAAATACTGATCTCAAATAATCTTCGCAAGCTAGATAACCTTGGCTTCGTTGGCCAGGAGATCGACCACTTTGGCGGTAATTTCAGCAGCATCGCCTTCAAATTTCTGCCCGGCCTGGCGCGACTGGGATGCCATAAATTCGATAATTTCCGATTTGGGAGCATCGGCGCCGACTTCATCGGCCGATGTACCCAGGGCCGCCAGATCCATCTCCGTAATCTTCTTTTTCTTAGCCATCATGATGCCCCGCATCTGGGGCAGCCGCGGTTCATTGATGCTGACATCGACCGAAATAACGGCCGGTAGCGTTAATTCAACGATCTCGGTTCCGGTATCCCCGGACCTGGACACTTTGATATGCTGGTCATCGATCACTTCCAGGGCGATGACATTGCTGACACACGGCAGTCCCAGATATTCGGCCAGGATAATGCCCGTCTGGCCGCTGTCCGTATCCTGGGCCTGCTTGCCGGTAATGACAAGGTCGTAGTCGCCCGCTTCATACACTTTTTGCAGTACTTTCGCATAGATTGATGAATCGGCCTTTTCCAGTGCCGGATCATCGACATGGATGCCGTTTTCAATACCCATGGCATAGCATCGGCGGATAATATCGGTGTTATCTCCGCCGCCGATGCTCACCAGTGTGGTTTCCGCCCCGTTGTTTTCTTTCAACTGGGACGCCGTTTCCACCGCATTTTCATCCCAGGCGTTGGTGACATATTGCATCCCGTCTTCAACCAGCGCGCCATCCTTGACGTGCATGTTCAGTTCAACATCCACTACTTTTTTAACAGTTGTGAGAATCTTCACAGCGTCCTCCTGTATGATTGCTTTTTATCATTTTATTCTATCACGATGCGATCCTGGCCGCAAACGATGATCAATTCAGATTTTTTGGCCGGAAAAGCCAGGGTCATGTTCAGCGCCCGCCCCATCTCAGCGGCCAGTGCGGTGGGACGCGAATTACTGATCATCATCGGCAGGTGCGCCCGGGCGGCGCGTTGAACCAGTTCATAACTGAGCCGGGAGGTGATGACCAGTATACTGGCCGCAGATAACTTCCGGGCCATGAACGCCTTGCCGATGGTTTTATCCAGCGCGTTATGCCGACCGACATCCTCGGCAAAAGAAATCATTTCCAGCTGGTCGTTAAAAATAATGGCCGCGTGAGACCCCCGGGTAGTCTGATAGTAGCTCTGATTGTCGGACAGCTTTTCGATACAGTCAAAAATCCGGCCAATCTTCACCTGGTAGCCATCTGCTGCCGGTGTCAATATCTGGTACAGATCCTTGACCATCTCCTTGCCGCAGATACCGCAACTGGTCTGGCTGACAAAGCCCCGCCGTTTAAGAAGATCCGGTATCTGTTCACGCCGTTTGGGCGTCAGCCGGACATCAATCACATTCGGATCGAGATCTTTACAATACCCGATGGCGGCAAAATCATCCGGGGTGTCCGCAATCCCCTCTCCCAGGCAGAATCCGGCGGCATGAAACAGTTCTTCTCCCGGGGTTCGCATCACCACGGAATAGGGCTTTTCATCAATCCGGATCAGAAGCGGTTCTTCCCCGATCAAATCAAGTGCATGCGGCCGGCAGGCGCCCTTTTTGCACCGATATACCTGACAAGATTCAGTATTCTTTCCTGCACTCAACTGGTTTATTCCCTGAAAAGCAAGGTGATGCCGCCGATTTATGGCACCGTTGGAAACGCAAGAGATTCTGTTAAAACAAATGTTGCCTGGAGATACGATGTGGGGCAAAGAGGAAAGCATTCCTTGCAGTCATTGCACACTTTGGCCGCAATCTCCGGAATGAAACTGATCTCTTTGCGTACGCCCCGGTCAACAAATCCGACTGCATAATTCTTCTTAACCTCTTCACAATACCTGACACACAACCCGCAATGAATGCAGAATGAAGACTCTTTTTCAAACTGGTCTTTATTGGCACCATACTCCTTAGCCAGCGCCACCAACGGCGGCGAATCCGGCGCATGGGCCATTAACAGCTCCAGAATCGTTTTACGGATGCGATCGATCTTTTCTGACCGGGTTCTGACGACCAGACCGGCTTCGGCCGGGTACACGCAGGAGACAACCAGCTTTGTGCGTCCGCGACTTTCTACTTCTACGATGCACATCCGGCAGCCGCCAAACGGTTCCAGCTTTTCGTGGTGACAAAGGGTAGGGATGTATATCCCCGCCTGCTGGGCGGCCTCAAGGATTGTCTCTCCCTCTTTTACGCCCACCTTGTTTCCGTCAATCTCTAAATGAAAATCACTCATTTTTTTATTTACTCTTTCTGCTGATCGTTCGCTCTTTAACGGGAATCGGCGCCGGAACCGGCTGACCGGATATTTTTGTTACCGCATTAAATCGCGCGGGGCACACTTCAAAACAGGTACCGCAACGGGTACATTTTTCCTGGTCAACCACATGGATTGTTTTCTTTCCGCCCTCAATCGCATTGACCGGACATTTCCTTGCGCAGATCATACAGGCTCTGCACTTATCCGGATCAATATAGTAGGCAATCAGTTCCTTGCAGGACAGGGCCGGACATCTTTTTTCCCTGATATGCGCCTCGTATTCATCTCTGAAATAGCGCAGGGTACTGAAAAACGGGTTTGGCGCGCTCTTACCCAGCGCACACAAGGATGCCTCCCGGGCCGCTTCCGCCAACTGCTCCAGCCGCTCAATATCGCCTTCTTTCCCGTTTCCCTCTGTGATATCGGTCAAAATCTTATGCATCTGCCGCAGACCTTCCCGGCAGGGAACACACTTACCGCACGATTCATCGGTCAGAAAATTGATGAAGTACCGGGCCACATCCACCATACAGGTATCTTCATCCATGACGATCATACCACCCGACCCCATCATGGAACCGGCCCGGGTCAGTTCATCAAAGCCGACTTCCAAATCCAACTGGTCGGCCGGGATGCATCCGCCCGAGGGGCCACCGGTCTGCACCGCCTTAAAAGCCTTGCCATTGGGAATCCCGCCGCCGATCTTGAAAATAATATCTTTCAGGCTGATGCCCATGGGAACTTCAACCAGGCCGGTGTTGTTGATCTTGCCGACCAGGGAAAAAATCTTTGTCCCCTTGCTTCCCTCGGTTCCGATTTGGGTAAACCAGTCGGCGCCTTTATTGATGATCAACGGAACGTTGGCCCAGGTCTCCACATTATTCAGAACGCTGGGGCGATTCCACAACCCCTTGATATTGGAGCGAACGTATTTGGGCCGGGGTTCACCCACCCGCCCCTCCAGGGCCGTCATCAAGGCAGTCGATTCACCGCAGACAAATGCGCCGGCCCCCTGGTGCACGATCACTTTGAAATCAAATCCGGACCCAAGAATATTTTTCCCAATCAAACCATATGCGCCTGCCTGCTCGATGGCAAGGGTGATATTCTCGACGGCCAGGGGATACTCCTGCCGTACATAGATATAGCCCTCATGAGCGCCAATGGCATAGCCGCCGATAATCAGCCCCTCAAGAATAGAATGCGGATTGCCCTCCAGCAAGGCCCGATCCATAAAGGCCCCCGGGTCACCCTCATCGGCGTTGACGATCACGTATTTTGTCTTCTCAGCCGCGTTGCGGGATCCCTCCCACTTAATCCCTGCGGGAAACCCGGCACCACCCCGCCCTCTAAGATTGGATTTTTTGACTTCTTCCAAAACTTCTTCATCGGTCATCCCGGTGAGCGCCTTGGCCAGGGCCGAATAGCCATCGAGGGCCAGATAATCGTCAATGCTTTTGGAATCGATCTTGATATTGTTGCAGATAACGTTTCGTTCCTGATTCCGGTAAAAGGGGATATCCGACTCATGGACCGCCTTTTCGCCAGTAGCCGGATCTTCAAAAAGCAGGCGATCAACCACCCTCTTCTCTTTGATGGTCTCCGTTATAATTTCAGGAACATCTTCAGCGGTGACGCCGAGGTAGCAGATCTCCTCGGGATAAATCACCACGATCGGCCCTCTTTCGCAAAAACCGGGACATCCCGTCCCTTTGGTAACCACGTTCGCCGCCAGCCCTTGTGCACCGATCTCGGCCTCAAATGCGGCGATCACTTCATCGGCGCCGGAAGCAATACATCCGGCACCCGCACAAATTGAAATGCAAGGCGTTTCAGGATCTCTTTTTGCCAGGATGCCCTTTCTGAAAGCGTCTAATTCAGCGGGCGAATTTATCTGCGACATAATCTAACCTTCATTACCCTATTCATAGTTTTTTAATACATCTGCCGTCTCTCCCGGCGACATCTTGCCATGAACTTTTCCGTCAATTTCCACGACCGGCCCCAGGGCACAGCACCCAAGACAATTCACCGTCTCCAGGCTGAACTTCAAATCCATGTCCGTCTCGCCCGGCATAATACCCGTCACATCTTTAACCGTATCGAGAATGCGCGTGGCACCCCGGACATGACAGGCCGTTCCCACACAGATATGTACTTCATGGCGCCCCTTGGGAACCAGGCTGAACGCTTTGTAAAAGGTCGCAATGTGCTGTATCCGGGTAAATGGTACCTGTAATTTCTCGCCCACCCGCGTCAGGGCTTCTTTGGAAAGCCAATGGTTCTCACTTTGAATATCCAGCAAAATCTGAATAAGAGAACTGGCCTCGCACTGGTGCCTGTCAATAATTTGATCGATTCTATCTATATCCATATTCGCTTCCTGAATTTTCCCCGTTTCCTTTAACCCCGGGCCTAGAAAAGGCCCTTATCCCAACGCATATCGTTTAAGGCCTTCATCGTAGTGAACCAATCCATGTTGCGAGGAACGATTCATATGCTTAGAAACATCTGACGGGTCCCACCCCAGTGCCTCAACGATTTCTCCGGTCGACCGGGGTTTTTCTTCCAGCAGCAGCATTACCCGGCTGACCGCCAGTTTATCGGCAATCAGTTCATCAAACAGCCGGTTGAATTCGTCACTGGTAAAAAATTCGTCGTACGCCTTTCTGGTTTTGCGGGGCACCCGCAGCCGCTCTCTTTCCACCAGTTTGATATAGGGAACCAGGCGCATCACCGCGTTAAGGCGGCGCTGCACCGCATCGGTATCCATTCCCTCGTCTTTGCCAAGCGGCCCCATCGCCTTTACCTCGTTGGCAAAATCAGAGGTGACATCGGCCAGGATGTTGCCATCGGCCCCGGACATAAATTCAATCCTCAACCGGTCCGGATCAATGCCGATATTTTCGAGCAGTTTCTTGCACAGATAGGTATTGCCCAGGGCATCGTAATTTCCATGGGTCACATAATTACACTCATCCAGGCGGCAGCCTCCAATAAAAACGCCATCCTGCCCGTTCAAAAATGCCCTCAATATAAATTCCAGGTCGACCCGGCCCGAACACATGACACGAATCAAACGGATATCTGTGGTATATTGCAGTCTGGAAACTCCAGCCAGGTCCGCGGCCCCATACACTCACCAGTGACAGACAAAACCCAGTAGTTTTGGTTTAAATTCAGAATTTAGACTCATTTGCTCTCACCTTTTGGTTGCTCAATCACGTTTGAAATCGATTCTATCCCGTTTACACTTTTTCGGCCACGGCATCAATCTGTTCGATCATATCTTCAGCGGTAATGGCTGCATCAATCTGGCCGAAAAGGGCGTCATTGGTAAAATGTTTTAAAACAATGGCATTGGTCGGACACTTGGCATTGCAGACCCCATCACCCTTGCAGAGAATCGGGTTGACCCAGGCTTTCTTGCCCCCGGGCGTATCAACAAATTCGATGGCTTCATAAGTGCAGGCTGTGATACAGGCCCCGCAGGAGACACAATCATACTCCTTAACTTCGCAGACCGAACCGGACGCGACCACGGTATCCCTGGAAAGCAGGGTTAATACCCGGCCGGCCGCGCCATAGGCCTGATTGATCGTTTCCGGGATATGCTTGGGGTAGTGGGCCATCCCGCAGAGAAACACGCCGTCTGTGGCAAATTCAACGGGTTTTAATTTAACATGGGCTTCTTTAAAAAAGTTATCCGGGCTAAGTGTCACCTTGTATAACCCGGCGATCTCTTCGGTATGCCGGGAAGGAATCACGGCTGCCGCCAGAGAAAGGATATCGGCGTCTAATTCGAGGCGCTGGCCTAAAATCGGATCTGTCACCATGACTCTCAAAAGAGACTTTCCGCCCGCTTCCACGGCTTCTACCATGGGCTTGTCTTCCACATCATAGCGAATAAACCGAACCCCTTTTTCCGACGCTTCCCGGTACGCTTCTTCCCTGAACCCATAGGTTCGCATATCCCGAAACAGGATATAGACATGCATCGCCGGGTTTAGCTTTTTTAAACTCAGCGCATTTTTGACCGCATGACTGCAACACACCCGGCTGCAGTAATTTCGATCTTCATTGCGACAGCCCACACACTGGATCATCACCAGATTCTCGGCCCTGGCCACCGTTTCCGCCCCCTGGGCGATCTGCTCGCCCAGCTCCACGTGGGTGACGACCCGATCGTTTTCACCATAGAGGTATTCAGCCGGAACGGATTCCTCGGCCCCGATGGCGATGACGGAGGCCCCATGCTTGATCTCCTTATGCCGCCCTTCCGTTTCCAGCGTGGTGACGAAATTGCCCACATAGCCGGTAACCGATTTGATCGTGGCCTCGTGGGAGACATGGATTCGCGGATTGGCATACACTTTGCCGATCGTCTCTTTTAAAAACGCGTGCACATCCAGCCCTTCCAGCGTAGTGGGAATATGCCAGGCCATTCCGCCCAGTTCTTTCTCTTTTTCAATGAGATGAACATCATGGCCTTGATTGGCAATGGAAAGCGCGCAGGTCATACCGGCAATGCCACCGCCCACGACCAGGGCCGTTTTATTTACCGGCAGGTCAAATTCCTTTAATGGTTCCAGATGGGCCGTCCGGGCCACTGACATCCGGATAATAGCCTGCGCCTTTTCCGTGGCCTCATCTTTTTGCTTGGCATGCACCCAGGAGCAGTGTTCCCGGATATTGGCCATATCACAATAGTATTGATTCAACCCCGCCTCACGAAGGGTGTCCCGAAACAGCGGCTCCAGCGTTCGAGGAGAGCAGGCGGCAATCACCACACGGTTGAGTCCCTTTTCTTTGGCCAGATCGGTAATTTCCTGGGCTGAATTGGTCGCACATGAAAACAACTGCTCCTTGGCAAAAACGACATTGGGCAGGCTCAAGGCATACTCAACCGAGGATGGTACATCCACGACGCTTGAGATATTGGCCCCGCAATGACAGACAAAAACGCCAATCCGGGGTTTTTCTCCGGAGACATCTTTTTCCGGCGGATAGGCCCTTTCTTTAGACAGCTTGCCCCGCCGGTAATCCAAAAGCTCGCCACACTGGGCCCCCGCGCCACTGGCCGTAAAAACCGATTCGGGAATGTCTGTCGGCCCCTGGAAGGCACCGCTGACGAAGATACCGGGTTGAGTGGTTTTGATCGGATTTTCACTATCTGCTTCACAAAATCCGTATCCATTGAGTTCAATTCCGAATATATCGGCTAATTTTTTGTTATCCTCCGGCGGACTCAGTCCCACCGACAACACTACCAGGTCAAATTCCCGTTCCACAACGCCTTCGTTGTCGGTGGCATATCGGATAATCACATTTTTACTTTCCGGGACCTCCCGGACAACAGACGCATAGCTCCGGATAAACTCTACCCCGGGCAGTTGTTCGGCACGCTGGAAGTATCGCTCAAAATCCTTGCCAAAAGAACGGATATCATTATGGAAAATCGTACATGTGGCCTCGGTATCGTGGTCTTTGGTTAAAATGACCTGTTTCTGGGTGTAGGTGCAGCATACGCCGGAACAATAGCTGTTATCCCCTTCGGTTACCCGCCGGGAGCCGACACATTGAAGCCACGCGATTTTTTTGGGATGTTTTTTGTCAGACGTCCGCCGCACTTCACCCTCGTATGGCCCGGTCGAAGATAATAAGCGCTCGTAGTCCATACTGGTGACCACGTTCTGCATCTTCGTATAGCCATATTCATCCCTCACTTCGGGATCAAACGGCGTGATACCGGAGGATAGAATGATCGCGCCGACGTTTATTCCAGTCTTTTCAGTCGTCTGGGTAAAATCAATGGCCCCGGTCTGACAGACCCGGCGGCAGATGTCGCATTTTTTTTCTTTCAGGAAAAGGCAGCTTTCATCGATATACGAGACCAGTGGAATCGCCTGGGAAAAATAAACGTGAACGGCCTTATTTTTTGATATTTCCTGGTTGAACGGGTCCGGATATTCCACCGGGCAGTATTCGACACAGGTGGTGCAGCCGGTACACTTGTCTTCAATGATATAGCGCGGCTTCTTGACCAGGGTGACCTTAAAGTCGCCCTTCTCCCCTTCTACCTCTCCCACTTCGGTAAATGTCAAAACCTCAATGTTTGGATGCCGGCCGACCTCGACCAGTTTCGGAGAGAGAATTCACATCGAACAGTCATTGGTAGGAAAGGTCTTGTCCAGCTGGGCCATATGACCGCCGATGCTGGGTCCCTTCTCAACCAGGTAGACTTTAAATCCGGCCGTGGCCAGATCGAGTGAGGCCTGAATACCGCTCACTCCGCCGCCCACAACCATGACATCGCCGAAGTTTTTATCGCCGAGAACTTCGGAAAGTTCTTGGATCTTTTCGATTGGCAGTACTTCGTTTTCCACGTTCTTTCTCCTGATAATTAAGTATGTCTGAATCAGCCGGTTAAACGGCAGGCACGAGCGTTTACTTTCTAAAGCATATCATTGATGATCTCGGTGATATCCTTAATTTCCACAATGTCTTCATATTCCAGATTCAACCGGCTCTCCTCAAAGTTGGTAATACAATATGGGCAGGAAGTCGCGAGGATGCTTGCGCCAGCCGCTTTGGCCTGTTCCAGCCGGATATCGGAAAACCGTTCTTCCTTGGGGGTATCCATCCAGATCCGCCCCCCGCCACCCCCGCAGCAGAGGCTGTTCTTCCTGAAATTTTCCATTTCAACCAGTTCCAGTCCCGGCACCCGGTTCAAAATATTTCGGGGCTCATCGTAAATGCCGTTGTGCCGTCCCAGGTAACATGGATCGTGGTAGGTGACTCTTTTTGAAAACTCCCCTTTCAATTCAAGCCGCCCGTCTTCGATGAGGTCCATTAGATACTGGTTCATGTGAACGACTTCAAAGTGGACCATGAATTCAGGATATTCGTTTTTAAAAGTATGGTAACAATGGGGAGAAGAGACGATGATCTTTTTGACCCCTTTTTCGATAAACGTCTTGATGTTATCCTTAGCCAGGGTTTTAAATACTTCTTCGCTGCCTGCCTTGCGGATGCTTTCTCCGCAGCAGCTTTCCCGATCGCCCAGTATCCCGAATTCCACACCTGCTTTTTTCAGAATGGAGGCGGTGGCCACCGCCACTTTTTTCATCCTGGGATCATAGCTTAAGTAACACCCGACAAAATACAACGCCTCCATCTCTTCGCTGAACGGTTTTATCGATTGATCCTTCGCCCATTGGGAGCGGTTTTTCCGCTCTCCCTGAAGGGGGTTCCCCTCGGAAATCAAGCTGGCCCGCGCTGTTCTGGCCGACTTGACAGATGCAGGAAAAACTTCGTATTCGGTTGCCACACGGCGCAGCGCAACCGCCACATCAATCTGCTTGACCCCCCGGGGACACTGCGTCGGACAGTTCCCGCAGGTCGTGCAGCGCCAGAGATCTTCGCCATCGATCTCGGTTAATCCAAAGGCCGCTTCCCGGATAAGTTTGCGCATGCTGAAATCACGAACCCGGTTCCACGGACAGACCGCATCGCACAATCCGCATTGAAAGCATAGCTTAAATATTTCTCCACCGGCCTCTTTGATCTCTTCGACGACCTCTATGAAGGGAGCAACTGTTTCCACTTTTTTTACTATCTCCTTCAGTCAACGGGTAAACGGGTCGGATTAATACAATCACAGAATAAAAAAGCCGCTCAACGTAACAACCTAAATTAACCCGACAAACCCAATAAACCCAATGAACCCAATGAACCCAATAAACTCAATAAACTCAATAAACCCAATAAACGATTCAGTCCTTCTTGGATAATCGCGAAATGGCATCCATGATCGTATTCATTCCATATTTACTGGCCAATTCCTCCAGACCGACCTCCAGTTCTTCCTGTTCGATCTCTTCCTCCACTTCTTCTTCTCTTTCTTCAACAACGAGCGCATCAACGGTGCACCATTTGACGCACAACGGTTCATCTTCGCCCTCGCACATATCACATTTCAGCGGCAGACCGGAATCGGGTTCTTTAAAGTCGGCTCTTGACGGGCAGGAAGCCCGGCAAAAGGCGCACTCGGAGTATTCTTTACCATTGATGGTATACTTGTCCCGGCCGGCACATTCGGCAACAGTATATTCGCCCGCATAAACCGGAACATAAATATCCGCCAGCGGATCACGGATAACACGAATCCGCGATCTGGCGGGATTACTGCTGCTGTATCTGGGTTTGGCATGAAAAGCGGAGCATATCATCTCACACGCCCGGCAACCATGACACTTATCCACATCAATTCTGATGGTCTTGATTATTTTCTTTTTTTTCTCACCAGTCACAATTTACTCCTTTGTGCTCTATGCTTTCACTTTATCTGAGGCCGTCTCTTTTCAGGAAGATTTACCCTCATCCGTCAAAATTCCCCTTGAGATAAAATCTTCAGCCACGTAATCAAGGCCCAGCTCATGCAGTGATTCTCTGGTTGGAATCCCCTCTTCGTTCCATCCCTTATATACGTAGTAGGTATCCAGCAGCTCTTTTTCCAACTCGGGAAACCGCTTTTTCCAGTGGTCTTCGGGCGGTTTTTCATCTTTTCGCCGCATCCCCCGGTTGATATTAAATGCCCGGAGCAGCGTCCGATACCGCTTGGCCGCCTGTTTCAGTTTTTCCTCATTCATCTCAATACCGGCACCGGCAGTTATAAACTGCGGAAAATTGTGAATATGATAGGGGGGTTTCATATGAAAGGATGACAGCCCGGCACACATACCCAGCGCATCATCGATATAGTGCATCATCTCCTGCCAGTCGACAATATCGCAGGTCATATCAACCGTGGGGTAATACGGATTCGAATTTTCCCCCCGGGGTTCCCAGTCCAGAAAGTATTGCTTGAACTTATCATCCGGAACCTGGAACCAGTCTTTGACAAATTTTTCCCGCTGCTCCCTCTTGGGAAAAGCAGCCTGGGGAAATTGACCCTCAATCTGCGTAATGTTTATTTTTTCGCCGGTACAATACATTAAAAAGTAGATCGGGTTCAGCATGGAGAGCTTGAGCGGCAGCTGTTCCTGTTTTTTAATATTATTATGGGCGTATTCCTCGGCCCCGTTACCGATCTCTTTGGCCGCCCAGTGGGTACCATTGGCCAGCACGTCGCCAATCCCTTCCCGGCGGACAATTTTATCAAGCAGGTAGAAATGCCGGCCCTCATTGTCTTCCGGCATGTCCGGAAAATCCGTATCCGATAAAATCCCGTTTTCCAGAAGTTCCAGGGCAAACGCCATCACCTGCGGTGCGGAATAGCCATCCACGCCATACTCTGTTGCCCGCTGGGCAATGGTTAAACCAAATTCCAGGTTCGACATGGCCGCCATGGTATAGGTCAGTTTCGTAAAACACTTCATCATATAAGTCGGCAGCCCCGGCAATGAAATAGTCGCCCCACAGGCAATGGGACAGTTATAACAACTGATCAAACGCGTCCGGGCTTTGTTCATGGTTTCCAGCCACTCTTCAGATACCTCGTCGGTCCAGAATCCTTTTCGGCGGGTACGGGCATTGCCCCATGAAAAGTTTTCGGTATGCCACTGCTCGTCATGGATGGCCATTTCCTGGGGCGAGCCCAGGATGGCCAGAATCGGAATGACCCCTTTAATGGGATTCTCCTGGCGCCACTTGATATAGTCGTTTACTTCATAGCAGAGATCCATGAATTTTTCAGGATCGGCAATATTGATATCCTGGGTACCGCGAACAACGATCGCCTTGACATTCTTGTCACCCATTACCGCGCCAATACCGCCCCGGCTGGCACTGGAACGGCCCTGCTCGATGGACGCATAAAAAACCCGGTTTTCTCCGGCCAGACCGATGGCGGCTACCTGGGCTTTGGGTTCTTTTAACTCCTTTTGCAGAAGCGATGCGGTTTCAATCGCGCCCTTGCCCTTTAAATGAGAGGCATCGCGAATTTCGACCTTATCATTGTTGATCCAGATATAAACCAGATCCGGTGATTTTCCGCGGAGGACCACCTTATCGTAACCGGCATATTTCAATTCCGGTGCCCAGTATCCGCCCATCATTGAAAATGCCATTAATTTGGTTTGCGGCGAAATGGTGGAAACAATGGTCCGGTTACAACCGGTCGCAGCGGTACCGCACAACAGGCCCGTCCCGAATATTAAAAGATTCTCGGGCGAAAAGGCGTCTGTTTCAGGGGGGACCCTGTCCCATAATATCTTGGTGTTTGTTCCCAGCCCCCCCAGGTAAAGCTCGGTATCTTTCGGATCCGTTGCCACCTTTTCAATATTTCCCCGGGTCAGATCTATTTCCAAATTAAACCCTGTTTCTGCGTACCTCATTTTTTCCCCTTTTAGCGCGCCTGAATCCCTCTGTTGTTATTTAATAAAAACCCATATCCTTCGTCCGAGAGAAGATAACCGGTAAGTGGCGAATTAAAAATATCGCGTGGATTTCGTACAATTATCCCGCTCTTCGGAAAAATGTAATCACAATTTAGCTATATCGTAACTATGCTGTCAAGAAAAAAATCGTATTTATGCAGAACACTTACGATAGAATTTTGCCGGGCTACCCGCCTGTCAAGGCCTCACGCCAAACCGTAACCACTTGAATTTTTGAATAATATCATCAGGTACTTCTTTTCCGACCCTGGCCATAAATAGATTTTCCGACTTCAGGCAGATATTGGGTTCGTTGGTCTGCATTTCCACAAAGCCGTGACGCGCAAACAGACGCAGCAAAATATTGCGGTATGCCTGCGGCGTCTTTCCCGTACCGTCGAGGTCCCAGGTCCATGAATACCCGACCATATACACGATCATTTTTTCCAATTGCGGATGCCGGAGCAGCATCTCCAGAATACCGCTGGCCACACGCGCCGCACGAAAATCCCGGCAGACCTCAATGGCCTTGACTTCCATCATCCGCTTGGCGCCCAGCCGGGCCCATCGCTCATTCGGTTCGGGGAAATCAAGGACGCCGAATCCGATAATATGATTGTTATCGGTGAGCGCTAAAACAACATTGGCACCGTCATGACCGGCAATCGTTTCCAGTGTTTCCCGTTTCGTGTACAACGACCGAAAATGCGCATAGGAGCCAAATTGCGCATCAAAGGTATATCCCCGGATCTCCTCAGGATGACAGCCGCAACGGATCCGGAGCTGACCGTTGGCATTCGGCCAGGGTATTTCCCGGGATGGTAAATTACATACGTTCATCGGTTAAGCACCGCGTTTGACTCGAACATCAGCCAATTGTACGGACAGATCGGAAACAGACGGGTATTGAAATGACAGGATGAATCGTCCTGAAAAAGGCTCAAAAAAACGCCAGGTCGTGACGCTGGATTAAAAATCCCCCCATCCCCGATGCAGACGCTTGATCATGACCACCAGATCGTGGTGGTTGCCCTCCGGATCCCTGGCATAGTCCCTGATCTCGGCACGTTTAACAAAATCAAGCTTTCGGACGGCATCGATGGCCACATCTTCGATCCCCGCCACCAGATCCGTCCGTAAAATCTCGAGGCCCTTGTCCATGGCCAGCTGGATCAGGTCAAGCGTGAGCCAGGTCCCCAGCCGCTGTAACCGAAACTCGGGGTGAATAACGATTCGAAACCGGCCCACATGCCGGGTGGAGCCGAACCCTCTGACATGCAGACTGCCATGGCCGACAATTCGATCACCGCTCAAAGCGATGATCGAATCCACGGTATCCGAGTCGATATGCTCGAACCATTTTTTAATCACCCCGATATCGGTCACATCGTATCGCATGTACCAGCGATCTGCTTCGGGGATCTCGTTAAAAAACTGAAGCAGCAAAGGCTCATCATCACGTGCCAGGGGCCGAATGACGACCTCCTGGCATTCCTTCAGAACGCATTCTTTGGGGTACCGCATCGAATGATTCCTATAATTTTTAACGAACAACCGGCGTCCGGCGTATCTGTCTCAATCAACAATATTCAATCGCCAATCGTCAATCTTCTGGTTTTCCCATCACTTCGGCAAACATGTCCATATCCCAGTCCCTGGCATCAGCCACATTCTGGCGGAACTTGATAAAATCGATGGTATCCTGACCGGTGATTTTCTTGGTATTAAACGCACCAAATCCCAGGAACGCCTCGCTGGACATGTTGGCCGCCAGCCAGTGCCGGTGATCGTTTTTCATGGTATCCCAGAAAAATTTCTTTTTCTGACGGACATCCTCGATGGATTTGACCAGGCACCCGGGAAAAAGGTTGGCAAATTTCCAGATTATTTTATCAACTTCTTTATCCAGCAGTTCAAAATCGGCATCGGCCTGATGCGCTCTGAGAAGTGCCTTACCATCTTTAAAGGCCTGACCGGCCTTATATTCGCCATAAACAATCTCGCCGTTATCGATATACTTATCCGTTTCAACGGTCGGATTTCTCACCCATTGACCGTCTATTTTCAACACCGGGACCACCTTGGTAATCATGCCTTTCATCTTCATCTTGTAGGCCGACCACATTTCACAGGATACGCAATTCCACATGGCATCTTCCATGGTGAGAAACCAGGGCAGAAAGTCGGATGAACCGCCGGCCGGGGAGGAGCCGTGCCGGGGGCCGGCCTGGCCAAAAACAGCCAGGTCGGATGATATAGCCAGATCACACGCCAGACCGATTTCCTGGCCGCCGGCAATCCGCATGCCGTTGACCCGGCAGATGGTTGGTTTATGGCAGGAGAGAATCGAATCGACCATGTGGTTGAACAGGTCCATGTACTGGCCGTATTCCTCGGGCCTTCTCGAATAATATTCGGAATATTCCCTGGTATTACCACCGGTACAGAACGCATACGGTCCGGTTCCTGTAAAGACAACGGCCACCACGCTCCGATCCAGAGACGCATTTTCAAACCCGGCAATGACGCCTTTGACCATATCGGTTGTGTATGAATTATACTGCTTGGGATTATTCAGGCGGATCCAGGCGGTATACAGCCCTTCCACCACATTCCCCCTGGGATCGGTCAAGGGTTTTTTTTCGTATACCACCCCGGGGGCTTCCGTGGTCCAGTGGGGATCCCGGTGCAGGGCGTGATCTTTGGGTTCGTTATCTCTCGGCATCCAGTCTAAAGCCATGTCTGTCTCCTTGTTGTTGTTCAGTTTCGTTTTTTTAGTTGAATAGATCGCTCGATCAGCCAGTCGACCGGCAGGCCAGCCATTTTAAAAGTCCGGCTCCAGGATGATGCGCCGGTCCGGCGACTGGGTATGTGCTTCTTCAAACACATCGGCAATGGTGCTCATGGGCCGGGTCTGCACAAAGGGCGACAGGGCGATTTTTCCGGAAAGGACCATCGACAGGACATGGGAATAGTATTCTGGCAGACAGCCCCAGGTACCGATAATCTCCGCGTCAAAGGCCATCAGGCGGCTGATGGAATATTCAACTTTCTGCATTCCGAATCCAATAATTATCAATTTACCGGTAAAGCTTAACAGCGTCAGAGCCAGCTCCTGGCCCGGTTTTGATCCGGTGGCCTCGAAAATCTTCCAGCCATGGGCGGGCAACCCCTTCTCTTTGCGGATCGCCTTGACTTCGCCGGCCACATCGCGGGGTTTTTTACCAGTCACATTGATAACTTCATCGGCACCGTATTTTTTCATCAGATCCAGCCGTTCCTGATCAATGTCGATGGCAATGACCATGGCCGCGCCCAGGGCTTTGGCTTCCTGGACCATATACTGGCCAACCCCCCCGACCCCGATGACGATGACATGGTCACCGAGACGAAGATCGGCGCGTCGGGCCGCCTGATACGGCGTCGTGGCGGCATCGGCAACCACTGCCAGGTGGGAAAGCGGAAAATCTCCGCGATTTTTTATCTCGCAAAGGTCAATCGAGGGAACGGGAATATGACTTGAAAAGCCCCCGTAAATACCGATACTGTTGCCCGGCATTTTCTGAGACAGGCAGCGGTTTCCCCGCCCGGTTTTACACAGATGACATTTTCGGCATGGCATCACGGCCGGGATTAACACCTCTTTGCCAATCCAGGCCGCATCACCGGCCACCACGGTTCCAGAAATTTCATGCCCCAGCGTCAGGGGCGGTTTACATACCGTGGGAACCCCATCATAAAAATATCCCAGGTCCGTATGGCACACCCCGCAGCCGGCCACCTCCACAAGCACCTCCCCTTCTTTCAGCGCCGGTACCGGTAATTCTTTTTTCTCCAGTTTACCCGGTAACACCTCACCGGTCTCTCTGTTCCGGGTGGTTGGCCGAACCATCTGCCATGTCATAATTTTTCCAGGTACAGCTGCCATCGAGCCCCTCCTTATTGTCTGTCCAATCAATATAAGCTTTATAAATGTCTCCACCGTCCGGGGCCTTCCCTGTTTAGGAGAAGACCGCGAATATCCCGATGATAATTATATTATAGCTATAATGTAATTAAAATTGGCGTAACTTGTCAATAACTTTTTCCACGCCGGATTTTGCTCATATTGACGGGTTAATTAGGGTGTATTAGTATCCGCCCGTGAAAAACATCTCTCAAAATCATCTTTTGGATTATGAAGTATCCGGATACAGATGGGTATGATCTCCCACCAAATCGAAAATTTCACCATTACCCTGAATAAACCCGGCGCCAGTTCATTCACCAAGGTCAGTTACCCCATCCGCTACGGCCGTTATGCAGAGATAAAAACACCGGCCTACATCTTTCAATTCAATCTAAACCACGAAATAAAATATATTCAAGGACATGGAAACGGCTGGCCATCGCCGTCGGAATGGCTCAAACGAACCGACGGAAACGACTGGGTTTACTATATGGCCGGAGATTACAGCGGTGTCCGGGATGCGTTTGGTGAATACTATCTTCCCCTCCCCGACTACCCGACCAATTCCTTTATCACCCGAAATCCATTTAAAGACAGGGCGGTTGTGGCCGCCATCAACGCCTGGCAGGATATGAGAAAAGATCTCCGCCGGCTCATACCGGAGGTAAAAGCCGCAGAGATAAAACAATTCCTGGAAAAAATGACTGGAAATACCCCGGATATACTTGCCCGTAACGCCCGGCATCTTCACCAAATCATTGGCGGACGGATTTCCGTTTTACCACCGGATACCCGGCATGTGGATTACAATGTCCTTCCGGTGATTATCGCCGATGGCTGTCTCTATAAATGCGGGTTTTGTCGATTAAAAACACGCGATGGATTCGCATCCCGTACGAAAAAAAATATTGTCAGGCAGATCAAACAACTCAAGACTTTTTATGGCCCGGACCTGAAAAACTACAATGCGCTGTTTTTAGGACTCCACGACGCCCTGTATACGGATCCCGGGCGAATTCTTTTCGCCGCTGAAACCGCCTACCAACTGCTCGATCTGAAGCATTCCCACCTGGACGGGGCCAGCCTCTTTCTCTTTGGCAGCGCGGATGCAATCCTCCGGTCTCAGGCATCACTCTTTGACGCCCTGAATACCCTCCCGTATTCGACTTACATCAATATCGGGCTCGAATCCGCCGACCAGAATACACTGGATTACTTAAGAAAACCTATCAGTTCGGCCACAGTCGCCGAGACGTTTGCCAAAATACGGGCCATTAATAAAGCATATGCGAATATCGAAATTACGGCCAATTTCGTATATGGCGATCACCTTCCCGAGACCCACCTTCCCTCTTTTTTTGATCTCACCCGGAAAGCAGCAAACCGCTCTGTCGGTAAAGGAACCATCTATTTTTCACCATTAATGGGCGGAAACTCCGTAATTCACAAAAATATCGTTCGAAAGTTTTATAAGATAAAAACGATGAACTGTTTCAAAAATTATCTTTACCTGATTCAACGCCTGTAAAAAACAGACCGCTTCTATATCCGGGCATAAAAAGGGCGCCGAAAATATCTTTCTCCGACGCCATTTTTAAATATCATTTTTCCGGCCAGCCGCAGCTTCCGGCGTAAACTTATTCCATAACAGCCAGTGCTTTAAGAGATTCGTATGTCAACCCACCGGTGGCAAGACCGTTCTTCTGCTGAAATTCCTTAAGCGCCTTGAGTGTGCCGCTTCCCAATGCGCCGTCAACAGGACCCGGTTCGAACCCCTTGTCTGCCAGTGCAGCCTGAATTTTCTTGATCACATCCGGAGTCATATTGGTTTCACAAAGAACCGGCTGCCAGGACATTTTTTCGTCGCTTTCTTTTATCCGTTTTTTGACGACCTGGCGTTCCTCGGGAATAGGAATTCGCACTTCTTTAGCCGGTGTTACAAGTTTTTTCACTTTAATGGTCTTGTATTCAGCCGGAATGGTAACTTTTTTTACTTCGGCAGGCTTTTTCACAACCTGTCTTTTATAAGTCTTGTATTGTGCCGGGACTTCAACTTTCTTTACCGTCGCGGGAGTCTTAAGAACTTGTTTTTTAATTGTTTTATAAGTCGCGGGGATATTGACCAGGCACATAATATCGCCCGTGGCATGATCAATTTTGTCCAACAGGCCGCTCCCCTTTTTCCATGCGGTGCGGGCCGGCTTGTCTATCACTTTTACATCAACCGTCTCATAGACAGGTTTCGTTGTTTCCAGTTTGAATGAGGCAGGCACAATCTCGATTTTTTCTTCAACGGTTTCGTAAACAGCGGGGATAACTTCAATCTTTTCTGTCGCTTCCTTGACAAGCACCTTTTTTTCAACCCACTCAAATTCGGCCGGAACCGTTTCGATCTTTTCAGCGGCCTCCCGTTTAACAATTTCCTCGCTAACCGTTTTAAAAGAGGCCGGTACCAACACCTTGGCATAACACTTTCCGGGTTCAGCATTCGGCGGAAAAAGGCTGGCGCCCTGATCTTGTGCGAAAACAGATACGGTGAATGAAGTTAGGATCAGAAATAGAAATAATGACAGAACAATCGTGGTCTTACAAATGAGTTTCATCGTCGCTCCTTTTGAATTTTCGTAATTAAAAACAAGCCGTACAGGCCACCAGATCCCCCAACATATTGTGTTGTATAAAGAAACACCGACAAGCCTCGATTATCATTGGGGCGTACGGTATCTAGCGCCTCCTCCCAGGCGCCGCTTCCCCATACCTGCACCTGATACCAGTCAGGAGAATATATTTAGAACCGTACAAAACAGGAGCTATCCTGTCAATAATATTTTCAGCGTAGACGGCTGATCTTCGGCGAGCGACAGGGCCGGGCACCCTAAGTATACACCAAAAAATAAGGGCCATTCTTTGCATTTATCTTCAATGAAGATTCCTGGCACAAACGATATCAATGCCGGCCCGGGTTAATGCATCTGCAGTATTGTTCAGCGCATCGTGCTTGTCCAGATAATTGCGCTCCAGCACGTCCATCAGACCCTGTTTGAGGATTTCTTCCTTTGACAAAAAATATTCGAGAATATCCGAGGGATGTTCCCGTTCTTTTTCGGTTTCCACGTCGCCGCCTTCGTGTTTGGCCGAGATATTGGGCACGGCCCCGGCAATCTCTACCAGTTCGTCTCTCCGGTCGTAAGGCTGGATAACGATCGATTTGAAAGTCTCGGTAATATGATGCTCAAAACGGACCCCATCGGTCAACCCCAGGGCCTGCCGGATGTCGTGACTGGCCCGGATCGTATCGTTATTCACCGAGTTCGAGAAATTAAACCCGATCAGGCTGGTTGTTCCATCATCCCGGGACAGCAGCCGGGATCCCATCAGGGTCCATAAGACGGCAAACGGGTTGTCATTTCCCATAAACACGGAAATTTTAAACTCATTATCGACCCCCAGTTTGTGCAGCATGTATCCCAGAAAAATCGTTCCGGCATTGATATTCAAAACCTGCTGAATGCCATAAGTCGTATAATAATGGAGATACTCTTCCACCCACTTCAACGGGTAGTCGTTGGGCTGTCCGATCCCCCCGAAGTAACCTGTAATGGTTTCCGGGCCGCCGAGATGGACATTGGCGCCATCCGTCCCCTTGGTATCCAGCGTCTCAACATAGCTCGCCCCGACAATCTGCATGGCCGCGGCAACCGCCAGAATATCCCCCTGATCTTCCGATTGTTCCTGCATATTTCGGACACGGATATAGCGTCCCGGCATGAGCTGCCCCTGTTCGATGGCCTGCCTGGCCTCGGCAATCAACCAGGGGAAAAACTGCAGGGCGGAAATTTCAAGCGTGACTGCAGTCTTTTCGTTAAAAGACACGGTGCCGGCCCGGTTTCCCAGGATTTTATTCCGATAATCACCCAGGCGGATGAATGCGTTATTATCCCGCTGCAAAGTCAACCATTCAAGATCCTTGACATACGGTGAATCGATCTGTTCCAGGCGGCCCATAAGATTTTCAAGCTTGCGGGCCTCTTTCGCTTTCCGGTTGATCTCCCCGGGGCCTCCGAATTTTTCTACGACGTCTATCAGACCGGAAATAAGTGCGTTGTCGGGGTCCAGCAAGAAGTGGTTTATTTCATCCACCCGTTTCGTGGAAATCTTTAATCGTTCCCTCAGGTCAGACATGGCATTTTCTCCCTGATATAAAAAGTGTTTCAATTAATTTAGATACGAAAACTATTCATATTCTTTAACAAGCTTCTTGAATCCGTCTTCTTCCCCCTTGATCATGTGATAGCAGTGCGCGTCTGTGGGAAAGGTGACATTCTTGACCTCATTTACGTACGCCCGCATGGCAGTGGTTATCACTTCTGCCACATTGGCATATTTTTTGACAAATTTGGGGGTAAAGGCGGTAAATTGCCCGATGAGATCGGATACGATCAGAAGTTGCCCATCACACTCAGCACCGGCGCCGATCGAAAAAACGGGAATCGTCAGTTTTCTGGCGATAAATCCGGCCACTTCGGGGGGGACAGCCTCGACGAGAAGCATTTGTGCGCCGGCAGCTTCAATGGCCAGGGCATCTTCGATCACCAGCCGGGCCGAGGCAACGGTTCTGCCCTGGGCTTTGTGTCCCCCGATCTGGCCCGAGCTCTGCGGTGTCAGGCCGATGTGGCCAATCACCACAATGCCGGCATCCAGAATGGCTTTAATACGGGTGATGACCCGGGTCCCGCCCTCCAGCTTAACCGCATCCACCCCGGCCTCTTTTAAAAACCGGGTGGCATTGATCACCGCCGCTTCATCAGACACCTGATAGCTGCCAAACGGCATATCTCCGACAATAAATGTATTCGGCGCAGCGCGGGCCACGGCCTCACAATGGACAATGCATTGATCCATGGTGACCGGCACGGTCCCATCGTAGCCATAGACACACATGCCCAGTGAATCACCGACCAGTATCATTTCCATCCCGGCAGCCTCTGCAAATTGAGCGGTGGGGTAGTCATACGAAGTGAGCCAGGTAATTTTTTCACCGGCCTGTTTCATCCTGAAAAAATCATGAACCATTAATTTTTTTTTATTCATGCTGCATCCTTTTTTTTCACCAGTTATCCTTATTGAGCGTACACCGGATTGAGCGTACTCCGGATTGAGCGTACTCCGGATTGAGCGTTCGCCTGATTGGGCAATCACCTGGACAAAAGCGCCATCTGGTCCACCCGATCCCTTCTGGACACTATTTTTGTCGGCCCGGTTTCCCATGATCTTTTACCGTTGATAATGCAGCGGCATCTATCGGCCAGCCCCGATCTTCCTTAATCCCGGAAAAAATGACAAATGTCTCCGACTTGCCAAAACCGGGCAGGGAAGCGATCTGCGTTTTGACCAGCGCACCCAGCTGTTCCAGATCTTTGACGGCCACATGGAGCAGATAGTCGAACCGGCCGGTCAGGTGATAAGAGGTTCGAACAAAAGACATCGCCCGGATTCCATCTTCAAATTTTCGAATAATATCTGCGCCGTGTCTGTTGAGTGTCACGGAAACAAAGGCCTGCACGGATAAACCCAGCTTTCCCGGATCAATATCGGCCTTATACCCTTTAATAACCCCCTGTTCTTCCAGCCGGCGGACCCGTTCCAGTACCGTCGATTGCGCCACGCCCAGTTTCCGGGCCAGTTCAACCTGCTTTACCCGGGCATTGGCCTGCATTTCGCTGATGATATAAGCATCCAGGTGATCGATCAGTCGCCTCCATTATTTTTAACAAAGCGAATTTTATTTTTAATTTTGCTTAATTTATCAAAATATATTTGAATAATATGCATATATATCGTATAAATTTTTGCTGTCAAGTTTTTTCTGTTCAATTCCTTTTCCCCGCGTCATTCCTGCGGACAAAAAAGATCGGGTTGTACGGGGGAAGAAAAATAACGCGGCTCCGCATCCATCATGCCAATATCTCGGCCGGTCTGCGAAAACAGCCGCCCTGGCAATGTCCCTTTCGGCCGATATCCGGTTTAAAGAGACGGCGAACTTGAAACAGGCGTTTACAAATCCGATTCAGATAAAACGTCGCAAGAACCGGTGCGGCAGTTCACTGGCAGCGATACAGGGGGTAAAATCATGGCAGATTACTTACGGTGGGAGGGACGACTGGCTGGTCGCTGAACATGAAATGATTGAACGGGCCGTCTATGAAATCACGAGCTATTCCTTTCAGGATACAACTCCAGCACCCCGTCTCTTGAGGCGCTGCAGATCCCCCGTTCAGTGATCAAACCCGTAACCAGGCGGGACGGGGTGACATCAAAAGCATAATTGGCCGCAGGACTTTTGTCCGGCGTCAGCAATACGGTTTTGATCTCGCCGCTCTCTAATCCCTGGATGAATTTCACTTCTTCTTCCCCGCGATTTTCGATGGGAATTTCCCTGACCCCATCTTCCATCTCCCAGTCAAACGTAGACGAGGGCAGGGCCACATAAAATGGAATACCGTTATCCCTGGCGGCCAGGGCTTTCAGGTAGGTACCGATTTTATTGGCCACGTCTCCGGTAACGGTCGTCCGGTCCGTGCCGGTGATGACCATATCAACCATTTCATGCTGCATCAGATGGCCGCCGGCATTATCGACAATGACCGTATGCGGTACGCCCTGTTCTCCCAGCTCCCAGGCCGTTAAACCGGCACCCTGGTTGCGAGGGCGGGTTTCATCGACCCAGACATGAATATTTATCCCCCGGTCAAACGCTTCATAGATCGGCGCCGTGGCCGAACCATAATCAACAAAAGCCAGCCACCCGGCATTGCAATGGGTCAGAATATTGACCACCCTGCCGGATTTTCGGCGGCTGATTTCCTCGATCAGGTGCACACCGTGGCGACCGATCCGACGACAGAAATCCGCATCTTCATCGGCAATGGTCCGGGCTGTTTTTTTTGCCGTACTGATTTTAGATTCAATCCCTTCAACAGCCGCAATGGCTGCCAGCTGCCGGTCCACGGCCCAGGCCAGATTCACCGCCGTAGGACGTGTTGCCTTTAGTTTTTCGCCCGCAGCCCGCAGCGATTCCATAAACGCCTGATCCGAATGCCGGTCCGCCTGTAAGGCGGCAATATACATTCCAAAACCGGCCGTGGCGCCGATCAGCCCGGCACCACGCACGTGCATGTCCAAAATGGCGGTGGCCACATCATCCACGCAGGCCAGTGTTTCAACCTCAAACCGGTGCGGCAGAAAACGCTGATCTATGATCCGGACCTCTTCATGGCTCTCTCCGTCCAGCCATATCGTTCGGTAATGCTGCCCGGATACATTCATTTTTTTCCTCCACATACGTTGTCATCATTTTCCAGGATCCATTTCCCGCGACGGGTCGGATATTTCAATGATCTGTTCAGCTGGCGCAAAAACCGGTCTCTTGATATCTCCCTTGCCCCCATCCGCAGCAGGTGATTCGTCGTCACCTGGCAATCGATTAAATCAAAATGCCATTCAGCCACCTGTCGCACCAGCGAGACCAGGGCCACCGTGGAGGCATCGCTGACCCGGTGAAACATGGACTCGCCGAAAAAGCACCTCCCCAGCGAGACGCCGTATATCCCTCCGACCAGGCGGCTATTCTGCCAGGTCTCGATAGAATGGGCAAACCCGGCCCGGTGCAGTTCAGTATAGGCGAAAATCATCTCTTCGGTAATCCAGGTTCCATCCTGATCGCTCCGGGGAACCGACGCACATTTACGAATAACCTGTTCAAAGGCCCTGTCGCAGGTAACCTGGAACCGGCCCTGCCGCAGGGTCCGGTTGAGACGTCTGGAAAGGGTTAACTCACCGGGATAGAGAACCAGACGGGGATCGGGCGACCACCAGAGGATGGGTTCACCGGATGAATACCAGGGAAAAATGCCATTGGCATAGGCAAGCAACAGCCGCGACACGCTCAAGTCCCCTCCCACGGCGAGCAGGCCTTCTTTCATGGCCAGATCGGGAGGTGGAAAAATCAATTCGGATGAAAGCCGATAGACGGGCATCTAAGAGCAGACCGACGCGGAAAAACCGCCGCGCATATCCTCATTCGAGCTCAAGACGCTGCGATTTTCAGATAATGTCGCCATGGCCGCTCATTTATATTCGAAAACAGGCGTGTCATTATCGATATCCACAAAAACCACCCCGCCCTTTTGAAGTTCTCCGAACAGGATCTCGTCGGCCAGGGCTTCCTTGATATGGGTCTGGATGATCCGGTTGAGCGGCCGGGCGCCATAGGCCGGGTCATGCCCCTTTTTGGCCAGCCACAGGCGTGCCTTCGGTGACAGGATCAGGGATACTTTTTTGGCGGCCAGCTGCCCGTTCAACTCACCGATGAACTTGTCCACGATCAGCTCCATGATCTCCACGTTCAGGGATCCAAAGGTGATGATATCATCGAGCCGGTTGCGAAATTCCGGGCTGAAGAATTTTTTGACGGCCGCCTGGCTCTTGTCCAATGCGTCTTTATGCTGATTGCCGAACCCGATACTCCGCGCGCTCATTTCCCGGGATCCGGCATTGGAGGTCATGATAACGATCACATTTCTGAAATCAGCCTTCCGGCCGCTGTTATCCGTCAGTGTGGCATGATCCAGGATCTGGAGCAGGATATTGAACAGATCCGGGTGTGCTTTTTCAATTTCGTCCAGGAGCAGAACGCTGTGGGGATGTTTACGGATATCATCGGTTAAAAGCCCCCCCTGATCAAAACCGATATACCCGGGCGGTGCACCGATCAGCCGCGCCACCGCATGTTTTTCCATATATTCGCTCATATCAAAGCGCAGGAAATGAATATCCAGCAACCGGGCAATCTGCCGGGCCACTTCCGTTTTCCCCACCCCGGTGGGGCCGGTGAATAAGAACGACCCGACCGGATGCCCTGCCGTTCGCAGGCCCGCCCGAGAACGTTTGATGGCCGTAACCAGCACATTCAGCGCCTCATCCTGGCCGAAAATCACCGATTTCAGCCGATCTTCCAGTGCATGCAGTTTTTCTCTGTCCGTGGTGGTGACATTCACGGCCGGGATACGGGCCATTTTCGCCACGATTTTTTCGATATCAGCGGGGTTTATTTTCCGACGCCTCGATCCGCCGGAAATACGGATATATGCCCCGGCCTCGTCGATCACATCAATCGCCTTGTCCGGCAGATAGCGGTCATTTAAATATTTATTGGAAAGGGCAACCGCCGTTTTCAGGGATTTTTCCGTATAAACAATCCCGTGGTGTTCCTCGTATCTCGATTTCAACCCTTTTAAAATCCGGATCGATTCCGCCTCGGTGGGTTCTGCGATTTCAATTTTTTCAAACCGTCGGGACAGGGCCCGGTCTTTTTCAAAATGATTTTTATATTCCTCGTAGGTGGTGGAACCGATCACCCGCATTTCACCCGAGGAAAGGGCCGGTTTCAGAATATTGGACGCATCCATGGACCCGCCGCTGGTCGCACCGGCACCGACAATCGTGTGAATTTCATCGATAAACAGGATGGCGTCCTCTTTTTCCATCAGGGCCGAGATCACCGCTTTCAACCGTTGCTCAAAGTCACCACGAAATTTCGTCCCCGCCAGCAGAGCCCCCAGGTCAAGGGCGTAAATCTTATAATCAGTAAACATTTCGGGAACGTCGCCTTCGTGAATTTTCAAGGCAAATCCCTCGGCCATGGCCGTTTTCCCCACGCCCGGTTCCCCGACAAAGACAGGGTTGTTTTTACGCCGGCGGCAAAGCACCTGAACGGTTCGTTCCAGCTCTGCCTTGCGCCCGATCAGCGGATCGAGTTTTCCCCCGGCTGCCCGGGATACCAGTTCGATCGTATATTCAGCCAGGGGATCTTTTTTCTTCTTTCGGACTCCTTTCCGGTCTCCGCCTAACCGCCGGGCGTCATCCCCCGGATATCGATCTTCAGAACTGCCCGCCACCTGGTGGGTGATCATATTCAATACATCAAGACGGGTAATTCCCTGGGCATTCAGTACATACTGGGCATGAGATTCCCTTTCATAAAAAATAGCGGCAATGACATCACCCACGGACACTTCGCTCTTTTCCGCCGAGCGGACATGATCGACGGCCCGCTGAATTACCCGCTGAAACCCCATGGTCTGCTGCAGCACGTATTCCCGCCCTTTGGGGATCAGGTCGATGTGTTCATCAAAGAAGGTTTCCAGTTCGGCCTTGATATCTTCGATGTTTCCGCCGCAGTTTTCAATGATATCGATTCCCGTCTGGTTAAACAGGATGGCAAACAAAACGTGTTCGACGCTGACGTATTCATGACGCCGTCTTTTGGCTTCCCGCACGGCCATTCCCAGCGTTTCGCCCAGTTCTTTACTGATCATGATTCATCTTTCTCCATGATGCATCTTAAGGGAAAACCGTTTTCCCGCGCCAGATGATGCACCGTATCGACCTTGGTTTCGGCAATTTCGTAGGGGTAGACCCCGCACAGGCCGACCCCTTCCCGATGGACCTTTAACATGATCTGCTCCGCCGCGCTCTGGGTTTTCCTGAATATCTGGACCAGAATTTCAATGACAAACTCCATGGTGGTATAATCGTCATTGAGCAGGAGCACCCGATACAAGGGGGGCTGCCGCACGTCGTTTTCAGATTCACTGGCAACATCGTCTTTATGTTCGGGTTCGTACGGGTTCATATAATACCGGATCCAAATACCCTCTTGGGTCAAATAACACCCTGAACAGCGCAGTTGGCGAGCCGGCACCCGATTGAGCGGGCGATAAGTCATTTCAGAATTGCGCTGCTAAAGGTCTGTTAAAAGATAATCATCCCCACCCGGTCTTGTAAAGGGGAAGCGGCCTACCGGCCGCAGCATTTTTTAAATTTTTTCCCGCTGCCGCACGGGCAGGGCGCATTTCGGCCCACTTTTTTTTCTTTTCGTTTGACCGGTTTACGCTTGGGGGGTTCGGCGTCTCCGCCGCCCGAAAACACCAGGTCCTGTTCTTTTTTCTGTTGAATCTGCTCAATTTCCTGGGGCGCGGCAAGCTCAATCCGGAACAAAATGCCCAGGGTCTCTTCGGCCACCCGATCCATCATCTCGGAAAACATCTCGTAACCTTCTTTTTTATAAATCAGCAGCGGGTCTTGCTGGGCATATCCCCGCAGGCCGATCCCCTCCTTGAGATGATCCATGGAAAGCAGGTGGTCTTTCCACATGGTGTCAATATTCTGCAGCAATACGTATCGCTCCAGGTTCCTGAAATCCGTCTCACCGATTTCGGCCTCCTTCTTGCGGTAAGCCGCCATGGTGGCCTCATCAAGAAGCTCAATAAGCGAATCCCGGTCCAGGTTCTCCAGCGGCTCGTCGTCCGGAACACGAAAATGATAATTGAATTGTTTAAAAACCGCCTTGTCCAGTGCATCATAATCCCATTCTTCGGGCGGCACTTTATCTTCGACAATACTGTCTACCAGCATCTCGATTCTTTCGGCAATTATATCCGTGATGTCTTCTTCCAGGCTTTTCCCCATAAGGATCTCGCGCCGCCGTTTATAGATGACCTCGCGCTGCTGATTCATGACGTCATCGTATTCGAGAACCTGCTTTCGAATTTCGAAGTTCTGCCCCTCTACCTTCCTCTGGGCGTTTTCAATGGCCTTGCTGAGCAGATTGTGTTCAATGGGCTCGCCCGCCTGCATCCCGAGTTTCTCCATGATACCGGTCATACGCTCCCCGCCGAAAATACGAAGCAGATCGTCTTCCAGCGCCAGGTAAAACCGGGAAGAGCCCGGATCTCCCTGACGACCGGCCCGCCCCCTGAGCTGATTGTCTATCCGGCGGCTCTCGTGCCGTTCCGTGCCCAGGATGCGCAAGCCTCCCACATCAACCACGCCCTCTCCCAGGACAATATCGGTACCGCGACCGGCCATATTGGTGGAGATGGTTACCGCCCCGGGCTGGCCGGCCTGGGAGATAATCTCCGCTTCTTTTTCATGGTTTTTAGCATTCAGGACATTATGCTTTACGCCTCTTTTTTTCAGTTTGCGGCTGATATCCTCGGACACGTCAATGGAGATCGTCCCCACCAGGACCGGCTGCCCCTTTTTGTTCAATTCGATGATCTCTTCAATGACGGCATCGTATTTTTCCCGTTTGGTTTTATAGATCATATCCGGGTCATCGATCCGAATCATCGGCTTGTTGGTGGGTATCACGACCACGTCGAGCTGGTAGATTTTTTCAAATTCCGCGGCCTCGGTATCGGCGGTACCGGTCATGCCGGACAGCTTGTCATACATCCTGAAAAAATTCTGAAATGTAATGGTTGCCAGCGTCTGGTTTTCGTTTTCTATCCGCACCCCTTCCTTGGCCTCCAGCGCCTGGTGCAAACCATCGCTGTACCTTCGCCCGGGCATCAGGCGTCCGGTAAATTCATCAACAATGATAACCTCACCGTTTTTAACGATATAATCAACATCCCGCTTGAACAGGGTATGGGCTTTCAGGGCCTGATTAATATGATGCAGCAGATCAATATATTTGGGGTCATAGAGGTTATCCACTTTAATTAGTTTTTCTGCCCGCGACACCCCATCTTCGGTGAGGATCACGTTGCGGTCCTTTTCATTGATGGTATAATCATGATCGCGTTTCAACTGCGGGATGATACTGTCCACCTGGAAATAGAGATGCGTCGCCTTTTCGGCCGGGCCTGAAATAATCAGCGGCGTTCGGGATTCGTCGATGAGAATGCTGTCCACCTCATCCACAATGGCATAGTTCAATTCACGCTGAACCAGCGTTTCCCGGTCAAATTTCATATTATCCCGCAGGTAATCAAACCCGAATTCATTATTTGTGCCGTAGGTAATGTCCGCATGGTACGCTTTTTTACGTTCATCTTCATCCATGCCATGAACAATGGTACCGACGCTGAGCCCGAGAAACCGGTGAATCTGTCCCATCCATTCTGTATCACGCCTGGCCAGGTAATCGTTTACCGTGATGATGTGAACACCTTTACCGGTGAGTGCGTTTAAATAGGCCGGCAGCGTTGCCACCAGGGTTTTACCCTCACCGGTCTTCATTTCAGCGATTCGGCCATCGTGAAGTACAATCCCCCCGATCAGCTGAACATCAAAATGCCGCATATTCAGCGTCCGCAAAGACGCCTCCCGCACCGTCGCAAATGCCTCGGGCAGCAAATCGTCCAGCGACTCGCCCTGCCCCAGCCGCTCTTTAAAGAGGGCGGTTTGCCCCCTTAATGCTTCGTCGCTCAGGGAATGAATTTTTTCTTCAAAGGCATTGATCTCATCGACGATGGGTCCCATGCGTTTCAATTCCCGCTTATTTTTACTGCCAAAAACCTTGGTTAACAGGCTTCCTATCATTTACAGGATACTCCTTTTAAACGTAGACCCGCTTTAATTGATCTCGTAAATAGCGCTCAAACCGCCATGTCTGACCCGATCCGGCATAACGAATTTGCTGACTGGGCTGTGCCGGTAATTATAAAAAGGGCACTTGAATCTCCCCCTTGCAGGGCATCGCTTACCGGTCGAAACCGATAAGCGAACAGGTAACCCTGCGGCTATCTATATATAATGGTAAAAAAACGGGGGAGAATCAACTGAAATTTTGAATATTTTCCCAGAAAAGGTTGAACCGTGTATACAGAAATATAAAAAACAGTCTGGAGAGATCGCCTCTAATTGAGGAAATATTTTTGGGGGTTCACCGAATCACCATGTTTATGGACTTCATAATGCACATGCGGCCCCGTGCTGCGCCCTGTGCTGCCCACCAGGGCAATCACTTCTTTTTTCTTTACCCAGTCCCCTTTTTTCTTTAATAATTTAGAGACATGCGCATAGAGCGTACTGTATCCGTAACCATGATCAATGACAACGACATTGCCGAAAGAGCTGCGGCGCCCCGAAAAGATGACCATCCCGTCAGCCGTGGCTCTGATGGGCGCCCCCTTCGGCGCGCCGATGTCACATCCCTTATGAAATTCCTTTTTACCTGAAAACGCTGACCGGCGATGACCAAACTTCGATGTGATCGTCCCGTTGACGGGACGGATTGACGGCGTAAAGGCCATCCGCTTTTTCTTTTTTAAGAGTGTATTGATCAGCTCTTTCGCTTTTTCCGTCTGCGCTAAAGATGCCTGTTTTAATTGATCTGCCTGAAGATGCATTCTGTCTATCAGCCGGCTGTGTTTCTCCTCAAGATTAAGCTTCGTGTCGATATCTTCGGGCAGGGGACCGCCCACGCCAAAATCGTCTTTTCTCTTCTCGGCGCCGGCTTCGGTATCGGGCTTTACGCCTTTGATATCGATTTTTACATCCTTGATGTTGGAAATTTCTCTTACCCGCGATTCGTATTCCCTCAGCGTTACCAGTTCTTCTTTCAACAAATTAATTTTATTGGTAAAAGCCTCTATCTGCCGGTGCTGGCCAGCCAACGCTGCTTTCTGGGTGCTTATCTGTTTTTCGAGTGATTGAATTTCTGCCACAGATTTTTTCAATCTACTATAATCATTAAGGATATAACCGCCCAGCACCAGAATGCCTATTAAAACGCCGACACCGGTGAAAGACAAAATTCTGATCGTTTTCCTGGAAGTAACCAGTTGCCTGGTATGTGAGCCCTGGTGGGTCAACATAAGAAAAGAAATTTTATCGCGCATCCCCGTTCACATCTCCCCGGTTTTTCTTCACTTGGTTTTATTAATCGAGGTATTTAACATATTCGGAATAAAAGTAAAATTACCGGCCACCGAAAGCGCTCTTTACGCCCGGCGGCGGCCGGTTTGTCTGGTTAACCGATCAGGCAAGCCCCAAACTGAATTTAAGAGATTTCAGGGTATTTTTCATCAACATGGTAATGGTCATGGGGCCGACGCCGCCGGGAACCGGCGTAATGGCACCGGCAATCTCCCTGGCCGCATCAAAATCAACATCGCCCTTGAGAACTGCAATTTTTTTACCGGTTTTTTCGCTGACCTTTTCGCCAACCCGGTTAACGCCCACATCAATAACGCAAGCCCCGGGCTTGATCCATTCCGGTTTCACCAGGCCGGGAACCCCCGCCGCCACGATGAGAATATCGGCACGGAGACAGTGGGCTGCCAGGTCCCGGGTGCGCGTATGGACCACGGTAACCGTTGAATTGGCCCCCGGTCCTTTTTGAAGCATCATATTGGCAATGGGCTTACCCACAATATTGGAACGCCCGACCACGACCACTTCCGCACCACTGGTTTCAACACCGGCCCGGACAATCATCTCCTGGATACCGGCCGGCGTACAGGGTGGAAATTTAACCTCGTCGCCGCCGATCATCAGCCGGCCGACATTGACAGGGTGAAACCCGTCCACGTCTTTATCCGGATCAATGGCGTTCAACACCTTTTTTTCATCGATGTGTTTGGGCAGTGGAAGCTGAACAAGAATGCCGTTAATCGAATCATCGTTATTGTATCGATCGATCAGCGCCAGCAGATCCGCTTCTGAAACTGTTTCCGACTGATTGTCCTGAATTTCCTTGAATCCGACCCGGTTCGCCGTTTTGATTTTCAATGTGACGTAGGAGATCGACGCCGGGTTCTGCCCCACCAGGATTGTCACCAGACCGGGCACCACGCCATGCTTTTCCTTGATTTCTTTTACTTCAGCCGTAATTTCTTCTAAAATTTCTTCACGGATTTCTGTTCCCTTAATCAGTTTTGCCGACATCGCTTCGCTCCTTTTCCACGAATTAATTGAAGATTATATTCAAATGGACTTAACTTTATGCTACCCGTCCGGGTGCCTGACGCCGGGCATCTAAAATAATACGGTGATTGTAAAAAATACGCAAAAAAGCGCTTTCCACCGCCACGTCTGCAAATTCCAAATCCCTTGGACGTACAGATTACACCCCTACCCGGCGGCACCGGCACGCCCGGTACGAGCCTGTAAATAACATACGTTCAATATGGATTGGATGAATGATACGTCTTCAGATTTTTTATCGTCATTTATCTATGCGAAGATCGGCAATATGTCAAGCCACGCCGTTAAAATAGTTCGTTACACGGCCTGCAATGGTGAAATCGTCCAGTTTTAACCGGGTTTAACCTGAATTAGAACTTCAGTGGTTTGGGACGGAGTTTTTCAGGACATTGGTTCAAAAAATAGCGGTCGGTCATTCCTGAAATGAAATCACGAACCATCTCTGAGGGACAATGCCCTTGCAGATAATCTACCGACATCCCTTCCAGAAAATGGGAAAAGATGGCCGATGATCGGTTATTTTCTTCAAGATCTTCCAGATATTTAGTAAATAGGTGCTCAAATAATCCCTGGATCTCTTTTTTTCGGGCTTTGAGAGATGGATTCAGATAAATCCGGCGATAATTAAACTGTTTTAAGCAAAGCAATGCCTGTGCTTTTTCCGGACTAAATGCAACATACGATTTTCCGAGGCTGTTCTCGATGAGATCGGTTACCAGACGATAAACAATATTGCCGTTGGTATCTCCCAGGTGGCGGACACAATCTTCGGGCAGATCGTCCCTTTGGACCAGGTTCAACCGGATCGCATCTTCAATGTCCCGCCCGATATAGCTGATCGTATCTGCCATCCGCATCACACAACCTTCCAGTGTCATGGGAATCAGGGGACAATCCAATTTTGTTTTTTTGCCATTTATCTGGCTTTCCAGCGTTTTAAACGTTTTACCTGTTTCCGGAGTCAAGATCCGGTCGTGGATCTCCCCGTCGTGGCAGAGGATCCCGTCGAGGGTTTGCAGACACAGGTTCCAGCCGGCCCCCTTTCGTTCCACACGATCGAGAAACTGGATGCCCTGGACACTGTGATGAAATGCGCCGATCCCACTCTCTTTACATAAATCCGATAAAAACCGTTCGCCATCATGACCAAACGGCACATGACCGATATCATGGCCCAGCGCAATCGCCTCGATTAAATCCTCATTCAAGCCAAGGCAGCGGCCGATGGTCCGGGCAATCTTGGCCACCAGCTGCACATGGAGTACCCGGTGCGTGATATGGTCATTTTGTACCAGGTAAAAAACCTGGGTTTTATCGATATAGCGAGAATACGCCCGGGAGTATAAGATGCGGTCCGTATCCACTGCAAAGGCCTGGCGATATTCGGTTTCTATCTTTGATTCCGCCCGGCGCCGGATGGCAGCGCTGCTGGGCGTGGCCATCCTGGCCAGGATCGCCCTTTCCCGGTCGGAAAGTATTTTATTCAGGTTCGTAAAGAACCGCTCATCAGATCTCGCCATCTTCGATCATCCGTTCCATCAAAAGGTTATAGTCGATACCTGCGGCCCGAAAGCCCTCTTTACCGTACTTCATGTTGGCTTCCAAAACAAAATATTTTTCCCGATACCGGCATATATCGATACCGACATCATCCCACCCGCAGCGCCGGCAAACATCAAGCGCCAGATCCATGGCCGCCTGCGGTACCGGATCCAGAGAAATCGTACCCCCTACCGATACGTTGGTTCGGAAATCACCGGGTGGTGCCACCCGCCAATACGCGTGAACCACCCGATGACCGATGACAACCAGCCGAATATCCCGATCGATGGGAAGGTATTCCTGTATGTACGCAGGACGACAATGGGCCAGGTAATCGTCTAAACCGTTTTCGCCCGCAATCAGAAATACCCCCCGGCCCATGGCCGACCCCCGGGGCACTTTTGCCACGAACGGAAATTCAAAATGGTTGCGTATGTCTGCCTGCTGCCTGGGACCGTAAAAAACCCGCGTCCGGGGATAGGGGATACCGGTTAATTCGAACAGGGCTGTCTGTTTTATTTTATCCTGGACACATTTATAGGTATGATAACTGGGAAATGTTTTCTTCCCCATGGCGTCAAAGAGATCGGCATAAAAAGAGCTGGGGTAGTAAATTTTTCCGGCCCGCTTGATTAAGGTCCTTTCGGCAGGCGTGTAATCCGTAAAATTCGGTTTAACGCCCAGGGAGACAACGTTCCGGCAATCTCTTAACCGGTATTCCAAAGCCACTGCCGGTGGGAGACCGGATATTTCAGTCATGCGTATATCCTTACCGGCGGTCCGTAGCCCTCTTGTACGACCTGGGACAAAAGACCGCCAAACATCGCAGATAATGATTACGAATTATCGCTTTTTCAATGTAAAAATTGATGGCGGCAGCTCCACATCCGGCCACAGCCGGTCCGCAATTATCTTGATCCCGTGGTGTTCGCTGTCTTGAAACAGCAGCGTTTGAAAAAACGTATACGCCGTCGGCTCCGGCTGAAGCCTGCCGCTGATATCCACCTGATATGCAAACGCCCCTGTGCGGGAATACATCACGACCCGTACCGGAGACAGGGTGTCCCCGTCGAAATGAATTTCCTCCACCGGGCGATTCCATTTTCCCCGCAAGAATAATACGGGGCCTTTTCTCACACCGGTGGCGCCACCCGCCTGAACCTGTGCTGCCTGATATGCGTGGACAGGCACCCGGCCGCTCAAAAATACAACGATATCCCTTACCGTCACCGGCACCCCTATGACACGGCTGAAAGTGGCCTGGGTGCCGGGTTTTTTATAAAATTTATTTTCCGCCTTGAGATGGATGTAGAGCCATTTCCCGTCACTGGCAAGAGTCGTGTACGGCCGCCCGCTGACATCGAGGATCTCCGCCCGAAACATGTCCGGCTGCTTGACGGCCCACGCCATTCGCCCGGAGAATCTGCCATCCGGTGAGTCCAGAGAATATCTCCCATAGCCCTTGAAACGGTCAGGCGATGCCTCTTGCCGGGATAGTTTTTCAAGCAGTTTACCGGCTTTTCGGGAGATATCCTTTTCCCCGGGAACCGGCCGGGGGCCGGCGCACCCGCTGAAGATCCATGCAAGGACCATTGCCTGGATGAATATGAACAGCCGATATCGACGAAAAGTCAGGACAGGTGAGTATCCGTGTTTGATCATTCTCCGGTTAAGTCCTGAATTTTCTTCTCGATGGCTCCGGTATCGTCTTTTTTCACCTTCAACGAACGGCGATAGTATTCCAGCGCCTTCCGGCGGCCTTCGGTTTTCAGATAAGCATCTCCGATATGCTCCAGAATGGTGGGGTCGTCCGGTATCAGGCGACCGGCCTTTAATAACACTTTCAAAGCCTCTGCATACCGTCCGGTTTTATAATAAATCCATCCAAGGCTATCGGTAATATAGCCGTCTTCGGGCTTCAGCTGGACGGCCGCTTTAATCAGATCTTCGGCTTCTGGCAGGTTTTTTCCAAGGTCGGCATACGTATATCCAAGATAATTCAGCGCGTTGGCATGTTTTGGGTCCAGCCGGATCACCTCCCGCATCGTCTGAATGCATTTTTCTTTGTTTCCCAACTTATCGAAAATCACCCCCTCCCGGAAGAGAAGCCGGGTATTTTCAGGTTCAACCCTGAGGCCCTTCTCCAGTGAATCAAGTGCCGCTTCGTATTGTTTGAGATCCTCGTGAAAAATTCCCAGATAAAGAAATGGCTCAACATACTCGGGAAACTGCCTGATCAGCGTCTCCAGCTGCGAAATGGCCTCATCGGTTTTACCCTGCTCGTGTAAAATAAACCCGATTTGAAGCGCGGCGTATTTATAAAACTTTGTCTGGGGGGTCACCTGCCTGAAATGATGCAGCACCATCGCTTGATTTTCTTTTTTATCGTAAGCCAGCCCGGCCAGGTAGTGGAGCGTATCGCTGTCCGGTGCCCCCTTCAGCATGCCTTCGGTCAGGATGATGGCGTCATCGTATTTTTCGGTGTCAATATATTGACGGATCAATACGGAAATCACATTTTTATCGGCTAAAGACTGTCGGCCCAGGTTTTCAAGCCGGGCCGCGGCCTCCGGCTGCTGATGGTTCAACAAGGCAAGGCCCATGGCGGCGCGGATGCTATGGGGATTTCTCGTCAGAATCTCCCGGTAAAGCGCCGTGGCTTTCTCTGCCTGGCCCTGGGATTGATACAGTTCAATTAATCGAAATCGAGGCTCCTCCAGATCCGGGGCCAGCAGCAGTGTTTTCTGAAAGGCCTCTTCCGCCGCTTCCGGCCGGCCCAGGTTGGTGTTTATTTTTCCGAGGAAAAAATACCCGACAAACGATTCCGGGTGTTCTTTAACCAGCTGGCGATACACCCTCAGGGCGTTTTTATAATCTTCTCTTCCGATATAGATACCGCCCAGGGTATGGTAGCTCTCTTCCCGCCCGGCATCTTTTGCAATCACTTTTTCAAGCGTGGTGACGGCATCATCGGTACGATTCAAAGCCAGCTGCGCGTGGCTCGCCATCAACAGCGCATCAACATCATCCGGATCCTGCTCAATGACCTCTTTCAGAATCTCCAGCGCTTTCTCGTTTTTTTTCTGTTCCGACCACAAACCGGCTAATTCTTTTTTCAGGTAACCGGAGTCGGGGTCCAGCTGAACGGCTTTTTCAATCTGCAAAACCGCTGCTTCCAGCCGGCCGGCGGAGCGGTCCTGCTGGGCCAGCAGGAAGTGATAATAAGCACTATCCGGATAGACAATGCGGGTCGCGGGCATTGTTTTTTGCGCCAGCTGCTTTGTTGATGCCGGGATACACCCGGAAAGCATGACCACCATAAAAACCGCTACCCCCCATACATTCAAAAACCGGCGGAAACCGCCCAAACCCGGTTCCCGGTATTGCTGCGTATATGTCATCATTGGCTCTCTGTATACATCCCGAAATCAGGGATCTCCTGTTTAAAATAGACTCGTAATTTTTTGATGATGTTTTTTTCGATCTGTCGGACACGCTCACGGGAAATCCCGTAAAGATCGCCAATTTCCTGGAGCGTAGCCGGGCTTTCCGAGAATATCCGCTTCTCAAAAATATAGATTTCTCTCGGCGTCATTTTTTTCTTGAACCGATTGATTTTTTTATGCAACAGGCTTTCAATCTCTTTCTGGGCCACCTGATCTTCCACCGATTCGTCGTCAAGATTGAGAAGATCGATCTTTTCAGTATCCGAATCTTCTTTTACCGGCGCATCCAGAGACACGTCCCAGCTGTTAAGACGCTGGTCCATATTCACAATTTCTTTTTCCGTAACGCCGAGACGTTCCGATAACAGCTTCGGCTTAGGGTCAAAGCCTTCATCAATCAGTTTTTGTTTCTCTTTTTTCAATTTAAAAAAAAGTTTGCGCTGGCCCTGAGTTGTGCCGATTTTTACCATGCGCCAGTTATCCATAATAAATTTCAGGATATACGCTTTAATCCAGAATGACGCATAATAGGAAAATTTCACGTTTTTATACGGATCAAATTTTTTAACGGCCTGCATCAACCCGATATTGCCCTCCTGAATCAGGTCCAGCAGGTTCTGCATCCATACCCGCTGGAATTCCAGTGAGATTTTTACCACGAGCCGCAAATTGGATGTAACCATCTCATAGGCGGCATCGGCGTCCCCTTCTTCCTGGATCAGGATGCCCAGCTCGATCTCCCGCTCCCGGGTTAACAGCGAATGCCGGCTGATTTCCGCCAGGTAACGCTGAAGCGGATCAAACTTTACAACGGCTTTTCTGGAAGCCGCCGGTTTTTCCGCAGGATCCTTTTTTTTGGACACCTTCTTCTTCAGCGCTTTTTTTACAGGCTCTTTTTTGGCTGCCGCTGTTTTTTTCCCGGCCGTGGCTTTCGGTATCGGTTTCACCTGTTTTTTTCTTTTGGGTTGCTTTGCTTTCATAAATTCCTTAAGTGATGCTGTTAAAGATCGCTATTGAATTGTCAATTTTTTCCTCATGCACCGTATGGGGGACATATCGTTCTGTCCTTGAAAAAAATGACTATTCGATATGATATTCAACCAGCTTTAACGGTGACAAAATCGTGGTTTAGGATAGACACGAATTCGATTTAATGATATCGATGCGTTGCCATGTGCGCCTGTAGCTCAGCTGGATAGAGCAACGGACTTCTAATCCGTAGGTCGCAGGTTCGAATCCTGCCAGGCGTACCAGCGCCACGCTCCTGTCTTTACCCCTGCCCACGCGTATATGGGTCGATGGATCGGTTTCTGTCTTACATCGATCTTGTTTCTACTGGAGTTTATGTGTTTTTAGGCATGCAAGTCAAGCCGGATCGTTCCAGGCCGCTGCCGGCCATGAGCCATCACGCACACCGGACGGCGTCGCTATCCTTTACACCGGACAATCACCAGGGTACGTTGATCCCCTGAAAACGGAAGCGAAAACCGTTCGATTTTTAAACTGAAGCCATTTTCCACTGCACCATGGCCGGAATCTCTCCCTTTTAACAATTGACGCAATGCGGTCACCTCTGTTTCAGCGACATGTCCCCTTAAGGCAATGATGATGCCTTTTTCTTTGTCCACCAGCGGATACGCCAGCTGTATACAGCGCTCAAGATCGGCCAGAGCCCTTGAAACAACCACATTAAAGCCCGTATTCCGGGAAGGCGCCATCTGCTCTGCCCGAAGGTGACAGGCACATATCCCCTCAAGGTTCAACTGTCGAATGATGTGTTTTAAAAAGCTGACCTTACGAACAGATCCATCTATCAGCGTCACGGCCGATGCGGGTCGAACGAGTTTAAGTGGAATACCGGGAAACCCGGCACCGGAACCGATATCCAGCAATCGGACCTGATCAGGCAGATGCGGTGCGGCCGCCAGTGAATCAACGATATGTTTGACAGCGATCCCATACGGATCGGTGATGGCGGTCAGGTTTATTTTCCGATTAAATTTTATCATTTCGGTGGCATGCGTTTCAAATCCCCGCATGGCAGAATCATCAACCATTACGCCCAGCTGCGCAGCTCCTTCCTGAATAATCGACTGCCACCGTTTTGCTCCAATCTGTATATTCATTCTCGTCACATACCACGAACACTCTACTATTTAAAGTAATCCTCTTTTTGAATTACAATAATTGTAATTCGAGTATGACGATTGGCAGGGGACTGACGCGCCTGAACCTCTCTGGTGCGGGCGTCTTTGGCGTACACCTGCGCTGGATTCGACAGGGTTATTAATAAATTAAAATATAATACGTTGTATTTACATTGATAATTTTATTTTTCCCAGATATTTTGCATTGTTTTTTATTTCTGGCACAGTATTTGTATAATACTAAAGACAGTTTCATACCTCCTCCTTTCTCCTCAAGGGCGACTCAATGGTGAGTCGCCCTTGTCATTTTGAGATGCTGAAAAACCAGCCGGCCCCCTTTAATAAAAATTCAAGCCGGCTGAAAATTGACAAGGAACTGTTTCGTCGCTATTATTTTTGGTTACCATTGCATCTACAGGATCTTATTCATGCGCCCCATACACGTCCAGGAAAAAGAGCAGTTCCGCAAATTGTTCAAACAGGAAAAAATCGATCGCTTTGACGACCGGTTCAAAATCCTTGAAATATTTTTAACGACCGAACGCCATATGACGGTAGATGAAATCTCACGGTTGCTGAGCGAGCATGGGCAATCATACCCCCCTGCATTTATAATAGAAACGATGAGATTGCTGTGTGATTACGGATTTGCCCAGAAAAATCACTTTCAAAACGGCGCTGTGCGATATGAGCACCGGCATCCGCGACAACATCATGACCATATGATCTGTACCAAATGCGGTAAAATCATCGAGTTTGAAAACCAGCAGATGGAGCAATTGCAATACCAGATTGCCACCAACTATGATTTCCATATGCTCCAGCACAAAATGGAAATTTACGGAATCTGCGGAGACTGTATTAATATCCGGGACAAAGAAATGCCCCTGACAGAAGCACGACCCGGAGAACGCGTTATAATTGAGTCGTTTAAAGGTGGAATGATGGCCAAAACACGGTTGCTGTCCATGGGGCTTCGCCCCGGTGATCTTGTTGAAATTATCTCGCATCACTCCCACGGGCAGCTGGTGATATCGGCTGACTGCAAGCGCTTTGTCCTGGGCCAGGGGCTGGCAAATAAAATTCTGGTCCGGCACACCGACCAGGCGCCTGACCCGGATGCCACCTGCGAAGAACCCGCTGACTGACAGGGGAGAATGCGCCCCGTATAAAGCATTGGATATCATTGGGCCGGCCATACCCTGTAATACCATAACCGAACATCAGGAGATCACGTGAACCGCCATTTATCAGACAGAATATCGGGTATCCGGGAAAAACTGGCTGCCAGCGATATCGACACATTCATTGTCAGCACTGAAGAAAACCGTCGTTATCTAAGTGGATTTACAGGAGAAGACGGCCAGTTCGACGAAACGGCCGGCGTATTGCTCATCACGGCCACGTCACTTAAACTGGCCACAGACGGACGGTACACGCTTCAAGCGGTCAGGGAAGCGCCCGATTATGAGGTGATCACGTATGACAAAGGCGTGCCCCAGGCCCTGCCGGATATTCTCGCGGATTTAAAAACAGAGCGCCTCGGTTTTGAGGCCCGGCGGATGCCATACGCCCAATATCAGAGTATCGATAAATACCTCCGGCGGCACCCCAATCGCATTGAGATGGTCCCTGCCACGGATTGGGTTGAATCGCTGCGCGTGGTTAAAAACGATGACGAAATTGAACAGACCCGCAAAGCGTCAGCCATCGCGGAAGCCGTTTTCTCACATGTTCTAAAAAACCTGGCTCCGGGAACTACCGAAAAGGCCGTTGCCTGGGAGATGGAAAAGGGGTTGAGGGAAGCGGGCGCCGACGGCCTGTCGTTCCCCGTCATTGTGGCCGGCGGCCCCAACAGCGCCCTTCCCCATGCCATTCCCGGAGACCGGGAGATAAAGGCCGCAGAGCCGATTCTTTTTGACTGGGGAATCCGCAAGAACGGTTATTGCTCGGATACCTCAAGAACGGTTATCCTGGGTAAACCGGACGACACCTTTTTATCGGTTTATCAGGCTGTCCGACGTGCCCATGAATTGGCGACCCGGGCAATCCGGCCGGGGATCAGCGCCAAAAAAGTGGATGCCGTGGCCCGAAACCATATTGAATCGGCCGGATTTGGCGGGAAATTCACCCACGGGCTGGGTCATGGAACCGGTCTCGCGATTCATGAAGCCCCCCGGTTAAACCCGACCAGCGATACGGTCCTGGCACCCGGAATGATCTGCACGGTGGAACCGGGAATTTATCTCCCCGGCTGGGGCGGTGTCCGGCTGGAAAATCAGGTCGTGGTAACCACCGACGGCGTGGATGTGCTGACCCGCCTGGGGCTTGATGATTATATTATTTCGCTTTAATAATAATCAGGCAGCATTAAAATCCGAACGGGCTTTTGATCTACCTGCATATAAAGGCCCGCATCAATCATTTTCAATCGTCCATTAAACCATGTCCCCTGCCGATACATTTTTTGACCAGTACCTGAATTACCTGGTAACTGAAAAAGGGCTGTCCAGGAATACAATTGCGTCGTACTCCCGGGATCTGGCCCGGTTTATGGCCTATCTCGGTCCCCGAAAAAAAGATCGCGTTGAAACAATCGACACCACGATTATTTTAAAATACATCATTCACCTGAGAAAGCAGGGCCTGTCAGCCAGATCACGGGCCCGCCATCTGGTCTCGCTGCGGGGATTTTTCAAGTATCTTATTCAGATAAAAGAAATTGATATCGACCCGACCCAGACGGTTGATCTACCGAAAACCACGCTGAAATTACCCGATGTTCTTACCGTAAACGAAGTCCACCGGCTGTTGAACGCACCGGAGATAAAAAGCCCTGCCGGTTTACGAAATGCCGCCATGCTGGAAACCCTTTATGCCGCCGGCTTGAGGGTTTCCGAATTAATCCATCTCAAGCTGACCAGCGTTAACCTGGAAGCGGGGTTTGTGCGTGTCCTCGGCAAGGGGGCCAAAGAACGCATCGTTCCCATCGGAAACCATGCCAATGAAAAGATCAGCCTGTATATGTCCGCCGCCCGCCCTTTGTTGTTAAAGTCATATACCAGTGAATTTCTTTTTATTGCCCGGGCCGGAAACCCGATGACCCGCCAGGGTTTCTGGAAATTGATGAAACGGTACGCCCGCCACTGCGGGTTAATCAAGAAAGTGACCCCGCACAGCCTGCGCCACAGCTTTGCCACCCATCTGCTCGAAGGCGGCGCAGATCTTCGTTCGGTTCAGGTCATGCTGGGCCACACCGATATCTCCACCACCCAGATTTACACCCATGTTGCCCGCGACCACCTGATCGAGATTCACCGGCGGTATCATCCGCGTGCCTAAAGATGCACATGGCCACCGGGTCAAATACCGGTTTCCGGCTTTCCGGACATAAACCGGGCATATAAAGAATTAGGAAGCGCCAATCACCTGGTAATCGACACGACAATGAATCCCCAAAATATCTTGACAACCGGGGTATAATGGTATTATTTTTTATGGTTTGTGGGTATTATAGATTAAGTACCCGATTATTTATCCTTGCTCCAGCAGTTTGCCTGCGGGGCTTAATATCCAAGAGGAGGTTCAATGCGACGGTACGAAACGATTATCATTATCGATCCGGACTTGGGGAAAGAGGCGCGTGCGACGCTGTTTGAACAGGTCAGGGATCAGATCGACCAGTTCAGCGGCCAGTTAATCAAGTTTGACGAGTGGGGCAATCGGCAACTGGCCTATAAAATCAGAAAAAAGCCCCGGGGACATTTTGTCCGTCTTGATTATTGCGGAACCATCGAGCTGGTGGATGAAATGGAAAGACGATTCAAGATCAATGATTCGTTTTTAAAGTTTATGACGGTTCTCCTTGACAGGGAAGTTGACATGGCGGCTATCGAGGCTGAAATTGCCGAGATCGCCGAACAGGAAGAAAAAGCCGCCACGGCACGGGCAGAAGCATTGGCTGCCGCGGAACAGGCCGCAGCTGAAAAGGCTGAAGGTGCGAAAAAAGATGCCACGTTAACCGATGATACGTCACCGGAAAGCGAAACGCCGAAAGATGCCGAAGATTCAAAGAGACCTGCGGCAGCGGATTCACCCGAATCCGAGACAGCAGTTCCCGACGAAAAAGAGACGACCGACACATCTGCCGATGACCCTGACAGCAATGAAAAGGAGTAGCCATGCCCCCGATTTCCCCAAGACGAAAACCAACATTCAAGAAAAGAAGATTTTATCGACGAAAGGTCTGCCGTTTTTGTGCGGACACCAAGCTGACCATCGACTATAAAGATCCGGGCCAGCTAAAATACTACATCACCGAACGCGGCAGGATTATCCCCCGACGGATTTCCGGCACGTGTGCAACCCACCAGCGGCAGTTGACCCGTGCCATTAAACGCGCCCGGTCCATCGCCCTGTTACCGTATGTGGGAAAATATCGGGGCAAATAATTTTGATCATGTCGTAAAAAGTTACGTGAATGGCGTTATCCCGGCTTTCCAGGTATCCGGCGAACAACCGGCCTCACCCTTATGAAAAGCCGCGGCGTCCTGACGGACAGATATACGTTTTTCATGTCATGGGCATGTCCGCAGGAACCATCCACATTACTTTTTATGCGTCGTCAACCCTGCCGCCGACACATCCCGTCCGAATGGTGCCATCCGGCGATATGCAAACGACGCGGCAAATGGATAATACCCAGCGAAGCGGTCCTTCAGGAGAACCGGGGAATGTCTGACATAACCAACGCAGAGGTAAAGCGTATTGCCGGTGGCGTTGCCCTGGTTCTGGCATTATTCGGCATGGCCGTTTACCTGCCGATCATCGGATTCTTCTTTGCGCTGTTTATCCCGTTGCCGATCTGGTTCTATCATCAAAAGCTGGGTCCCAGGCGGGGATTGACGGTCACGGCTATCGCGGCCGTGGTGATGTATATCATCATCGGCCGGCCGGGCGTTGACCTGATTTTCTTTTCCGAACTGCTCTTTATCGGGATATTGCTGAGCCGGTTTTCCGAAAAAAAGATGCCGGTTGAAATAATGGTTGGAATGACCTGCCTGCTGGTCCTGGCTTCGGGTACGGCCGGGTTGATCTTTTACAGTTTTACATTGGGCCGGGGAATCGGATCGATTGTATCTGCTTACGTGACGCAGAACCTCGAGCTGACCATGGCCCTTTACAAAAGTGCGGGGATGTCGGAGGACACGATCAGGATGCTGACCGAGTCGCTGGACCAGATTCACTATATCCTCGTCCGGATCACACCGGCCCTGGTCAGCGCCACGACCCTGCTGGTTATCTGGGCGAACCTGATCGCGGCCAGGCCCCTGTTTCTTTTCGGGCACCTGCCTTTTCCGGCGACAGGCCCGTTGAATCAGTGGCGGGCACCGGAATTGCTGATATGGCTGCTCATCGCATGCGGAGGGATGCTCCTGATTCCATCCGGAACCCTTCACATGATCGGACTCAATGGCTTGATCGTACTCGTTACGATCTATTTCTTCCAGGGAATCGCCATTGTTTCCTTTTATTTTAATAAAAAGAATTTTTCAAAGGCAGCCAAAATATTATTTTACGGGCTGATTGTCGTGCAGCAATTGTTATTGTTTGTGGTAATCGGCCTGGGTCTTTTTGATGTCTGGCTCGATTTCAGAAGGCTGGATAAGAAAACCGAATAATTTTTTCTGACTCGGTACCGGTTATCGACCCGATGGATAATTTATCATTGTTATCTGTTTCATCGGTCGCGGAAAACCGGAAAAGGTAAAACCGATCCAGATATCGAACCATTACAAGAATATGTTAAACTGGGAGGATAATATGAAAGTTATTTTAAACGAAACGATTGAATCCCTTGGCATTATCGGCAGTGAAGTGGACGTTGCCAACGGGTATGCCCGGAATTATTTATTGCCCCAGGGCAAAGCAATGGCGGCGACACCGCAAAATCGCAGGAAAATGAAGGACCAGAGGAAGAAGATTGACCTGCAGATTGCCAAGGAACGAAAACTGGCTGAAGAAATGGCCGAGCAGTTAAAAGACGTGGTCTGCAAGATATCCGCAAAGGTCAGTACCGAGAACAAGCTCTACGGATCGATTACCATTCGGGATATCATCAACACCCTCGACAAACAGGATATCAAGGTCGAAAAGCGGATGGTACTTCTGAAGGCCCCCATCAAGGAAGTGGGCAGTTTTAAAGTGCCCATCCGGGTCTACACGGAAGTTGAGCCTGAAATTACCGTTGAGATCGTACCCGAAGAAGAATAGAATTGCGGACGGGTTTGCCCGCATATTCATGAGGTCACCGCGTCGTCATTATTGCGGCGCGATGACCGGAAAAATATGAGAACCGGCTTGTCATCCTCGGATCATGGCGCTGGGTTGACATTTTTTATATCAGGCAAAAGAACCAGTCGGCCCGCAACTCAATACCGTGTTGCTTTAAACAACCACTGAACCATTCAGCGTAAAAAAATCTCTTATGCCGCCAAAAGCCAACACCAAAAATGATCCTGCGCTGCACCATCTCCCCCCCCAGAGCCTGGAGGCGGAAGAGTCTCTGATCAGTGCGATATTGCTCGACAGCGACACGTTTTTAGAAATTATTGATACCCTTTCTCCCGGGGATTTTTATCGCAGGGCCCACCGGATAATTTTCGAAATCATCGAAAACCTTTTTGATAAAAACGACCCCATCGATCTGGTTACCGTCACCAATGCATTGCGAAACGCCGGCCAATTGGAAGAGATCGGCGGCGCCGCCTATCTGGCGTCGATTATCGATACGGTACCCGCAGCACCGAATGTTCACTACTATGCCAGAATCGTCCACGACAAGGCCCGGCTTCGGCGATTGATCACCAAGGCCAATGCCATCAGCAGGCGCTGCTATGAAGACCCGGGGCCGGTGGATGAAATTGTTGATTTTGCCGAATCGGCCATCTTCGAAATTGCCGGGGACCAGGCCCGCCCCGCTTTCCGGACACTGGGAAAAGTTCTCGAGCAGAATTTTGATACCCTGGAGAAACGAAGAGAAGACAAATCACTGATCACCGGGGTTCCGACCGGATACAGTTTATTTGACAACATGACCTCCGGTTTACAGGGATCGGACCTGATTATTCTGGCCGCCCGTCCCAGTATGGGGAAAACAGCCCTGGCCCTGAACATGGCCCGGAATGCCGCCGTGGATGCCAATGTCCCGGTAGCGTTCTTTTCTCTGGAAATGTCCATCGAACAGCTTTCCATGCGGATGCTCTGTTCCGAGGCGCGGGTCGATTCTTTTAAACTGCGCAGTGGGTTTTCCAGTCCGGATGACTGGAAATCTCTGACAGATGCGGCCAGTATACTGACGCCGGCCCCGATTTTTATCGACGACTCCCCCGATCTTTCCGTCATGGAAATTCGCGCCAAGGCGCGCCGGCTCAAAATGGACAAGGGCCTGGGGATAGTCATCATTGATTATCTTCAGCTGATGCGGACCCGCGGCCAGTCCGAACGGCGGGACCTGGAGATTTCGGAAATATCCCGATCGCTAAAAATTCTGGCCAAAGAAATCAACGTTCCGGTCATCGCCCTCTCCCAGCTGAATCGAAAGCTGGAAGAACGCCATGACAAGCGGCCCCAGTTGTCCGACCTGAGAGAATCGGGTGCCCTTGAACAGGATGCGGACGTGGTTGTCTTTATCTACCGGGACGAAGTGTACCATCAGGATGAAGAGGACAATAAAGGGAAAGCCGAGCTCATCATCGCCAAACAGCGGAACGGCCCCGTCGGCAAGGTGCCGCTGACCTTTTTACACGCCTATACCCGCTTTGAGGAATCGGCGGAGTCTCATTACCCCGCCGGGCAGCCCGACTAGGGCCACCGGGAAGACTGCTGATGAAAAAAGTGTTTGGCCGTATGAGCGGCCTGAAAACCGGCCAGATCCGCCGGATTGAAAACCTTTATCGCCGCAAAGTCCCTCCGCGCCAGATTGCCAGCCCCCTGCTGGTCAAGGAATTGAGCCGGATTTCCAGGGAAATCCGGCGACAGATCGGCGTGATGATTACCCGCCGGGGAAAAATTGAAATTGTCATTGTGGGCTCCCGGCGGCGGATCGTCATTCCGGACATCAGCGAATACCGAACGGCCCCGGACCGGCTCAAGGGACTTCGGTGTATTCACACCCACCTGGACGGGAAATCACTCACAACGGACGATCTGACCGACCTGGCCCTCCTGAGACTGGACCTCATGGCCGCCATTGATGTGATGCCGGACGGCACCCCGGCACGTGTTTTCGCCGCCCATATTCTACCCGGCAGAAAAAGCCAGTCGTACCAGCACCTTGATCCCCTGCCGCCGCATGATCTGGATATCGGTTGTAATGATTTTATCCTGGCCATTGAAGCGGAAATGGCCACCTGCCAGGCCGGCCGGGATACGGGCTCCGGAAAGGAAACGGCGCTTCTGGTCAGCGTTTCCACCGCCCCGCGGCGTATCGCCCAAAACGCCATGACAGAGCTTGTGGAACTGGCCAGATCCAATGGTATCGAGGTGATTGACACGGTATTGCAGCTCCGGAAAAAAGTCGATCCCCGCTTCCTTCTCGGTCGCGGGAAACTGTTTGATCTGGCCATCCGGGCGCTCCAGGAAGGCACCTCTCTCATCATTTTCGACCAGGAACTGAGCCCTTCCCAGATACGATCCATCGCCGACCTGATCGAACTGAAAGTGATTGACCGTACCCAGCTGATCCTGGATATTTTTGCCCAGCGCGCCCGGACCAGGGAGGGAAAACTCCAGGTAGAACTGGCTCAACTTAAATATATGCTGCCGCGCCTGGTTACCAAAAACACCGCCATGTCCCGGCTGACCGGCGGTATCGGCGGTCGCGGCCCCGGCGAGACCAAGCTGGAAATCAACCGGCGCAGGGTCCGCCAGCGTATCCGGGCCCTGGAAAAAGCACTGGATAACGTGCGTAAACACCGGCAGCAGCAACGCATTCGACGACGACGAAATCAACTCCCCATCATCTCCATTATCGGGTATACCAATGCCGGGAAATCGACTTTGTTAAATACCCTGACCCAGAGCCATGTGGTCGCCGAAAAACGGCTGTTTGCCACGCTCGACCCGTCCAGCCGCAGGCTCCGGTTTCCCCAGGACATGGAAGTGATCATCACCGACACGGTCGGGTTTATCCGGGATCTTCCCAAAGAGCTGATGGTGGCTTTCCAGGCCACCCTGGAAGAGCTGGAAAGTGCCGACCTGCTGTTGCACGTGATTGATATCAGCGCACCCCGGTGCGAGGAACGCATCGAGGCGGTCAATAAAATACTGTCTGATCTCTCTCTTGATACCAAGCCGGAAATCCGGGTGCTCAACAAAGTCGACCGGATCAGCCCGGACAGGGCCAATCACTACGCCCGCACCATTGGCGGCATCTGCGTGTCGGCCACTAATCGCCGGAGCCTTTTGCCCCTGACGTTAAAAATAATCGCCACCTTTCGAAAAGGAAGCCCGTGATATATGTTGATACCGTACAACGCTCACACCTTCAATTCGAAAACGGCCGGCAGATAAAAAGGAGACTTCCGCCCATGCTCATGGTACTTTCACCCTCCAAAGGACAGGAATTTGACCATCCGGCGCCGCCCTTCGCCCACACCATCCCGGACCACCTCGAACAGTCGGTCCGCCTGATCGGTGAATTAAAAAAATTGACCCAGCCGGACCTGCGGCAGTTGATGGATATCAGCGACAAAATCGCCGACCTTAACGTGAAGCGCTATCGTGCTTTTTCCGTTCCATTCACGCCGGAAAATGCCAGGCAGGCACTGTTTGCTTTTAAGGGAGATGTCTACAGCCGAATCCCGGCGGATTCGTATTCCAGAAAGGACCTGGCCTATGCCCAGGATCACCTGCGTATCCTGTCCGGTCTGTACGGAACGTTGCGGCCACTCGACCTGATCCAACCCTACCGCCTGGAGATGAAAACCCGGCTGAAAACCACTGCCGGTGACAATCTTTACGATTTCTGGGGCGAGCGGATTACCCAAAGCCTGAACGCGGCCATGGCCGCATTGGAGGAAACGCCGGTCCTCGTCAATCTGGCATCCACGGAATATTTCAAGGCCATTAAACCCAAAAAGCTCACCGGCCGTCTGCTCACCCTTCATTTCAAAGAGATCAAAAACGGCAAATCCAGGGTGATCGCCATTTTTGCCAAACGCGCCCGGGGAATGATGGCCCATTTTATGATAAAAAACCGTATCAAAAACCCGGAGGAGATCAAACAGTTTGATACGGCAGGCTACCGGTTTTCAACCGGCGATTCAGATGCAGACAACTGGCGGTTTGTCAGGCCGCAGCCTTCGTAACCATCCCGGCAAAAATCGCCAGGCGGGTACGATCAGCGCCGCCCATAAATGGAGACAAGATGCACCCTTTTGATCAGGACATATCCCTTACACCGATTTTTTCCAACCTGGATTCACCGAATCCGGCTTCGTCAGATTCAGAGCTGCCTTCTCAATTTAAATCCGTTGTTTCCGACAACTGGTCAGTCAACGGGATCCCCGATGGCGGGTATCTCATGGCCATGATCACCCGTGCCATGTGGCACCGGTGCCGAAAAAAATCAACGCCGATATTAACAGCCAATTTTATCTCCCGGTCCGCACCGGGCAATGCCACCATCCAGGTGGAACCGATCATTCAATCGGCCGGTTTTGACCGCCTGGAGGGAAGGTTGTCCCAGGGTGGGCAGGAAAAGGTGCGCATGTTCGGCACGTTTGCCGGGGAAAAAACGGATTGCACGGCGGACCGGATAGAAAAGTCACCGCCTGCCATGGCGCCCTTTGAAGAATGTATCCGCATCCCCAAAATGCCGAATTACTCGATCTTTCATAATATGGACACCCGGCTGGACCCGACATGTGCCGGCTGGATGCTCGGCCAGAATTTATCGAAAACGTCCGAAATAAAGGGATGGATACAATTTGAAGCAGCTCGTCCCCTGGACGTGTTTTCTATCGTGTTGATGGCCGATGCATTTCCCCCGGCGGTATTGCCCAGCCACGGCATGGTGGCCTGGGTGCCGACCCTTGAATTTTCAGTCAATATTCGCAATATTCCCGATACATCCCGTATTAAATGTATATTCAGGACCCATTTTATCAGTTGCGGCCTTCTGGAGGAAGACGGAGAGCTATGGGATGAATCCGGCCGGATCATTGCGGTTTCAAGACAATTTGCCCGGTTCAGGAAAAATGCGCCGGAAATTAGCGGGGACACAAAAACAACGCCATGAAATTTATTCACGCCGCTGATATTCACCTGGACAGCCCGCTTCGCCGGCTGGAGGCCTATGAAGGGATGCCCGTAGAAGAGATTCGCCAGGCCTCCCGGCGTGCATTTGAAAATCTCATTGACCTGGCCCTGGGTGAATCGGTGGCCTTTGTGCTGATCGCCGGGGATCTTTTTGACGGCGACTGGAAAGACTACAACACCGGGCTTTATTTTATCCGCCAGGTTCGGCGCCTTGATGATGCCGGTATTCGCCTGCTGATCGTCTCCGGTAATCATGATGCCGCCGGCCAGGTCACCAGAATGCTGCCCTACCCGGATAATACCCACGTGTTTTCCGCGAAGAAACCCGAAACGATTATCATAGATGATCTGAATGTCGCCATCCACGGACAGAGTTTTTTGAAACCGGCTGTCAAGGACAACCTGACGCGTCGATACCCGGAACCGGTGGCCGGATATCTGAACATCGGATTACTGCATACCAGCCTTACCGGCCGGGAGGGACACGAGAGCTACGCACCCTGCACCATTGAAGACCTGCAGAACAGGGGATACGATTACTGGGCGCTCGGGCATGTACATCAGGCGGAAGTCATCTGCGATACCCCTCCCATCGTATTCCCCGGCTGTATCCAGGGACGCCATATTCGAGAATCCGGAATCAAGGGTTGTGTTCTGGTCACTGTGGATGACAGTGCATCCATCACGCATGAAAACCGCACCCTGGACGTCATCCGCTGGGAGGCGGTGACGGTCAGCCTTACCGGTACCAGCACTGAACCGGAATGCCTCGCGCGTCTTGAAGACACCCTTGACGCGGCCGTCCGCCAGCACGAACCACTTCCCGTCATTACCCGAATCATTTTCACCGGCGCCACAAAGGCCCACGAACAGATCACCGGAAACCCGGCGCACTGGAAGCAGGTCGTCCGGTCATCGGCACTGGCCCGGTTTGGAGAAACGGTGTGGATTGAAAAGATAAAAGTGAAAACCCGGCCGATGTCTACCCCGGCAGAGACCGGCCCCATGCGGGAGCTGGGACAACTGGTTTCGGATCTCAAGGCCGACGACAACGCCCTGCTTGACCTGGGGCAGGAATTGTCCACACTTTTACAAAAACTGCCGGTTGAGTATCGACAGGGCGAAGATGTCCTGCAGATTGACGACCCGGCCCGTTTGCGAAAAATCGTTGATCAGGCGCACGCTGTATTAAAAAGCATGCTGGCAAAGGAGGCGGCGGCCGATGAAAATCCTTAGCCTGAAGTTTATCGCCTACGGGCCGTTTACCGAGACCTCGCTCGATTTCTCAGCTGCCGGAACCGGGTTTCACATGGTTTACGGCCCCAATGAGGCAGGCAAAAGTACGGCTTTAAAAGGGCTGAGGCATCTGCTCTTCGGCATCCCGATTCGAACGACTGCCGGTTTTTTGCACCCGCACCCGACCCTTCGCATCGGCGGCCGGCTGGTGAAAAGCGATGGAACTTCCATTGAATTTATCCGCCGCAAGGGCCGCAGCAAAACCCTGCGGGATGCCGATGACAAGACGCTGCTCGACGACACGGTGCTGGTCCCATTTCTGGGCGGACTCGGCAAAGACGCTTTCGAACAGATGTTCGCCATCGGACATGAAGAACTCGTCAAAGGAGGGGAAGAGATTATCTCGGGAGCCGGGCAGGTCGGCGAATCTCTTTTTGCCACCGGAGCCGGCCTGATACATCTCCAGCGCATCCGCAAAGACCTTGATTCGACCTGCCGGGAATTATTCAAACCCGGTGGTTCCAAGCCGGCCATTAACCGGACCCTGTCTCAAATAAAGGAGACGATCCGGGCGCAGAAAACCGTGCTTTTGTCCGTCAGGACGTGGCAGACGCACGACCGGGCACTGGTATCCGCCCGAAAAGAAGCAGAACGCATTCACCGGGCACTGACCGACTTAAAGCAGGAAAACGGAAAGCTGGAACGGATGACCCGGGCCCTGCCCCTGATCGTACGCTTGCAGGAAGTGGAAACAGAACTGTCCACCCTTAAAGATGTCCCGCAGCTCCCCGATCATTTCGGAGAACAGCGACAACAGGCGATGAATAATCTGAAAATAGCACAAAATGATTTGACGCGCATCAAAGATACCATCGGCCACCTTGAAAACCAGGCGGAAGCCATCGAGGTTCGAAACGAAGTCATCGCGCATTCAGAACTGATCGAAACACTGCAGCATGATCTGGGCAGTTATCGAAAGGCACAAAAAGACCGTCCGGGCCTGGTTGCCGAAATGAAAGCCCTGGCCAGACAGGTTTCGGAAAAACGGGCCGAAATCGAATCTGACGATTTTTCCCTAAAAAATACCGCGTTGAACCTGTCCCCCTCAACCGCTGGCGACATCCAGGAACTCCACACGGCTTTCGACCAGCTCGCTGCCCGACAGGAATCCGCCGAAGACCGCCTTCAAAAGCTCAAGGCACGGATCCAGTCTTTGGAAACGCAGAAACAAATGCTGCCGACACCCATGGATGTCGGTCCCCTTAAAGCGGCCATTCAAGCCGCACAAGGGGCCGGCCCCGTCGAGGAGCAATATTCAGCCCGCCTGCTTGCAATCAACACCCGGGAAGCGGCGCTGGCATCCGACTTAAAACGGTTTTCCCTGCTGGCCGGAAGCCCGGAAACGATTGATTCGGCCCGGTATCCGTCGACAGAGAGTATCGCCCATTTTGAAACGGCGTTTTCGGAAATTAAACACCGTATCGAAAAGCATCGAGATGAACGCCGCAATCTCATACAGGAGATTTCCCGGGTACAGGCAGACCTCGAAGCCATCCGGCTGTCTCAAAATGTACCGATGGAAGCCGACCTGGACCGAGCGCGATCCGTACGAAAAAACGGCTGGAACCTGGTACGCGCAACCCTTGAGGGCCACGCACCACCTTCTGAAGCCATCCAGGCATTCATAGATCGGGTTGGCCGCCGCGCGACCCTTCCCGATGCGTTTGAAAAAAGCATTGAACAGGCAGACGATGTGGCCGACCGCCTCCGGCGGGAAGCCGGGCAGGTGAGCCGCAAAAGTGTTCTTGAATCCAGACGCCATCAACTTGAGTCCATGCTTGAGACCGCCGAAAAAGAGCTGAATGCAGCGCAGGCAGAACAAGCCAAAGTTGAAACCGAATGGCGACAGCGCTGGAAAGTCCCTGGAATGGATCCGCTGTCACCCCGGGAAATGCGGCAATGGCTATCGGATATTCTGGACATCCAGACAAAGACAGACGACATCCGCGCAGATAGATTAAAAGCAGATACCATGGCGGCCGGCATCCAATCCATCCGGAAACAGATAACGCAGGCGCTTTCAGGTATTGAAAATCCCCCGGACATGGATGCCCCGCTCTCAGTACTGATCGGTTTTGGCAATGACTATCTGTCATCCCAGGCCGCGCTTCAGTCTGACAGAGAAAAAATAGCGGCCGAGTTGACCGCCTGCCGTCAGGAAAAAGCAGACATAGAAGCCGACCTGGCTTCCCTGAAATCAAAGCGGGCCCGGTGGGAAGACCGGTGGGCCAAGAACATGTCCCTGATCGGGGTGCCTGCCACAGTCAGGCCCCCGGCAGCGGCCAGAATCATCGATAACATCCGTCAATTCAGGACCCTTGAAGAGAAAGCCGACCTCCTCAGAAAACGTGTGGAAGGGATCGACCGCGATGCCGATTTTTTCCAGCATCAGGTTCGCCAGCTGGTGGATACCCTGGCACCGGCGCTTTCCCAGGAACGGCCGGAACGGGCAACGGTACTGCTCAACTCGCATCTAACGGCGGCACGGGAGCACCGGTCGGCCCTAAAAAGTATTGAAACCCAGCTGGCGGCGGCAAATGCGGCCAGGCAGAATGCGGAAAAACGGGTTTCCGACACCCAGACACTGCTCGATTCCCTGTGCCGCCAGGCCCGCTGCCACGATCCCGACGAGCTTGAACCGATAGAAAGGCGCGCTCTGCGTCGCAGGCAATTATGCGCCGAACAGGAAGGCATTGAAACACAACTGCGCAAACTCAGCGCCGGCGCAGCACTGGATCTGTTCATCAAAGAAACCGAGGCCATACAGGCCGATCGCATTGCCCCTGAAATGGAACGTATATCCGATGAAATCGACCAGCTCGAAAAAAAACGGCTGGCGCTGCACCAGACCATTGGAACCGAGGAAGCCGAACTGAAACGTATGGACGGCAGTGCCAGGGCCGCCGAACTGGCCGGGGAAAAAGAGCGGCTGCTGGCCGCGCTGGAGGCCGATGTTGAACATTACGCCCGCTCTAAACTGGCAGCGGTGATTTTGTCGCAAACCATCGAGCAATACCGCGAAAAACACCAGGGTCCCTTAATCAGACGGGCCAGCGAATTGTTTGCCCGCCTGACGGCCGGCGCCTTCAGGGGGATTCGGGCGGAATATGACACCAAAGACAACCCGGTGATGATCGGAATCCGGACCGATCAGGGCAAACCCGTACCGGTTACGGGCATGAGCGACGGCACGGTCGACCAACTCTACCTGGCGCTTCGCCTGGCCAGCCTGGAACAATACCTGACCAGCCACGAACCGTTGCCGTTTATTGTAGATGATATCCTGCTCCGATTTGACGATGACCGTGCCGCGGCCACGCTTACTATTCTGGCCGAGCTGTCCCGACAAACCCAGGTGATCTTTTTTACCCACCATGCGCACCTGGTTCAGCTGGCTGAAAAACATATGCCCCCTGGAACAATCAAACAACACGTTATGATTTAATCCGTACTCCCCGGCAATAAATATAAACCGGGGCCATCGATAATTAAATTCTACTTGACATAAAATTTTCTTGCCTATACAAGATAATAACGATCCTGTTTATCTTAATAAAAACTATTTGCATGCGAGCCTCCTGATGCGACTGACCAGAGCAGCAGAATATGCGATCCGATGCATCCTCTACCTGACATTGCAGGGTCGTGGCATTGTCGTTAAACGGCAGACAATTGCCAGCGAGGCCGATATCCCCCCCCATTTCCTGGCCAAGATCGCCCAGGATCTGGCCAGAGCCGGTTTAATTGAGACCCGGCAGGGTCCCCAGGGCGGCATTGCCCTTATTAAAGACGCAAAGGCGATCTCCCTTCTGACGGTGGTCGAGATTATGATCGGTCAAATTTTCCTAAACGACTGTGTCGCACTGCCGGATTCCTGTAAGGTATCCTACAATTGTTCGGTTCACCAGGTATGGATGCGGGCCCGGGATCAGCTGCGGGCAACGCTGGCAGAAGTCACCTTTGATCAACTGGCCCACGAGGGGCCCTGCGTTCCGATTCTTCCCGAATTTGAAGTCCATGGAGGCCGTTAAAATGAACCCCATCCCGTCATCAACAGCGCTGATGAACCCACCCGACATGCCTTCCCCCCGGTTTTTCACCCGGATTTTTCGTTTCTATCTGAACGGATTTCGCCGGATGACCGTCGGCCGGACATTGTGGAAGCTGATCATTATTAAACTGATCATCATGTTTGCGGTGCTTAAGATATTCTTTTTTCAGGATTTCCTGGATTCAAAATTCACAACGGAAGATCAGAAATCGGCATACGTTATCGAACAGATAACGCAATATGTCCCCCATACCAACGACCCAACAGGAGGAAAGGAAAAATGATTGAACATTTCGACCTGTCCATGGTGAACTGGGCCAGAGCGCAATTTGCGCTGACAGCCATGTATCACTGGATCTTCGTGCCGCTCACGCTCGGGATCACCTGGATCATTGCTTTTTATCACTCTATCTACGTGAAAACAGGCAGTGAGGAATGGAAGCGGCTGACCCGGTTCTGGATGAAGCTGTTCGGCATTAACTTCGCCATCGGCGTGGCCACCGGTATCATTCTGGAGTTTGAGTTCGGTACCAACTGGTCCAACTACTCCTGGATGGTGGGTGACATTTTCGGAGCGCCGCTGGCCATCGAAGGGCTCATCGCCTTTTTCCTCGAAGCCACTTTTTTTGCGGTCATGTTTTTCGGATGGAACCGCGTGTCCAAACGATTCCATCTCTTTTCCACCTGGATGGTTGCCGTCGGCTCCAATATGTCGGCCGTGTGGATCCTCGTGGCCAACGCCTGGATGCAGCACCCGGTCGGCCAGGCTTTCAACGCCGATACGGCCCGTTTTGAAATGCAAAGTTTTTCTGATGTGGTCTTTTCACCCGTGGCGGTTTCCAAATTCACCCACACCACCAGCGCTTCCATGCTGCTGGCTTCTTTCTTTATTATCTCCATTTCATCGTGGTATCTGCTTAAAAAACGACATATTCAAATGGCCAAGCGCTCGATCATGGTAGCGGCAATTTTTGGTCTGCTCTCCTCCGGTTTTGTCGCTTTCACCGGCGATGAAGCCGCCTACGAGGTCGCCCAGAACCAACCCATGAAACTGGCCGCTATCGAAGGACTCTACACAGGACAGCACAACGCCGGGGTGGTGGCACTGGGTTTGGTAAACACCAACAAAAAAGTAGGCGACAAGCAGGACGCTTTTAAGTTTGAAATCCGGGTTCCCGGGATACTCTCCCTGCTGGCCAACCGGTCTTTCGGCTCTTTCGTTCCCGGCATCAACGACCTGGTCTACGGAAATGCCAGGGAAAACATCATGGGCGCGGCGGAAAAAATAAAAAAGGGGAAACTCGCCCTGGCCGCTCTCGACGCTTACAAAAAGGAAATGAAAAAGGGAAATACGATCGCCTCCAAGAAATCCCTGGCCACGTTTAATCAAAACAGGGATTACCTTGGCTACGGCTTTTTATCCAAACCCGAAGCAGCCGTACCTTCGGTGGGAATCTCCTTTAATGCCTTTCACATCATGGTGTTTTTAGGAACCCTGTTTCCACTGGTCTGCCTGGGATTCCTCTACTTCTCCATGAAAGACGTACTTCTTGAAAAAAGATGGTTTCTCGGCCTGGGAACCCTCATGTTCTTTCTCAGCCTGATCGCCCATGAAGCCGGGTGGGTCGTCGCCGAAGTCGGACGACAACCCTGGACAATCCAGAACCTGCTGCCAGTGACAGTGGCGCGTTCGAACCTGACGACCGGCACGGTCCAGACCACGTTTTTCATGTTTTTCGTGCTGTTTGCCATCCTGCTTATTGCCGAAATACGGATTATGACCAAACAAATCAACATCGGCCCGGAGGAGAATTAAAATGATAGGAAATCTTGATTATGCGACGTTACAACATCTCTGGTGGCTCATCTGTTCGATTGTCGGCGCCCTGTTCCTCTTCCTGACGTTTGTTCAGGGCGGCCAGACGCTGCTGTGGCAGGTGGCAAAAACAGATACCGAAAAAGCCCTGGTGATCAATTCACTGGGGCGAAAGTGGGAATTGACCTTTACCACCCTGGTCCTGTTCGGCGGTGCGCTCTTCGCCGCCTTCCCCAAGTTCTACGCCACCAGTTTTGGCGGTGCTTACTGGGTCTGGATATTGATCCTGTTCACCTTCATTATTCAGGCGGTCAGCTACGAGTACCGCAAAATGCCCGGTAATGTGCTGGGAGAAAAAGGGTACGAACTCTTTTTATTCATTAACGGGTCCGTGGGCATCCTTTTGATCGGGGCTGCGGTCGGCACCTTCTACACCGGCTCGAACTTTGAACTCAGCATCTATAATTTCGTCAAATGGACTCACCCGATGCGCGGCCTGGAAGCGGCGTTCAGCCTGTTTAACCTGTCGCTGGGCCTCTTCCTGGTTTTCAATGCCCGGACACTTGGCGCCATGTACCTGATCAATAATATTGATTACACCGACGTGCCGGAGATGGAAACACGCCTGCGCCAGGCGGCATTTAAAAATTTTGTTATTTCCCTGCCGTTTCTGCTCTATGTCCTCGTCAGCCTGCTGCTGATGAAGGGATTCGGGATCGTGGATGACCAGGGAACCATCGCCCTGGTCACGCGCAAATACCTGGGCAACCTGCTGGCCAACTCCTGGCTCCTTGTTTTTCTGCTTGTCGGCCTGGTCCTGGTCATTCTGGGCGTGTTCAAGACGGCAAAGTCCGACAGTACGGCCGGCATCTGGTTCGGCGGGCTTGGTACCGTCCTGGTGGGCCTCACCGTACTGCTTCTACCCGCATACAATAATACCGCCTTTTACCCGTCAAAGGCCAGCCTTCAGTCCAGCCTGACGATCTACAATGCATCGTCAAGCCCGTTTACCCTGACCGTGATGACCTATGTGGCCATTGCCATCCCGTTCGTCCTGGCTTATGTGGCGTACGTCTGGTGGCTCATGGACAGGAAAAAACTGACGGTCGAAGAAGTTGTCGGCCACGGGTATTAATCATAACTGAAGATAATTACTTCTCTCTTTTGGAGGTTTCAATGAATGTATTTCTACTGTTGTCCTGGGTGGCGGTCATCGGTGTTTCGTACTGGGTGGCCCTGGTTCTCCTGGATATGACGGATCTATACTAACCAGGTCCGCATCATCCGGCGGAAGGGTGCGTTATCGCCATCCGCCGGATAATATTGAATCACTTCTGGATCGCAGAACCGTTGTGGAGATCAGGGAGCGGTTACGGGCCGCCATGGGCCACTTCAACGCCGCCCGGCTCATTGCTGCGCCGGATTACGGACTGGGATTTCCGAAAAGGGATCCGGCAATGGCCAAGCTGACCCGTATGCTGAGAGCTGCAGGGGCCGTGGGATAGATCACTCAAGCCAGGCACGCTGCCCGGGGTTAATTGTGAGACCCGGGGTTAATTGTGAGACCCGGGGTTAATTGTGAGACCCGGGGTTAATTGTGAGACATGGGTTAGAGGAGAGACGAAGCGAACAATGAATAGCCTACTCGCCCAGATAGGCCTTTCGCACCTCTTCATTCTTGAGCAGGTCGGAAGCCTTGCCGGTGAGGGCAATCTCGCCGGTTTCCAGAACGTACCCCCGGTGGGAGAATCGCAGGGCCACCTGTGCGTTTTGTTCAACCAGTAGAATTGTCGTACCATCCTGGTTGATCTGGCGGATAATATCAAAAATCGAATCCACGATGATCGGGGCCAGGCCCAGGGAGGGCTCATCGAGCAATAGGAGCCTGGGGCGGGCCATCAATGCCCGGCCAATGGCCAGCATCTGCTGCTCGCCGCCGGAAAGGGTCCCGCCATGTTGGCCGCGCCGGTCGGACAGCACCGGGAAAAGCGAAAAAACACGGTCAAGATCCGCTTTTACGCCATTTTTATCTTTCCGCAGGTAAGCGCCCAGGTCCAGGTTTTCACTTACCGTCAGCAACGGGAATATCATGCGCCCTTCGGGCACCTGGCAGATGCCCTGCTGAACAATTTTGTCTGGCCGCAGGCCGGTGATGGATTGCCCCTGGTAAAGCACCTCTCCCTCAACCGGTGTCAAAACACCGCTGATGGTCATCAGGCTCGTCGATTTCCCGGCACCGTTGGCACCGATCAGGCAGACAATTTCGCCCTCTTCGATTTCGATAGAGATCCCCTTGAGGGCGCGAATATTTCCGTAATAGGTCTTAACGTTTTCTAATTTAAGCAGCATTGGCGGCCCCGGATCCCAGATAAGCTTCGATGACCTTCGGGTCGTTTTGAACGTCTTTCGGTTTTCCCTCGGTCAGCCATTCACCGTGATTGATGACAACGACCCGGTCGCAGACGCCCATGACGACTTTCATGTCGTGCTCGATTAATAAAATGGCAACCCCCTTTTTCCGGATCCGTTCGATGAGGTCCATCAACTCACGCGATTCCATGGGGTTCATTCCTGCCGCCGGTTCATCAAGCATCAACAGCCTGGGCTCGGTTGCCAGCGCCCGGGCAATCTCCAGCCGGCGCTGGTCTCCATATGGCATGGAACTGGCGATTTCTCCTCCGCGTCCCTTCAATCCTACAAACGCCAGAAACTCTTCCGCGGTTTCGGCAATCGCCTTCTCTTCGGCCTGCTGACTGCGCGATCTTGTTACCGCACCGAAAATGCTCGATTTATACCGGCAATGCCGGCCGATCTTAACATTATCAAGAACCGTCAGGTTATCAAAAAGCCGGATATTCTGGAAAGTCCGGGCAATTCCCAGCAATGTGACTGTTTCCGGCTTCCTGCCCCCAATGGAAGTCGCCTGACCGTCTTTGGTGAATGTTACCTTCCCCAAGCTCGGCTTTTCCACACCGGCCACGCAATTGAACAAGGTTGTTTTTCCGGCACCATTGGGGCCGATCAAACCGATGATTTCATCAGGATTTATCCGAAAGCTTATGTTCTGCAACGCTTTCAGGCCCCCAAAATTTTTTGACAGGCCGGATATTTCTAAAATCGGAGTCATTTTTTTGATCCTGCAGTCGCCACGGCCGGTTTCCTTTTCACCTGGCCGGCCTTCATTTTGGCCGCCACAGCGGGAATGGGCATCAGGCCGGCAGGCCGGAACCGCATCATGATCACCATGATCAGCCCGAAGACCAGAAAGCGGACCTCAACCGGCAATCCGAGAAGCGGTAGTATTTCGCGTAGTATTTCACTTAAGGATACCAGCACCACGGCACCTACCATGACCCCCCAGATATTTCCCATCCCGCCCAAAACAATCATGCAGAGCACCAGAAAGGATTCCCAGAATTTGAACATATCCGGGGAAAGGAAGGTCACCCAGCGGGCAAAAAAGCTTCCGGCCACCGCACCGAAAGCGGCGCTGATGGCAAACGCGATCACCTTGTAGTGCAACAGGTTGATCCCGCAGGAAACGGCGGCGATTTCATCATCGCGGATGGCAAACCAGGCGCGTCCCAGGCGGGAATCCTGAATCCGGTACATGACAAAAACCGTCACCAGGACCATCAAGATGGCCAGATAATAGTAAGGCACTTCCCCTGCAAACTCCCACTTTGGCCCTCCGAGCCAGGATAAATCAATGGAGGGGGGAGCAATACCTGGCAGCCCCAATGGCCCGCGTGTCAGCCAGATTTCATTGGTTAAAAACAGGACAACCAGTTCGGAGAAACCGAATGTGACAATGGCAAAGTAATCACCGGTCAGCCGAAGCGTCGGGGCCCCCAAAAGAACGCCCCAAAGTGCGCCGTTTAAAAACGCAATGGGAATGATCAGCCAATAGGAGAGACCGAAATGAATGGTTAACAGGCCCGAAGTATACGCACCAATCCCGTAAAATCCAACGTACCCCAGGTCGAGCAGACCGTTAAAGCCGGGAACGATATTTAATCCCAGCGCTAAAATCATATACATGAAAATGAGAATGGCGATGTGCAGTGCGTAGTCGGAGATAAAGGGGAATAAGGGTAAAATCAGGACCAGGATCAGCAATCCAATTCTTATTTTGCCACCGCGACTCAGTTGTTGAATACGTAAGCGACCCATCTCACATGCTCTTCTTGGTTTCTTTGATGAGCTTCCCGAACAAACCGGCGGGGATCAGGATGATCACGATAATCATGACGGCATAGGAAATACCGTCTCTGTACAGTGAACTCAGGTATCCCGCGCCCAGGGCTTCGGCCACCCCCAGTATAACGCCGCCAACCATGGCACCGGGGACTGAACCGATACCGCCCAGTACGGCCGCGGCAAACGCCTTTACACCCGCGACATATCCCATGGTCGGGTAAAGCGAGTTATAATACGCCCCGACCAGAATCCCTGCCGCACCCCCCAGGGCACCCGCCAGGGCAAATGTATAGGTGATCACCCGGTTGACATTGATCCCCACCAATGCCGCCATGGTCTGATTCTGTGCCACGGCCCGCATCGCTTTTCCCCATCGTGTTTTTTTGATGGTAAGATGTAATCCCAACATCATAACCAGGGTAAACGAAAAAATGAAGATATGAAACCAGGATAAGTTCACCCCGCCAAAGGTAACAGCGATCTGGCCAAAATAAGCCGGTACCGATCCGTGGGGAAAGGGCTTTTGCCGGGATCCCCAGATAATCATGGCCAGATTCTGAAGAAAAATGGACATGCCGATGGCGGTAATCAGCGCGGCTAAACGCGGCGATTCTCTTAACGGGCGATAGGCCAATACATCCAGAAACATGCCGCATATCGCGCAGCAGATCATGGACAAAAGAAAGGCGGCAAAAAAGGGAAGCCCCAGGAACGAGATGAACGTAACAGCGAAAAAGGCACCCAGCATGTATATCTCGCCGTGAGCGAAATTGATAAGCTGGATAACGCCATAGATCATGGTGTAACCCACAGCAATCATCGCGTAAATACCACCGATGATCAATCCGTTAACGAGCTGTTGCAGAAACAAAAAGGACTCCCCTCACCTATCGATTAGATGACGCCGGAACACCATTCGTTCCGGCGCGATATCTGATTCTCAATGAAAAATGAAATTACCGGGCGGAAACAAATTTACCGTCTTTGACCATCTTCACAAAGGCGGGTTTCGCGCAATCGCCCTTTGAATTAAAATAGGTCATGCCGGTAACGCCTTTGTATCCATTGGCCTCGGAGTTGATGGCAGCCAGTCCATCGCGGATCTTTTTCCGATCCGCTCCGGTCTTGGCAATGACATCGGCAAGAATCCCCAGGCAGTCATAGGCATTGGCGCTCATCCAGTCCACATCCCGACCGGTAGCGGCCTTGAAGTTTTTGGCAAATGCCTGACCGGCAGGTCCCGAGGCTTCTGCCAGGAAGGGAACCGTACAATACGTATTTTCGGTGGCTTCGCCGCCGATTTTAATGTAATCGACGTTGTCGATACCGTCGGCACCAAACAGCGGACCATTAAAGCCCAGTTTCCGGGCCTGTCCGGCAATCAGCGCGCCTTCCGGGTGATAGCCGCATAAAAAGATGGCTTCCGGCTTGGCGGTCAGCAGCTTGGTCAGCTGGGGCGTAAAATCCGTGGTTTTGGCCACATACGCTTCGGCGCCTGTGACTTCAATGCCACTTTCCTTGGCACCGGCCATGAATGAATCTTTCAGACCAATGGCATAGTCGTTGTTTTCATAAAAAATGGCCACTTTCTTTTTCTTCAGCAGATTGGGAACCACTTCTTTGGCCAGATATTTTCCCTGGAAATCATCCGTATAGCAATTCCGGAAAAACCAGCCTTTGCCCACATCACCGATCGTCGGATTGGTAGAAGTGGGAGAAATAACGGGCATCCCCGCCCGGACGTAAATCGGCATGGCTGCCAGAGTAGCCGACGAGCAGAGGTGCCCGATGACGGCCACGATACTCTTGTCCGCCGCAAATTTAGCGCCGACCGTGCCCGCATCTTTAGGTGCGCAAAGATCGTCCCCCCAGACCAGTTCAATTTTTTTGCCGTTGATGCCACCGGCGCCATTGATTTCGGCCAGTTTCAAATTTACACCGGCCTTGATATTATCACCATAAGAGGCCAGATCACCGGTAAAGGGCGAGGCCACACCGATCCGAATGGTATCACCGGCCATCACCGTGCTGGTCGCACCAAAAATTACGGCCACACATAATACCAGGCCGAAAATCAAAAAATTTTTCGTCTTTTTCATAGCAATCCTCCCTTGTTTGGACGGTTATGGGTTCGTATCTATGTTCGCATTTAAAAATCTGATTCTGATATTGATATGAGATACCGGGATTCCGGTCAAGCATAATTTTAAACCGTGTGGAGCCCCCTGAGCCGTAAAATATCAGGACAGCAGCGACTCGTCCTTGAGCGTGGCCCCAAACCGTTTGACGACTTCCTCAACCGTCAGGTTTTCTTTTTCTTTTCCCCTCACATCGAACCGAACCTTACCTTCGTGAAGCATGATCATACGGTTACCGCTGCGGATGGCCTGTTTCATGTTGTGGGTCACCATCAATGCGGTCAACTGATTTTCTTCAACCATCCGGTTGGTCAATTCGGATACTTTTGCAGCCGTTCGGGGGTCCAGTGCGGCGGTGTGCTCATCCAGCAGCAGCAACTTCGGCAGCGACAATGTGGCCATCAGCAGCGTCAGGGATTGCCGTTGACCGCCGGAAAGAAGCCCGACCGCCTGGTTCAGCCGGTCTTCCAGGCCGAGTTCCAGCATCTTCAGCAATTCGCGAAATCTTTTTTTGCGGGCACGGGTCACCCCCCACTTCAGCCCCCGCCTTTTACCCCGGCAATCGGCCAGGCTGAGGTTTTCCGCAATCGTCATTTCTCCGGCCGTCCCCATGGTGGGGCTCTGAAAAACCCGTGAGATATACGCGGCCATTTTATAATCCGGCGTCTTCGTCACGTCCTTCTGATCGATGATCAGACGCCCCTCTTCCGCCTGATGGGTACCGGCAATGACATTGAGAAGTGTCGATTTCCCGGCGCCATTGGAGCCGATGATGGTAATGAAATCACCGGCCCTGACATCAAGATCGATCTGGTTCAGAGCGCGCTTTTCATCCTGGGTACCCGGGTTGAATATTTTGGTAATCCCTTCAAAGACGAGCATTTTTTCGGTCACGCCTATACCCCTCTCAGATGGATTTTACCTTCACGCGTTTTTTTAAAGGCCGGTACGCCCAGCGCCAGAATAACCATAAACCCGGTGGCCATTTTCAAGTCTGTCGGCGCCAGGCCCAGCCGCAATCCCAGGGAAATAATAAACCGGTAAAGCACGGATCCGAAGACCGCTGCCAGGGTCAGGCGAAATACGGTTTTCGGCTTGATCAGGGCCTCTCCGATGATGATGGATGCCAGCCCGGCAACAATCATCCCGATCCCCATGCCTACATCGGCAAATCCCTGATCCTGGGCCACCAGTGCGCCGGATAACGCCACCAGCCCATTGGACAGCCCCAGGCCGAATACGGTCGCATTGTCCGTGTTGACCCCCAGGGAACGGATCATATCTTCATTATCTCCGGTCGCCCGCAGCGCCATGCCGTATTCAGTATGCAGAAAAAGATCGACCAGGATCTTGACGACCGCGGTAATCAGAAAGAAGAAAAGAATGACCGGAACAAAGCGAACCACGTCCATATTTTCCATGAATGTAAACACGGTGGACTTGTATAGAAGCTGAATATTGGCACGGCCCATGATTCTCAAGTTGACCGAATAGAGAATCGTCATCATCAGAATCCCGGCCAGCAGGCTGTTGATTTTCAGCCGGGTATTCAAGATGCCCGTGAGACTGCCGGCAATAAAACCGGCCACCAGTGCAGCCAGTGTCGCCAGCGTTGGATCCATCCCTTCGAAAATCAGGCGGGCCGCAACAGCCCCGCCCAGTGGAAAGCTTCCGTCAACGGTTAAATCCGGAAAGGCCAGCACTCTGAACGTGATGGCAATCCCTAAGGCAACCAGGGCATATGCCAGCCCCTGCTGCAGGCCAATCGGCAGTATACTGAGAACAACCATATCGTCTTTATCTTAAAATAATTGCGCCCACGGCCCATAAAGCCGGGGACGCATGTTTTTCGACAGTCCGGTTATTTGATCACCTTATCGGCGGTATCGATATACTTTTTATCAAGCATCATCCCCTGCTTTGCCGCGGCTTTGGGGTTGATATGCAGCTTCAGATCCTCGGCCAGGCCGGAAGGGATACTTCCCGGATTCCTGCCATCTTTAAGAATCAATGCTGCTTTTTTTCCGGCGGCATACCCCACGGCATAATAATCGAATCCAAGCGCGGCAATGGCACCCATGGGAACCTGGTCCGTGTTGCCGACGAACAACGGTATTTTATTTCCATTACAAACCTTGGTCACCGAGCCAAAGGCAGACGCGACCATGTTATCCGATGTAATATATACGGCATCCACTCGTCCGATTAAAGACTGGGCGGCGGTGTATACTTCACTGGAGTTGGATATCGTCACCTCAACCAGTTCCAGACCGCGTTTCTTCATGGCGTCCCGGGTCCAGCCGATACTTTTAACCGAGTTGGCATCACCGGCATTGTAGATGGTCCCCCATTTTTTGGCTGACGGGAGCATTTCATGGTACAATCCGATCTGACGATCAACGGGCCATGCATCCGACACGCCGGTAACGTTGGCACCGGCGGCATCCATGCTTTTGACCAGCCCGGCATCGACCGGATCGGTCACCGAGGAGTACACGACGGGAATTTTTTTAATCACTTTGCAGGCGGCCTGTGCGGTCGGCGTGGCAATGGCATGCACCAGGTCGACTTTGTCCGCATCAAATTTCTGGGCAATGGCCTGGGCGTTGGCCATTTCCCCCTGCGCATTCTGATAATCATAAACGGCATCCACACCGGCATCAGCCAGCGCTTTTTCAAAGCCCTGCTGGTCGGCTTCCAGTGCCGGGTGCGTGACGATGGTCGTCACCCCGATTTTAAACTGCTTGGCCAGCGCCAGTCCCGGAATCATAAGCGCAACCATAACGGTCAGTACGACAAGATACATTCGCCTATTTTTCATCTTTTCCTCCTTATTTGAGATGGATAAATATAAATGGCACCCAGAAACCGGACTCAGCATGATCGTGTTTTCGGATGCCCCGGTATTGCATTCGGCCCGTAAATACTTTTTCGCGTTTTTAGTTTAACTTTCGTGAAGATCGGTGGCGGTATTTACAAACTGGAATCAGTATAACAAAATGCCGGGTAATTATAGAAATATGGCGACCGTCTTGTCAAGGAAAAGTGATTTCCGGGCACGCGAAAAGGCCATCAAAAAATGATGCCCCTGAAAAGAATTAAACCCTTGCCGTTCACCATAACGTTTGCCATAATCAATATTATTTACATTACCAACACGTAAAGGTGCACGCCGTGAAAAAAATCGGGCTGGTCGTTAAAGCGGATCCACAGGCGGAAAAAACAGCGGATAAATTTCAAGCGTGGCTGACCGGCCATTCGATGATGGTTGTACGCAGGGAGCCGTTCAACCCGGGAGAGGTCGGGTCGGCGGACCGCAACGATCCCTATACCGGCAACGCGCCCGCTGACCTGTCCTGCGTCTTCGTTCTGGGCGGAGACGGCACATTTATCAGCGCGGTTCGCTGGATTGGTGATCAGCCCATTGCCGTCCTTGGCGTCAAATTCGGTGACCTTGGTTTTCTGGCTGAAACCACGGCCGAAAATCTCTATCCGGTCGCGAGGGCTGTTTTAGATAATCAACTGACCATCCGGCCACGGATGCGGCTGGTCGTTCGGGTGTTAAGAGATGAAAAAGAAATTTTGAGAGAGACCGTTCTCAACGACGTGGTGATCAACCGCGGCGCCCTGGCACGGCTGGCCGATATCATCACGTACATTGATAATCAATACCTGACCACTTACCGGGCCGACGGCCTGATTGTGGCCACCCCTACCGGCTCAACGGCGTATTCCCTGGCCGCCGGCGGTCCCATTATTCATCCCAATGTCCAGGGGACCATTATCACGCCGATCTGCCCCTTTACCCTGACCAACCGCCCGCTCATTGTTCCGGATAATGCGGCTATAAAAATCCGGCTGGAAAAGCGTGCCGAAGGATTGCAGTCGGGGATGAAACAGCCGTCGGGCATCAGGTAGTGGCATACCAGCGGGCCGCCCATGGCGAGCTCGCCGCCGGCGAACAGGCGGATCGCCTCGCCCTCGGGGGTCTTGAACGGAAAAAACTCGAACGAGATCGTTGGCTTGCCGCTGGCCTCCTTTCCAGCGTGAATGTCACGGATGAACCGCATGCGCGACAGGCTAATGAAAACCGCCGCGCCGTGAAAGACGGAACTCCGGTTTGCGGGGTGCTTGGTCTACACGTCGCACACCTCGGCGGCGTGCCGGAGCGCGGCGGCCTTGTCGTCCCAGTTGGGAATGAACTCCTGCGCGACGAAGCCGTCGTTTCATGCCGTGAGCGAAACATCGGCGCCGCTCGACGACGATATCCGTCGCCGCAACCGCGAGACGCGGGTCATGCTGACCTCCACCGAACCGGTGCGCGCCAGCGACAAGCGCATCATCAACGGCCTGACCGACATCAACCAGCTCGCGCCTTTCCGTTATCCCTGGGCCTGGGAATATTTTCTCAACGCCAACAAGAACCACTGGACGCCGCTGGATATCGCCATGGCCCAGGACGTGCACGACTACCAGCACAAGCTCAC
>QNYZ01000059.1 GCA_003973265.1 Deltaproteobacteria bacterium | reverse complement strand
GCCATGGTTCTCGATACCATTTCGGGCCGAACGCCCCTTTACCGGTGAACGGAATTCTTTGAGGAAAAGGATACCGAACTGTTACTGGGATCGGCCATCGAACCGGATCTTTTTTGTGATACAAACCTGGGCCGGGCAATGGACAAGATCTTTGAAACCGGAACCTTGAAGATCTTTTCCCAACTTTCCCAAAATGCCATTTCCGTGTTCGATGTCGATGCCCGTCGTGTTCATTTTGATACGACATCAGTCAGCGTCTATGGCGACTACGATCTGGCCGATCCGCCTTTTCAAATCACCTACAGTCATAGCAAAGCCAAACGGCCGGCGGTTGAGCTGTTACAACTATACAAAGGCCAAATCGGCATCGAGAAAAACTTCAGCTTTCTGAAAGACCCTGCGATTGTGAATAGTATATTTCTCAAAAAGGCTGAAAGGATCGAAGTGCCTGGCCTTATTCTTTTAATTTCTCTTCTGGTTTGGCGATTAATGGAGCGGTCCATGCGCCAGTATGTTGAAGCAAACGATTGCACGTTAACCGGCTGGGAACGCCGACCAACAAAGAAACCGACTTCTTTTGTGATGACAACCAAATTTGCCGGTATCTTAGTGATAACCACGGGCAGGAACCGTAAACCGGCAAGACCGTTAAAAGATTTCCAACGCGAGTATCTGAAAACAATGGGTGTCTCGGATGAAGTCTTCACCGTGCCGTAAGTAGTATAAAATCAGGATTGAGAACAGATATCAACCGAATAAATACTCAAATAACCACATTAAAGGGTGCGGAATGTACGTTCCGGCAAAGAAAAGAAGTAAAAATATCTCTGTTCTCTTCGTCTCAAATGAGCACAGCGAATGGGTAGTGAGTGTCTAAATCAAAATGGCATTATCAAGACCCGCTCAACGGCCGACCATCTGCACATTTCCGGTCTGTTTGTCGACCAACAGCCTTTGGATTGAGATCCCGTCCGGGCGGACGATTCTGGCCAGATAATAACGTCCCTTGTTTTTGACTTGGTCGATATTGAACTCTTCTTCAATAGTCCGGCTTATCTCCCTTTCAATAATGATCCGAGCAGTGCCCGTGCTCATACCGTCAAAAAGTTCACGGATGACTTCATTTTGGGATGTCTTTTCCCCGGGTTGGTCAGCCCTTCCGGAGGTGTCTGATTTGGGTGGATTTTCATAGGCGTTCTGGATAAATTTCAGTATCTGTTCTTTAGGTTTCATGATCCGTTCTCCTTTTGCAGTATTTTATCTCCCGGTGATGGAAGAAGTAATACGATACCTATCTGCCGATTTTTATCGTTTCCGGTAATATAAATATCGATCTAATCACTTCACCTCTGGTGGTCTGAACAGGTTCTATCGATGCGGAGGGAAAAATAACGAACAAAATAAATTGCCCGTACACCGCGCGGCCCTGCACTTCCCGAAGGGGAAAGTCAGACCCCCTACGGTTTCCTGCCCTCTTTGAGTGCGTTTCCTTAAGGCCTTCCGATATGTGAATAAAGAATCATTCCTTAGCATGAATATCCATGACGGTTCTAAAACCCACGTCGTAAAATCCTTCCCAGGGATATCGCCTGGTCCGGTTTTGCGGTGCACTGGCGACAGGCCACTCAACGACATGGCTGGTTGGAGATGAATCTTTTTTCAGGGTCAACCACTCCTTGACGACCGTTTGTTTTTTTTCATTTAACAAACCACCGGTATTTCCAACCGATGTATGCATCCTCTCCATATCCACCACCATGTTGGAATGCGGGGTGTCCTCCCCCTCCCAGGCGGTGCTCGATGTTTTCGGTGGTTCAGGTACCAAGGCAAGCTTCCGGCTGAGGCGCTGCCACTCACCGTAGGTGGGCAGGCGTTCGTCATAATGGCGGGCAAAGGCCCGGGCGCCCAGCCAGGTGACCCGCACGACTGGTTTTGAAGCCCATTCTGCATTCCGCAGGTGAAACCGCGAGTTCCGGTAAAAAATCTGATCAGATGGAGCACTATTATCGCCCAGATAAATCCATATATCTCCGTTATTTTTTACGATATCATCATTCACCTCCAAGGTTTCACTGACCTCGTTAAGAAATTCAACGTAATGATGAAAAGTGACCAGGGCTGCGTCAGTGTAGAACCCAGGACCGGGCCCGGTACCGTTGATCAGTACCATCTCGCGTCCGTCTTCGCTCATCCGGGCAGGTGCCGGTTTTGATGTATCCGTGTGCTTCTCGTTACTGGAAATTTCAGCACCTTCGAGGTTCGCTTTTTCAGCGGGCCCGCCCTTGTTCAGCAGATGATAAATTGCCATCCCTCCGACGGCCAGCAGAACGATTATGATTCCGGTCCACAGCCTGCGGACATAAAGGGGGACCCCCGTGTGGGTTTGAAGTTGTTTTACTTCCCCGCTGAAGGAATTTAATGCATTGACGATGGCTTTCCGCATCTCAGACACGGATTGATAACGTTTACGGTGATCCTCATCAGTGGCCTTGCGGATAATGCTGTCTATCGTCTTGAGTAATCCGACCTCGGGATTTTTTAGGGAGACTGTTTTGAAAGGCACCATGTTGGCGTTTAATTTTCCATTGATAACCTCGTAAAGTATTTTTCCAAGGGAATAGATGTCCGCCGAAAAATTGGCTTTACGAAAATCGGTAAATTGCTCAGGAGCCATGTAGCACATGGTCCCCTTCACGTCCCAGGAGTTGGACACGGCTCTTAGTTTCGGAGATCTTGCCAGACCGAAATCGGCGATCTTGGGAATGTCGCCATCCATGAGGATATTCTCCGGCTTGATATCCCGATGAACGATGTCGTGGGCATGAATCGCTTCCAGCCCGCCCAGAACCAGAAGAAAATATTTCTCTATCCAGGCTGCCAGCAGATCGGGATCAACACCGAAACCCTCTTCGGACATCGTATAGCGCAAGGTATTTCCGGGAACGTACTCCATGGCGATATACTGCACCTGCTCCAGGGAATCTTTTTCCCCAACACTGACCGATCCGTAGTCATAAATCTGTAATACATTGGAATGCCGCACCTGAGCCATGGTTTGAACTTCTCTCTGTAAACGATCCATGGCACTTGCGACTTCTCCCGGATTTTCTGAGTCTCTCAGAATTTCTTCGGAGATCAGCTTGATGGCGACATCGCGCTTGAGGTTGAGCTGATGGGCGCGAAAAACCTCACCCATACCGCCTTTTCCGATGCATTCGATGAGGACCCATTTGCTATCGATTACCATCCCGGTTTTACGCAGGGAGCACGCTTGTCTATTTATCTCTGAATCCATTGTCTTATCGCTCACCGGGTTGGCCAGTGGCGCTATGTTTAAAATCAACGACGATGGCGGTGGTATTGTCCCGAGCACCCTTTTGCAGAGCCTGTTTCACCAGTTTTGCGGCCGCATCAGTCGCGGTCACTTCCCGCGAAAGCCGGCCAAGTAAGTGCTGGTCTGACAGCGCATTATATAGCCCATCGGTACATAACAGCAACCGTCCGGCTGGATCTAACGAATCGATGTAAAGATCGACCCAGGGAAGGGGCTCTCCCGTACCCACTGCGCGCGTGAGCATATGGCGCAGGGGGTGCAGGTGTGCTTTGGCGGGATCAACCTCGCCCTCAAAAATCATATCCTGCACGAAGGTATGATCGACCGTCAGGCGGATTAAGCGGCCTTTCCGCAAACAGTAGATTCGGCTGTCACCCACGTGGGCGATAATAAGGTGAGTATCCGAAAGAACGAGACAGGATATGGTTGTTCCCATATCCGCCAGTTTGTCGTCCTTTAACCCCTGGAGACGAATATATCGATCGGCGCGCATGATCGCTTCAGTTAAACAGCGACTTATATCTGTCAGACCGGTTTCCGGCTTTTCCAATATCTTTTTTCTATAATTATCATTGAGACAATCACAGACCATCCGACTGGCAAGACCGCCACCAGTATGGCCTCCCATGCCGTCGGCAACGGCAAAGAGGTAGCCGTTTCCGTTTAAAGATACCGGTACGGATTCTATCAGCACGGCATCCTGATTTTGGTCCCGCTGCCCGATATGGGTACAAACACCATAATCGATGGAAAAGGTGTCAGGTTTCAGAATCCTATTTTTTTTGATTTCACCCATATTAATTGTGATGGCCTCGTAAAAACCGAAAAAGCCAATTTCGGCCGATTTAAAAATTTTAGCTGAAATTTTAATAGCATCGTGGTTAGCTTTTCGTTCGGTGCTTAAATTGCTTTTTGACAAGCACACAGACCACTAAAAAGGATCCGATGGTGCCACATTGTGGTTCAGGGGGGCTTTTTTCCGGTTCCTGAACCTGCCGGCCAGTAAGATGTTGAGACCGATGGCCTTCATCACCACAGCGAAGCATACCGCCTTCATACCTCGGACGCGAAGGTGCTTAACGCCGGTTAGTCGGTCAAATTCCGACATCGCCCCTTCGATTCCAGCCCGGTACCGATACGTATCTTTGAAGGCGGCGGTGTTCTCATTTAGCCTTCTGCGGGTAAGTCGTACGTCTTTTTCTTTGTAGTGGTAATAAAAGGCCTTTTTACCCTGGCTCACCGGGCACTGCCTGAAGATCTTGCAATTGCGGCAACGGGTAACAGGAAACGCAGCGCTGCAGGTCTTCTTATTCTGCTTTACTTTATCAGGTGCGATGCCTTTGGGACATGAAACGATCCGGCCTTGATCGTCGATGGAAAGAGACGGTATAATTTGACCCGCCGGCATCGGCTGGATGCGACACACGAATTTTGACCAATCCGTTTTCCCAGGTCTCATCCAGTTTGCCTTTTTCCACCAGACGCTCAAACAACCCGGTCGCCGTCTGTACGGCTTCAAGGGCCGTTATGCCTTCGGCTTGATGGGTTTTACCGCCATGGGCACGCGTCGTATCAACAAGTGAGAGGTTGAAAATAACGATAATAAAGCCAACCAGGGTTATATTTAAAAGGATGTGGCGATATCCGGGCTGCGCCGGAAGCAGTGACAACCGCCGGCCCGTTGATCCAACCCGTGATCCGCCAGCCGATTTATCAGATGATCTACTTGAATGATAGAATCTATGCATATCGAACCTCCTGATTCAGTATGAAAAATACCACATTGTGTCTATTGATTGAGCAAACAGCATGCCACTTTCATATGGCATTGAATTTTTAGGACTTTACGTGATACTGATTTTATGCGAGGCTGGCTATGTGCAAATATTACGCATACAATGCAGTGAAAGTGCCTGGATTTGGAAAAAATTACGCACCCGGTTCGAATGCATCACCCGGAATTCCGGTGACTAGATAAAATATTAAAGGCGAATACGGACGGGATCCCCGCCATTCACAGTGAAAATTCGGCTGTTTTTACGGTAAAGGAAGGGTAATGCGCACCGAAGGGCATGATACTTGCTTAAATATCGGTACGATGAAGACTCGCTCCGAATCCAGAAAGCTTTATATGCCGGCATTTACGATTATTGCTACGGTGCTCATCATGCTGACGGTTATTGCTGTTTCCACGTATCGGAACCTCCAGCGTGAGGAGCAAAAGACGCTGTCGTTCGTGCATCGTCTGGGCCTTACCATTTTGAAATCAATTGAAACCGGCGCGCGGTCAGGGATGATGATGCATGCATGGGGGCAAGACGATATTGCCAACTTGATTCATGAATTGGCCAATGACCCGAATATTTCTTATTTTTATATGATTGATGATAACGGGACGATTGTACACACCAGCAACCCGGCACAGAAATATTTGCAGCCGGATTGGCAGTCGCAGCTGAAAGATGATAATTCTATTATTGCCCATATGAAGAAAGATGCCAGTGGCAAGCGCACCTATGAAATGGCCAAGCGTTTTAATCCGCGGAAACCTCCGGCCATGATGGGGCGGATGAGAAAAATGATGCACGGGCAGATGCACATCAATCCCCATGTCGGCAATATCATGGTCATCGGTTTGAAAATGGACAGTTACGAGGCCGGTCGTCGTGCCGATCTGCACCATGCTTTCCTGATGGGGGGGGTTCTATTGGTGGTCGGTTCTAGTGCGATGTTTTTTATTTTCGTGATTCAAAACTACTATATTACCCGCCAGCACCTTAAGGTTTCACAGGATTTCAGCCACTTGGTCATCAATAGTATGGCCGATGGCCTGTTAAGCATTGACAAAAACGGAGGCATATTTTTTTCCAACCGGCAGGCCCGGGACATGCTCGGCCTGGATGCCTCTCCAACGCGGCAGCAGAACCTTCGGGAATGGATCGATTTTAAGGCTTCCGGCATCGATACGGTTCTTGAACAACGTCAGCCGGTCATCAACAGGGAGATTCGCTTGCGGCACCCCGCCGGAGATGATGTTGTTCTGGACGTAACCGCCTCACCCCTGAAAGGGACCGATGAGGAAGGGACCGTGATCGTATTGAGAGATCTGACCCGTGTCAGAGAACTGGAGCGTAAAGTCATCCGGGCCGAAAAACTGGCTGCCGTGGGGACATTGGCCGCGGGCGTTGCCCATGAAATTCGAAATCCGCTGAGTTCGATCCGTGGTTTTGCCCGGTTTTTGTATCACAAGCTGCAGGGCAAACCCACGGAACAGGAATATGCCGAGATCATGGTCAAAGAGATCGACCGCATTAACCAGGTGGTTACCCATTTGCTCGATCTTGCGCGCCCCATGGAACTCGAAACGACCGAAACGGATGTGTCGGCGCTGCTGCACCATGTCGTCAAATTAACACCGCCCGAGGCCCGGGAAAAAGAAATCTCAATTGAGGTGGCACCGACGAAGATTGACCGAACGGTGCTGCTCGATAAAGACAAAATGACGCAGACGTTGTTAAATCTCGTATTAAATTCCGTTCAGGCAATAGATAAGGGCGGCCGTATCCGTATCGGCTCCCGGCTCCTGCCGGATCAATCCCAACTGGAGATATGGGTTGAAGATAACGGTAAGGGGATCGCCAGAGACAGATCAGACCAGGTGTTCGATCCATACTATACGACCCGGGCCACGGGTACCGGCCTGGGGCTGGCGATTGTCCATAAAATAATCGAGGCCCATGGCGGGCAGATTAAAATTCAAAGTCCGGCGCCAAATCAGGATGTGGGGTGCCGGGTTTCTATCGTTCTTCCACTCTCTCCAGCACGCGCCGAGGAGGCCTAAATGAGCCCGAAAATCCTCATCGTCGATGACGATTCAACCCATCTCAAAATGCTGACCACGGTCCTCGAAGATGAAGGCTACGATATCGAAGGGGCCCAAAACGGCGTGGAGGCCGTGGCAGCGGTCGAGAAAACCTATTTCGATCTGATTCTAATGGATATCCGCATGGCGGAAATGGACGGCCTGACCGCGCAGCAGGCGATACATGCCATCAGCCCCAAAATTCCCATCATTATGATGACGGCCTATGCATCGGTCAAAACAGCCATCAAGGCCATGAAACGGGGGGCGTTTGACTACCTGACCAAGCCCCTTGATATCGATGAACTTAAATTATTGACCGAAAGAGCGTTGCATCATTACCGGCTGGAAAAGGAAAACCGGAGGTTACAGCAACGCCTGGGCCAGCAGGATCTGGGGGAAAATTTTATCGGCCGCAGCAAAGCGATGCAGGAGGTCTTTGAAAAAGTAACGATGGTGGCCGAGTTTAGTGCAACCGTTTTAATTTCCGGAGAAAGTGGCACCGGGAAAGAGCTGGTGGCGGCTGCCATTCACAGTCACAGCAGCCGCGGGGTTAGCCCCATGGTTACTATCAATTGTGCGGCGCTGCCGGAAACGCTTCTGGAAAGTGAGCTGTTCGGGCATGAGAAAGGGGCTTTTACCGGTGCCGTTAAAAAACGAATCGGACACTTTCAAAAAGCAGCCGGATCTACCCTGTTTTTAGATGAAATCGGGGAAATGGCCCTGTCCACCCAGGCCAAAGTCCTTCGAACCATTCAGGAAAAAGAGGTGCAACCGGTCGGTGGAAACGAAACCATTGAAGTGGATGTCCGCATCATGGCGGCCACCAATAAGGATTTGGCAACCGAAGTGAGTAAAGGGCGATTTCGCGAGGATCTTTACTACCGGCTCAATGTTTTTCAAATAGAAGTGCCCCCCTTAAGGGAACGTCGCGAGGATATTCCCTTGCTGGCCGATTTTTTTCTCACACGCTATACTAAAGAAAACCGGTCGCAGATTCAGTCAATAAGCCCCAAGGCCATGGATATGCTTATGCGCTATGACTGGCCGGGTAATGTACGGGAGCTTGAAAACACCATCGAAAGATCGGTGATTATCTGTCAGGGCGACACGATTACCACGGATACGCTTCCCGCCGTATTGAATAAAGACCCGGCCTACCCCATCGACCGTCGTGAATCGCACACCCTGGGCCGGACACTCAAAGAGGCCGAAAAAGAAATGATTCTGCAGACCCTTGAAGAAGTGGGTGGGAATCGAACCAAAACAGCCAAAATCCTCGGAATCAGCCGCCGGACCCTTCAGCTGAAATTAAAACAATATGGCGTGAACTGAACCGGATTATTTATCACACGATTCGCAAATAAAAAGGGTCGGTCCCATGAAGCGATTTACCGGACATAGCGGGAAAACCACTTTTGATGTTATCGTTATCGGTGGCGGCATCACCGGTGCGGCCATTGCCTATGAAGCCGCCAGCCGGGGGCTGCGGATCGTTCTTTTTGAAAAGGGCGATTTTTCCGAAGCGACGTCGGCGGCCTCATCCAAGCTCATTCACGGGGGCCTGCGCTACCTGGCCCGGATGGAATATGGCCTGGTCCGAGAATCACTGCGGGAACGCCGGACACTGGAGAACATTGCACCAAACTTTGTTTATCCCTTCCCCTTTTTATTTCCCCACTATCGATCTTTACCCGGAAGTAGTAAATGGCTTATCAGGGCCGGACTGATCCTTTACGATCTTCTGGCCTTTGATAAACGCAGGACCTGGGATGCTGCCAAGGAAATACCCGGCCATACTGCGCTGTCACCCGGTGAAGCCCTGAAAAGACAACCCGTGTTAAACCGAAAAGGACTGACCGGCGCTTCGATATTTTATGACTGCCTGAACATTTTTCCCGAACGACTGGCCCTTGCATTTATCAAATCGGCAATGGCCCGGCATGCCGAAGTGGCCAACTATGCCAGGGTCAGCGGGTTTTTGTCAGACAACACGGGAAAGACGGTGCAGGGTGTCGTGGTAAACGATCTGATCCGGGACAAAACGTATGAAGTTTGCGGAAAGGTCACCATTAACTGTACCGGTCCCTGGGCCGACAGGGTCCTGGCCATGGCCGCCGGGCAGGAAGTCCGCGACCATCGGCTGCGGCGATCCGAGGGGATTCACATCATCACCAGGCCGCTCATCAACGACGCCACCGCGATCAGTACGGCCACATCGAATGGTCGGCATTGCTTCCTGATTCCCTGGCGAGGGCACACCCTGATCGGCACAACGGACACGGCCTATCATGGCGACCCGGATGATTATCGGGTCACCCGCAAGAACATCGAAGTGCTGGTATCGGAAGTGAATGCCTCTTTTGACGGCCTGGCTATTGAATATAAAGATATCCTGCACTGCTATGGTGGTCTGCGGCCCCTCGTAGCAAGCCGGACAAAGGAGACCTACACCGCTTCACGGAAATATGAAATTCACGATCATGCCGGCGACGGGTTAACCGGCCTGATAACCGTGGAGGGCGGTAAATGGACAACAAGCCGGCATCTGGCCGAAAAAGTGATTGACAACTTAAGGAATAAAACGACGATTCATCCTGGCCGTTCGGTTTCGAGCGGCAAGTATCTCACCGGTTCAAACATTCGGGATATCAATGCCTTTATCCGCCGGATCCAACGGGAAAACACGGATTTTGATGCAGATACGGTGGCCCATCTGGGCCGGCTTTACGGAACCGATTATAAAGAGGTTCTATCCCTGGCAAGACAAATGCCGGTACTGGCACACCGGCTGAATGCGGACGGCGAGATTCTGGCCCAGGCGACATACGCTGTCCGGCACGAAATGGCGTATACGTTAAAGGATATCGTCTTGCGCCGAACAGGGATTGCGACCCTGGGCCATCCGGGAGACGATCTGCTTGGTCGTGTGGCGGAAACCGTGGCCGAGACACTTGACTGGGATGATGTGCGGGTGAAAAAAGAAGTGGAAGCGACATCGGCCTTTCTGCGAATACCCACGGACTGACCGGCCCGGCAGGGGAGAATGTATTGCCACTATCCGCTGCCAGGGCAGTCCCGATACCGATTAAGGAAAATTCAATATGCGACCGGTAAAACCATTTCGTCCCGATTGGAGCGAACGGCCTCCGAAAAAAGGGACGTTTCGCGCCATCTTTAAGTATGGCGATCCAAATACCTTCAAGCATCCCGGTGATCAATGGGTGACCATGCTCAAAGACGAATTCGGGATGACGGACGAAGATTTTAAATCCAGGCGCGGAGAGGGTCGCGAAAAGGTCGCACTGGACCGTCCTGGCCGGTTATCTGCCGATCAGATCAACGCCTTTGCCGATATTGTCGGCCGGGAAAATATCACCACGGACGATTATCAGCGGGCCCGCTATGCATACGGCAAAACCGTCGAGGAAATGATGGAGCTGGGGCAGGGAATCATCGCTGATGTGGCCGACCTGGTGGTTCACCCCCGCCACAAGGACGATGTCCGCCGGATCATCCGCTATTGCAGCGGGGAGAAAATCCCCGTTTATGTCTTTTCGGGCGGCTCTTCGGTTAACCTGGGGCTGCGCCCTGTCCGGGGCGGTATCACCCTGGTGATGACTACCCACATGAACCGGTTTTTAGAACTCAATGAAACCAATCAGACGGCACGGGTGCAGCCCGGCATCTTTGGTCCGGCCTATGAAACGGCCCTCAACCAGGCCCCGGAACGGTTTTCCGCCACCCGAAGATACACCGGCGGTCATTTTCCCCAGTCGTTTGAATTTTCCACGGTCGGGGGATGGGTCGTCACCCTGGGATCGGGCCAGGCCTCCACCTATTATGGCGATGCCGCCGATCTCGTGATCAGTCAGGAGTATGTGACCCCTGCGGGCCACTTTAAAACCCACGATTATCCGGCCGCAGCAACGGGCCCGAAAGTCAATGACATCATGAAAGGGTCGGAGGGCACCTTTGGCGTACTGGTGGAAGTCACCCTGAAGGTCTTCCGGTATCGGCCGGAGAACCGGCGCTATTTCAGTTTCATGTTCCCTTCGTGGAAGGCTGCTGTCATGGCCAGCCGCGAGATTGTCCAGGGGGAGTTCGGCCGGCCGGCTGTCTACCGGATTTCCGATCCCGAGGAGACCGACCGGGGGCTCAAACTGTACGGCATTCCGTCCATCGTGGACCTGTTTTTAAAAAAGCGCGGATTTAATCCCATGCAGCGCTGCCTCTGCCTGGGAACGGTCGAAGGCGACCGGGATTTCACCCGGCTGGTCAAGCGCAGGATACGTCAAATCGCCAGGCGGTACAGGGCCTTTTATCTCGGGGGGTACGGCAGCCGGAAATGGGAAAAAACCCGCTTTACCGAACCGTACATGCGCGAAGACCTGCACGATTTCGGCATCACCATCGATACCCTGGAGACATCCGTGACCTGGGACCACCTGCACGCACTCCACCGGGGCGTACGAATGTATATCAAACGCCGGCCCCGGACCGTTTGCATGACCCATGCCTCCCATTTTTACCCCCAGGGCACCAACCTCTACTTTATCTTCATCGGCCGTTTTGATGGTGTGGACGACTATCGTGCTTTTCAGGCCGGTGTGATTGACCAGATCCAGAAACACGGCGGATCGCTGAGTCACCACCACGGCATCGGCCGTATGATCGCTCCCTGGATGACGGATTATCTCGGCGAAGAGCAGATGGCCGTTTTGCGGGCCCTTAAAAAACATTTCGATCCCGATAATATCATGAACCCCGGCGGCCAGCTGGGGCTGGACCTGAACCCGGCCCGTAGGGGGAACCAGATAAGGAAATCGACATGACGGCCCCCACACAAGGCGAGCGGATACTGGTTTTCGATGCCGGTACCCAGTCCATTCGCGCGGCCCTGATCGATCTCGAAGGTACGATTCGACAGATCGTTAAAACCCCCATCGAACCGTACTTTTCCCGCCAGCCGGGCTGGGCTGAACAGGAACCGGACTACTACTGGACAACCCTTGCCGCCACTTCCCGTCAGCTGCTTAGCTCAATGGAAGGAGGTATTGATCAAATCGCCGGAGCAACCATCACCTGCCAGCGCGCAACCGTTATCAACCTGGACAAAAATGGTAACCCCCTGCGGCCGGCTATCCTCTGGCTGGATCAGCGCAAGGCCGACATGGAGAATCACCTGTCTCCGGTTTTCCGGGGTGCATTAAAGCTGTTCAATAAATATACGACCGTCGAAAAAGCCATCCGGGAGTGTAAATCCAACTGGATGCGTCAACACCAGCCCGAGCTGTGGGACAGAACCGACAAGTTCCTCTTTCTCTCCGGATTCTTAATCCACCGCCTGACCGGTGAATACCGGGATTCATCCGGCAGCATGGTGGGGTACCTGCCGTTTGATTACAGAAAACACCGATGGGCCGGACCGCGCAACTTCACCTGGAAAATGTTTCCCATGGACCGCGCTGTTTTACCGGAGCTGGTACCGCCGGCGGGCCTGTTGGGACATATCACTCAAAAGGCATCTCAAGATACCGGTATTCCGGAAGGGTTACCGGTAATTGCGGCCGGTACCGACAAGACCTGTGAGGTGCTGGGCGCCGGGTGCCGATCCCCGGAAACCGCCTGTATCAGTTATGGAACAACGGCAACGGTGAACACGGCCAATGATAAATATGTGGAGATCAAGCCCTTTATACCGCCCTATCCCAGCGCCATCCCCGGCGCCTATAACACCGAGGCCATGGTATACCGGGGGTTCTGGCTGGTCAGCTGGTTCAAGAAACAGTTCGGGCTGCGGGAGTTACAGATCGCACGGAAACGAAACGTGGCACCGGAAGTGGTGTTTGACGAGCTGATCGAAGATATCCCTCCGGGTGCCATGGGATTAATGCTTCAACCCTACTGGTCCCCGGGCCTGAATACCGATGCGGATGCCAAGGGCGCCATCATCGGTTTCGGTGATGTGCATACCCGTGCCCACATTTATCGCGCCATCCTGGAAGGGCTGGCCTATGGGTTGAAAGACGGCATGCAGGTACTTCAAAAACGAAATAAAGTTTTGGTCGAACAGCTGCGGATATCCGGCGGGGGGGCCCAGAGCGATGCCGTCATGCAGATCACGGCGGATATCTTTGATCTGCCCGCCCAGCGGCCGCATACCTACGAAACCGCCGCGCTGGGTGCCGCCATCGATGCGGCCGTCGGCCTGAAACTGCACCCTGATTTTGACAGCGCGATCCGCAGCATGACCCGCGTAACCGACGTCTTTGAGCCGATTGCCAGCAACCGGGATAGGTATCATCAGCTTTATGAAAGGGTGTATCGAAAGATGTATGCCCGCCTGAAACCGATCTACAACGATATCCGGGCGATCACCGGCTACCCGGCCTTGTGATGCTGGCCTTGCCAAAGAATCTCATGATTTCCCGGCTGTGGGACGATTGTTCATTCTCCATAAATTGCGACATATTTTTGCCGTTGTCCTGATATCGGGATAGGGCATTTTGCGATCTTTGATGTAAGCCCAGGCCGAGTAATCCCCCGGGAATCGCAGCTATCGCCTGACAGGCCGGCAGGGAAAAAAATACCACCTGGAGTCATCAAACAGGACGTCTGAAAGCCGATATGACGAAATAAACGGCTCGAAAAGACATGAAAAACACAAAAAAGATGGCTCTTGAGCCACTTCTCCAGATTCATCACGATAAATGCTGTCATGATGGCTGTTTCAGATGTCCCTGCCAGTTTGCATATGATCCGCGATAGGCTGAACCGGCGTTTTCCCCGCCCGAACCTGCCCTCTTTCACTTTCTCCTTGTCATATGGCATATATCATCAATTATATCAATTTCTTATTATATTCCAGAAAACCTGTTTAACTGCCGTTTGCCAAAATCTTGTCTATAGAAACCTCCTGGCCCGGTTCACCGAGATTTACTGTCGCCGGAGATCCTCATTTGACATTCAGCGATATGTAAGGTATTATGTTATCAAGATTATATCCTGCCTTATAGCATAATATCGAGTGTCATTTTCCTTTAGTCAACGGATACCCATCCGATTGCAGGGAGATGGTACGGCCCCACTGCCACCTGAAGAAACGGAGATCGGCCCATGACCGATAAAAAACACCCACCTGAACGAATCAATCTGGAGCAGGGCCAGGTACTGGTTCGGCTGGCGCGCCGGGCGATCATGGAAAAACTGGGCCGGCAAATTCCTGACGTCGAGCGCCGGGCCTTAACCCATGCATTGGCAGAAGATATTTTTAATCAGAAAGCGGCCACCTTTGTCACGCTGGAAATAAACAATCAACTCAGGGGTTGCATCGGTAGTTTGATCGCCACCCGGTCATTGGCAGCAGATGTTCGTCAGAATGCGGAAAGCGCCGCCTTTCATGACCCGCGGTTTGCACCGGTATCATTGGATGAAATGGATCGGGTGCAAATAGAAGTCAGTGTGCTTACCCCGCCGCAACCGTTGGAATATATCGATTCAGGTGATCTGATCTCACGTCTGCGTCCCCGGGTGGACGGTGTCATTATTCAAAAAGGAATGGCCAGCGCCACGTTTTTACCCCAGGTCTGGGAGCAGCTTCCCGAACCCGCAGATTTTCTGACCCATTTATGTCAAAAAGCCGGACTGAATGGATATACCTGGCGCGATTCCGTCCTGAAGGTATCGACTTACCAGGTCCAGTATTTCAAGGAAACCGGGTAACCGGATGGTCTATTCATAAAGGCCCATGGAAAATGTGGCGACGGGTGGGGAAGGGATGACATAAAATCCGCAAAACAAAAAAAGGGGGAGTCCTATGAGCATAAAAGTCATCATCAAGCGACATGTCCCGAAAAACCTGTCAAAGGAACTGGCCCCATTACTGCAACAGCTCAGGACACTGGCAATCAGTGACCCGGCCTATATTTCCGGAGAAACCCTCAAGCGGGTCGATGGCCACGGGGAATACCTGGTGATCAGCACCTGGCAGTCCCTCAACGACTGGAAACGATGGACGAACAATAGGGAGCGAAGAGCTATTCAGGCCAAGATCGATATGCTTTTACGTGAACCGACCGAATATACTGTCTACCAGAATGCCTGACGATTGCCTGATACGCAAAACCTGATTTCTGCCAGTACGGTCACGGAGCAGAGGGTCTTCTTTCATGGGTGTGATGTGCCCGATGGATCGATGCGGGCAGATATCGTAGCGCTCATGGTTGATCATCCCGGCGCAAGGAACCAGTCCGCCGCCCATGGATTTACCGAGCATCAGAATATCGGGGGTGAGGAAATGCTTGCAGGCAAACATTTTACCGGTGCGCCCGAATCCCTCGATGATTTTGTCAAATATTAATAAGGTATCATATTCCCTGCAGAGTGTGTTGACACCCGCCCAGCAGTGTTTGCCGGGAACCACCGGGTTGGCAGAAATCGGTTCCCCGATAATGGCCGCCACGCCGGGTTCTTTTTTTAAAATCAATTCGATTTGGCGAAGGCATTCGGCATCCACGCCTGCTTCGTTCTTAAACCCCCAGGGGTTTCGATAATAGTTGGGAAATTCAACATGCAGGGCACCGGCCTCATCTCGTTCTGATTATTAGCCGGGCTATTTCAGCCGGTGCCTTCCACCTCACTGATCGATGCTTCCAGAATATCAAGGGCCCGCTTCATCTCCTCTCTGGTAATTACCAGGGCCGGCGTTAAGGTGAGGATATTGCCCATGGTCAGTTTAAAACTCAATCCCCGGGAAAGGGCCTGATACATCACCGCTTCAGCTTCGTCGGCCGCGTGCCGGCCATCCTTAATCAGTTCGACCCCCAGAAAAAGACCGATACCACGGACGTTGCCGATAAGCGGGTGCCGGGCTTTCATTTCCCGGAGGCGGTCTAACGCATTTTTACCCAGCTCACGGGCATGGCCAGGGAGCTGGCGGGACTGGATATAATTAATGGTGGCCAGTGCCGCCGCACAGGCCACCGGGCTTTTTTCGTGGGTATAGTGTCCCAGGGCCCGGTCGCCGGCCACGTCCAGCTGCTCTTGGACAATCACGGCTGCGAGAGGCATGATACCGCCGCCCAGTCCTTTGCCGATACATAAAATATCCGGTACCACGTCAAAGTTTTCGCAGGTGAACATCTTACCGGTTCGTCCCAGGGCATGGGGGATTTCGTCAAATATCAGGAGTGCACCGTGTTTGTCGCAGGCCTTTCGAACCGTGCGCCAGTAATCGGCCGAGGGGATATAGGGTGTACTGCGGATGGGCTCTGCAATCACTGCGGCGATGTCCCCTTCCTGCTGCAGAATGTACTCCACATATCTGGCACAGAATCTCTCCCATTTTTCGGGATCGCCCAGATCGAAAAACGCCCGGGACGGGTCCGGAGGCGGTACATGTTCGGTTCCCGGCAGGAGTGGCCCGGCATTCCGGCGGAAGATGGCCTCTCCCCCAATGGAAATAGCATCCAGAGTGGCACCGTGAAAGGAATCCCACATGGAGATGGTTTTATGCCGGCCGGTGACCGCCCGGGCCAGCTTCAGGGCGATCCCGACGGCCTCGGCACCGCCCGGACAGAAAAGAACCTTGTTCAAATCCCCCGGCGCCAGACCGGTGAGCTTCTCGGCCAGATCGACGGCGGCTTCATTGGTATATCGCCGGGTGCAAAAAGACAGGGTGTCGAGCTGTTTTTTTACGGCGGCAACAACCTCAGAATTGCCAAATCCTACCTGGTGCACATTATTGCCGTGGAAATCCATATACCGCCGTCCCTGCAGGTCCTCAATATAGATACCCTCACAGGCCTGCAGTGCGTTGAGGCAGGGGGTGGACAGCGATTGTGACAGGAAATACTTCCGGTCGCGGTCGAGCAATTCGCACGTGGTGGTGTCAAGCTGATCCTGCTGCCACCGGATTCGCTTGGAAGAAATATTAATATCTCCTTCGGACTTATCGGGTCTTTCCATTATAAATCCTCGATTTATGGAATCAGGATCGTCGATCCGCTGGTTTTACGGGCCTCAAGGTCCCGGTGGGCCTGGGCCGCATCTTTCAGCGCATAGGTTTGCCGGATGTCTACCTGAACGGCGCCGCTTTCAACAACAGCAAACAGGTCCGCCGCGTGGGCGAGCAGATCTTCCCGCTTTTCGGTATAGGTCATCAGGCTGGGCCGGGTCAAAAATAAAGACCCCTTGGCAGCCAGAAGTCCGATATCCACCGGCGGGACCGGGGCGGCGGCCTGACCGAATGAGACCATGGTTCCCATGGGCTTCAGGCAATCCAGGGATTTCAGGAAAGTGGGCTGGCCGACGGAGTCGTAGACCGCGTTTACCCCTTTATTGTCGGTAATTTCCTGTACCCGTGCAATGAAATCATCGTTGACATAATCGATTGGGTAATCACAGCCATGGGCCCTGGCCAGGTCCGCTTTTTTTTCCGACCCCACCGTGCCGATAACGGTGGCGCCCAGGTGCCTGGCCCATTGACAGATAATTGTTCCCACACCGCCGGCCGCTGCGTGGACGAGGATGGTATCACCGGCCTTGACGGGAAAGCATCCGTGCAGCAGGTACCGGGCGGTCATTCCCTGGAGCATCATGGCGGCTCCCTGACGAAAGGAGATCGCTTTGGGCAGCTTGACCAGCCGATGGGCCGGTATTAACCGTTCCTCGGCATAGGCCCCGGGCGGAACGCCTGCATACGCCACACGGTCGCCGGCTTGGAATTCAGTCACATCCGTACCCGTCGATATAACGGTTCCAGCCCCTTCCAGGCCCAAAACAGCCGGAAGCCCGGGCAGGGGATACAGACCGGTGCGATGATACACATCAATAAAGTTTAACCCGATGGCTTCATGGCGGATATGGACCTCGCCGGGGCCCGGATCATGGCAGTCAATTTTTTCCCACTGCAATACTTCGGGACCGCCGGTGGTATGGATCTGGATAGCGTTCGTCATGGGGGCCTCCTTTTCGATTTAAAATGGATGGATATTCGAAATATATATCCGAACAGGATCATTTACGCTTCAATACAGGAATAAACTCGAAACGGCTTACATCCACGAGCCCCTTGTCGGAAAGACGCAGTTCGGGAATCACGACGAGCGCCAGCAGGCTCAACTGCATGTTGGGATTGTTTAAGCGGCACCCGCAGAGACGAAATCCTTCCAGAATCGATGCTGCATTTCTGGCAACGGTCGGTACCGGCTCGTTTGACATAAGCCCGGCGATGGGCAGTTCGACCAGGCCGATCAGCTCGCCGTTTCGAAAAACCACCTGCCCGCCGCCCACTGCTGCCAGTTTATTCGCCGCTTTGGCCATGTCGGTTTCGCGGGTTCCCACCACAATCATCTGGTGGCAGTCATGAGCTACGGTGGTGCCGATGGCGCACGGCTCGGTAAACCCGAACCCCTGTACCAACCCGACCTGGATATCGTTACCGGCACCTTCGTGGCGGGGTATCACGGCGATTTTCGCCAGATCGCGTTTCATGTCGGCGGCAACCTCACCCGCGCTGGCGGTAACATTCAGTTTGAGATGCCGGGTCGGAGCCTGGTTTTCCACTACGCCGATGACATGGGCCTCGTATTGACCATTTTCCGAAGCCGCCAGGCGGAAATCCGGGGCGGTGATCTTTCGGGGTAAATGGACGGAATGGGTCGCCCAGCCGGGGTATGAACAGGGCGGCAGGTCAATGAGCAAACGACCGTCTTCGGCGATTGTCCGGCCCTTTGCAATGACGGTTTTAACCGAGAACCCCGGTAGATCCGGCACCAGCAGAATATCGGCATAGCGGCCCGGTGCAATCATGCCCACATCTCGTGCCATCCCGAAATGGGTGGCGGTATTCAGTGTGGCCATCTGGATGGCCGTCATGGGGGGCAATCCCCGGCTGATCGCATGGCGAACCACCCGGTCCATGTGGCCTTGGGTGACCAGGGTCTCGGCGTGGGTATCGTCCGTGCATAGTATGAAATGCCGTGGATCGAGTCCTTTTTCGGTAATGGCCCGGATCTGCGTGGCCACGTCATGCCAGCCGGACCCCAGCCGCAACATTGGTTTCATTCCCTGGCGGACCCGGGCAATGGCATCTTCCATGCGGGTCCCTTCGTGATCGTCCTCCGGTCCGCCGGCCACATAACCGTGAAAGAGACGTCCCAGGTCCAACGCCGCATAGTGGCCGCCAATCACTTTCCGGGCTCTTCGGGTATTGGCCATCTCGGCATGCATTTTTTCGTCACCGGCGGACACACCGGGAAAATTCATCATTTCCCCAAGCCCCACGATACCGTCCCAGGTCATGGCTCTGGCGACTTCTCTGGGGCCGATAACCGCACCGGGGGTTTCAAGACCCGGTGCCGAAGGAACGCACGACGGCATCTGCACCCAGACATGAATCGGTTGAACGGCCGCCTCGTCCACCATGAGCCGGACCCCGTTCAATCCGAAAACATTGGCGATTTCGTGGGGATCGATGAACATTCCGGTGGTTCCCCGGCCGGCCACGGCGCGTACAAATTCAGTGATTGTCACCATGCCGGACTCAATGTGCATATGCGCATCCAGCAGGCCCGGCACCAGGTATTGCCCTTGGGCATCAATAACGCGGGTGGATTCTCCGATGGTGTGCGATGCGTCCGGCCCCACATAGGCCACCCGGCGCCCCTTGACCGCGATAGCCGTACCGGGGATCATTTCACCGGACTGGACACACACCCATTGACCGTTCTGGATTACCATATCTGCAGATTTACGCCCCATGGCGACGGCGGCCAGGGTCTGGGTTCTCTGGGAGATACTTTTAGCTGTCATGGTGTTTTTCCATCTTTCGAATCAATAAACGTATGAGAATAAATTATAAAACATGGTGAGATTCGTACAGTCGTTGTTACAAACAGACGTTCATGTTATAACATAGCCACTATATCAGTAAAAATAAAGAAATTTACGATTGAGTACTGAATCTGAAAAAAGATGGATAACTTGCTATCGCATCTATATTTTCGAAACAGCAGGGTTTGCAACTATCCCCGTAAAGCCGGGTAAAATCGAAAAATAATAAGGAAAAATACCATGCAGGAACAGGTGATCGGTATTCTGGGCGGAATGGGGCCGGAGGCCACCTTGAATTGCTTTGATAAGATCATCCGAAACACGCCGGCCCTAAACGATCAGGATCACCTGAAAGTCATTATTGTCAACAATCCGAAAATTCCCGATCGCACCCGGGCTGTTCTGGATAGCGGCCCGTCGCCGCTGCCCATGCTGATAGATGGATGTGCGTCGCTTCAAAAAGCCGGGGCCGATTTTATCATTATCCCCTGTGTCACCGTTCATTACTTTATCGAACCACTTAAAGACGCATCCCGCCTGCCCGTTATTTCGATCCTTGACGCCGTGGCCGAGGCCATTGGCCGCCACGATCCCCGTCTCGGCACCATCGGTCTGCTCGGAACCGATGGTACCGTCCAAAGCGGCATTTTTCAAAAACGACTTGCCCGGGCGGGACTGGATACGATTACCTGTGAGGAAGCCGTTCAACAGGCGGCAATGGCGGCCATTTATGACATTAAGCGTGACCGGCCGTCCCGGAACCGTCAGGAAATCACCCGTGAGTTAACCACGGCTGCCCGGCATCTGATCGATCGTGGCGCCCAGGGCATTATCGCCGGCTGTACCGAGATCCCACTGGTTCTGACCCAGTCCGAAGTGGCCGTCCCTTATTTTGACTCCCTGTCGATTCTTGCCCGTGCTGCCATCCGTCAGGCAGGCCGTGAGCCGGTTACGGTTTCATCGGCCCGGTCAATGGTATCAACTGGAAATAAATCTGAGTGAGGCAAACCCGGTGCCAACTGGAATCCCCTGACGAATTGAAAGTATTGAGGGGTTACTTTGAGCAGACTGATTATATGGATGCAGGCTATTTGAGGGCCCGGTCTATTTTAATTTAATCCGCCCGTTTCATCATCCGGTTGTTTCTCAAACGGCCCGGGCCGGCCTGAAGAATACGAACCTGTTGCGGTGACATCCTATCGTTGAAATTCCAGGGGCTGACCGGCTGTCCCGGAGTCGATCTTTCCCGCATGCCAGGCCAGGTGACCCGAGACGATGGTGGTGATTACAGATGAGCGAAAACGGTATCCATCAAAAGGAGACCATCCGCATCTGGATTGGTTCGTTTTCGGCGATACGGTCCAGGGACGATCCAGATCCACCAGGACCAGGTCGGCCCAGTATCCTTCCCGGATAAACCCCCGGTCCTCAATCTGAAAAACTATTGCCGGGGCATGGGCCGCCTTTTCGACGATCAATTCCAGCGAAAAGGCACCCCTGTGATACCCTTCCAGCAGGGATACCAGGGCATGCTGGACCAGCGGAAGACCGGATGGTGCTTTGAAGTAGGTCTTTTCTTTTTCGGCCAGGGTGTGAGGTGCGTGGTCGGTGGCAATGGTGTCGATCCGGCCATCCAATACCGCGCCGATCAGGGCGGCGCGGTGGCGGCGTGCCTTGATGGCCGGATTGCATTTGATCAGCGTGCCTTTGTCCCTGTAATCATCGATTGTAAAAAAAAGATGATGTACGCATGCCTCGGCGGTGATGGTTTTTTGAGAGAGGGGGGCGGAAGAAAAAAGGGATAACTCCTTTTGGGTGGACAGATGCAGGACGTGGAGCCGGGTGCCATGCTGTCTGGCCAGTTTCACCGCCAGGGATGTCGATTGGTAGCATGCATCGACATTGCGGATGTCGGGGTGATGCAGGATGGGTACATCTTCACCAAACCGTGACCGAAAAACCGTCTCGTTTTTCTGGATGATGGCGGTGTCTTCGCAATGAACTGCCACTAGGACCGGGGCCTCGGCGAAGATCCGGCCGAGTGCGTCCGGTTGGTCCACGAGCAGGTTTCCGGTGGACGCCCCCATGAATACCTTGATTCCACAAACCCGCCGCGGGTCAATGCCCTTGATTTCATCCAGGTTATCAGCGGATGCCCCCAGGTAAAAGCCGTAATTGGCCAGCGAGGTCCGGGATGCAATCCGGTTTTTCTCAACCAGTCGCTTATCTGTGGTTGTCGGTGGCAGGGTATTGGGCATTTCAAGGTAACTGGTGATCCCGCCGGCCACCGCCGCCCGGGATTCCGAGGCGATATCACCCTTATGGGTCAGCCCCGGCTCCCGGAAATGAGCATGTCCGTCGATCATTCCGGGCATCAGCACCCGGCCGGCGGCATCGATGGTAATGTCCGCCTGACGGCCGGTTAATCCTTTTCCGATAGTATCGATTCGTCCGTTTTGGATGAATACATCGCCAGGAAATATAGATCCTTCGTTAACAATTCGGGCATTGATGATGAGGATTTTTTTCATAGACCTGCTTTCGTGAAGAACCAGGACAGTCTGTCGGTAAACAACGAACCGATCAGTTTATAAATTCTAATGGTCACTCAAAGCAGTGTCTGGCGCACTCAGGTCGGGTCTCGTTTTCAACCCTTTTGCCGTTTTCCGGGTGTTGGCAATCTCTGACTTTGTTCGGCCGGCCATTTCTTTCCCTTCTTTCCCGGCTACGTCACGCACGGTTCGAATATCTTTTATAAATTGTGTTTTTATCTCGGAAAAAATGCTTGCGGGCGTCTGGACGGTTTTCGGATCGTTTTGAGCAAACGATATTGCAGGAAGGGCGGCTAAAAGCAGGATCAATATCCCGACTGGCCGATATTTATGTGTCGGATTGTAATTATTATCCCGGTGTATCATCTTTCAGTTGCCTCCTTCCATGTGTATCCGTACCATGCAGGCAGGTTGCCTCAGGACTGAATCAGTCTGCCGATATAATCGATTCCAGCCATGATATCTTCATCGGTTGTACCCGGTTTGAGCTCGATAACCTTGATGGTTTCCGGCTTCAGTTCGGGTAGAATGGCTGGAAAATCAATATCGCCTTTTCCCGGCGGCAAATGGTCTTCTATTCCGACCGCATCGTGAAAGTGGACCCCGATCAGCCGGTCCCGGTTTCTTTTTAATAAAATACCCGTCTCTTCCAGGGTCAGGGCTTCGCTGACATGGGCATGGCCGGTATCGTGCCAATACCCCAGGAGCGCGCCATCCAGTTTATTAAAAATGGTATCAAAATCGTTATCTCCGGGCAACTCGTAATAATTATAGCGGTTTTCAAGGGCCAGAGGGACGTGGTATCGTTCCGCCGCGTGTGCCAGGCGGTCAAGACTGAACAAAAGTGAATCGAAATGTTTTGCTTTTTTACGGTCTCTTTCTTCCTCCAGGCGGGCGATCAACTCCCGGGCCTCATCGGATTCGATCCGGCCGGACCGGTAAAGCTGATGCAGCTGTTTAACCCCCGGCCCTACCTCAACCCGGCCACAATGAAGCACGACCGCCCCGGCTTCCAGCTCGTGGGCATGTTCAATGGTGCGCAGGGTCCATTTGACGGCGTTCAGGCGCATTTCCCGCTCCGGATGAGATAATAAAAACAGGTCACCTTCACCCCTGCCTGTTTTGACGACGCCGGGCATGGGGAAAAAATTATGTACGCTGACCACCTGAAGCCGGGATCGTGTCAGCAATGGCTTCATCTGGCGAAAAATTTTCTCGCTGATGCGGTATTCAAGTTCTATCCCGTCGATATGGAAACTTTCCATGGCCGCCAGCAGCGCGCCGCCTTCGGTAAATCGTCCCGAGGCAAATGATGTGGAGAGCGCTATCATCGATTCGTATCTTTCATTTCCTGTCATTGCCAGGATTCCATGCGCCTTATTTTTAGGCCTACAGGTTTTCAGATAATGGTTTTGACAGATAAAGTAAAGGATTGCTTTATTGGCGGGTATGTTCAATAAGGTTCAGTGGCTGCTCGTAAGAATCGAGGTTACATCACATCTGCGCATTCGCCTTATCCAGCAATTTCCTGACTGTTCTCGACGTTTCTGTTTTTAGAACCGGTTTCATGATATAGCCTGAAATCCCCATTTTCTTAGCCCTTTGTTCATCTATTTTTTCACTGAATCCAGTGCAAAGAATAATGGGGATATCCGCTCTGATTTTTTTAAGCTGAACGGCCAGCTCCGCGCCGGTCATATTTGGCATGGTAGGCATTGGTCGCAAGATTCATAACAACCTGGTGTATCTGGGTGGCGTCCGCCAGGACAGGGCGGCAGCTATCTTTCGCATCATGGCCGGTTGTACCAGGCTTTTTCGGAACAGACCGGCAGACGTCATCAATATTCTGACGAATCTCAATGGTGGATGGAATGGATGTTCTCAACAGGCTGAGGGCCTCTTGGACAGTCGATTGAATTTTGATGGGTTTTTTTCAGTAACGGAATTGCGGCTGAAGGTAAGAATCTGTTTGACCATATCCGCGGCCCGCATGGCCCCGTTCAGTACTTCCTGCATGTTTTTGTCAGCCGTTCGCTTTGAGCCTTTTCGTAAGCGATCAGATCAACCACCCGTTTTACTTCCTCTTTAGCCATCTTTTTCTGGCGGGCAACGTAATCTGTCCGCATCTGGTTGGCACGTAAATTAGCAAAACGGTAAGAATTAGCCATATCAATCGTAATCATAGCGACGCCCGTTCCTATCAGGAAAATGGTGCCCCATAATTGTATGATTTTTATTAAACTGGTTTTTTTGACTTCATGACGACCTCCGTTTGGCCTTTGTCGGTATGGGGGGAGTAAGGGCCGAAGAAACGATGCGTTGTTTATTTGCGGGGAGGCTCCGGGTCAATGTCGAAATAATTTGTGCCATCATTGAAATGGCAGAATGACCTCTACATCAAAGAAGATATAATCCGGACGGACAGATTTTGCCTGCAACGGATAGCTGTCTCCGGATGTTTTTGCGCTGTTCTACAAGAGTCCAGCTCCACGGGTGCAGATGGTTTAAAATGATGGATATGACTTGTTACGTGGATTCACGCAATATATGGACCATTTATAAAAAATATCAAGAGGACACGGCCAACGCTTTAGATTCATGGACTTATGAAACTTGGTGGTCCCGATGCCCTCGCGCTTACGATGGTGCTGTATTGAAATTGAGTGAAAGACGTTCCTTCTACTTGCAATAATCGTAATTGGAAATACGGGGAATGAAGTATCTGCAGGAAAAAGAGGATCCGGTTAAACGATGGATTAAACGACAGACTGTTTTTGGGGGCTTATTTGAAAAAAGGTATAGCAGGCCCAAAGAAGCGGTACTGATAAACAGGGAGATGCGTGGCCGGATCGAGGCTTTTGTTTTCCGTAGTGACGGACGGTATAATGCGCGCCTCTGGTTTTCGACAAATCCAGTATGATCTTTTTACCACCGAATCCGCTGACCAGGTCGTGGGCCCGGACACGGATTTTCTCGACGCCGGCAGGCAGCTTCAAGCCGTGCTGCCCGCGTATACACTGGGTTTTTCATTTCCCCCGCCGGTGTTTGATTGTCATGTCAGATGCACGCGGTGGCGATATTTCCGGATGCCCGGCAGTATCGCCACGACAGCAATCTTTTATGCGGCTTTCGTTTTCAAGGCGGCCGCCTGTTTATCGGCGGTATAAAGCCGCTGGGCGGCTTCGCGCTTTTTGGTGATGCTCACATCGGCGGCCTCGACGAATTCCAGGGCCTGCACTTCACAGAAGCGAACGCATTGGGGATCCCCGTCGCACAGATCGCATTTGATCACTTTCTGGTCAATGCTGTTAAAGCTCATGCCGCCGAAAGGGCACACCGACACGCAGGTGCGGCACCCGATGCATATATCGGGGTTCACTTCCACGCATCCGGTCTGATAATTCTGGGTGATGGCACTCACCGGGCAACCGTGCAGGCACGGGGCGTCTTTGCATTGCTGACAGGCCATGGGGATATAAACGCCTTCCATTTCCCATTTTATTACCCGGATACGGCTGCGGACGGGGTTTGAAATTCCGTCATGCCTGACGGCGCAGACCAGTTCACAGAGCCGGCAGCCGGTACATTTTTCATGATTTATCTGCAGTACTTTGGACATTTATCTTCTCTCCTTTTCAGACGGGTCGGTTCAAGATGAGTTAATTACACCAGATGAGACGGCTCATCCTCAAGTCCCAGTCGTTTCAAGGTTTTCTTCGTTGGCCGACCGTTTTTATCCAGCCCTTTGTATTGATACAACTCATCGACCATGGTGTCGAATTTGTCTTTGTCGATGTACAGGCCAATCACGTCAGGGGCCCCCCGGCGGCAGGGCTCATCGTGGTACCGGTGGTTTAACACATCACCCTTGACGGGGTCGTTACGTTCCAATCCTTCCCTCAGATTAAACAGACGTTCCAGCATGTTGCACCGTTCGGTAATGGTCCAGAGCTCTTCGGGCGTGAATTCCAGGCCTGTGTTATAGTAGATAACTTTGGGCCAGTCCTCGAAATTGGGAAGCGTGGCCCCTAAAAAGGTGGTGTGATATTTACATATTCCCAGGCAATCTACGCCCATGTAGACGTTTTCCTGCCAGAAAACCATCCAGGACTTGCCCTCGTAGGAGGTTTGTTCGGAGTTGATCGGGCCGTCGTAGGGAATGGGTGAGCCGTATATTTTTCGGAGTACTTTTTCCGGCAGGTGGTACAAGTCGATAGCCGGACGGCTGCGCAGATGATCAGAGCCCCGTGAAGCCGTGGCAATATTCAACGCCAGCGCCGGGGTGGCCCGTTCGTCGGAATGCAGGTTACTCATTCCCTTGACCTGGACGAGATAATCAAAGGATTCCTTTCCAAATTTTTCAGTCGCCGGGATTCCGCCACTGGCCAGTGCATCGGCGACAAACCCCTTGCGGTAGGCAATGCGCCGGACCATCTCCAGGGCGGCTTCATCGTTACCGAAGGTGAGTTCAAGGCCGTCGGTCTGTTTATCCGTGATGATTCCCTTTTCGTAAAGTTCCATGGCCCAGGAAATCAGGCTGCCGGTTTCCAGGTTGTCCATGCCGAATTGATCCACCAGGTGGTTACCGGTCAAGAGGGTTTCAGCGCTGCGGCATCCGATTTCGGCGCCGAAGGCTCCCAGGGAAGTATATTCCGGGCCCTCATCATATTTACCGGCATAGGGTCCCGACGGGATGCGGTATTGGGCGCGACAATGAACCTGGCAGCCGAAACAGCCGGCCATGTGATACGGGCCAATGGTTTCTGTGGCAATCTCATCGATCCGTTCGGGCTCGATATCATCGGCATTCTCCAGCTGGTTGTATTGGAAATTATGGGTGCGCAAGCCTCCCCAGCTGTTGGTGGCACCCCAGATGAAAGGGGTGCCCAAAGAGCCCTGGGTCTGATTGACCTTGGCGCTGGTTATCTGGTCGATGAATTTTTTATTATTTTCAAAAGCTTCTACCGGATGGGCAATCTTGATATCCATGGTTCCGCGGGCCGCCACGGCTTTCAGGTTTTTCGAGCCCATCACGGCGCCCATTCCGGTTCGACCCGCGGCATTTTTAACGCCGGTCATCACGCTGGCAAACGCCACGAGGTTTTCGCCGGCCGGGCCAATGACGCATGATTTGACCTCTTCGTCTCCAAGCTCTTTTTGGATAGCCCATTGTGAGTCGGTGGTGGTCTTGCCCCAGATGTTGGCCGCATCTTTGATCTCTATTTCACCGTCGTGGAGAAAGAGATAAACGGGTTTTTCCGCTTTGCCTGTAATGACGAGATGGTGAAACCCGGCCCAGGCCATCTCCGGTGCAAAAAATCCGCCCATATTGGCGCTGCCCAAAAGGCCCGTTAAAGGTGATTTGGCCATGACATGGGTGCGGGCCGTGGCCGACGCGCAGGTGGCCGTTAAGATACCCCCGCTGATCATCAGGGCGTTTTCCGGCCCCAGCGGGTCGCATCCTTTTTTGGTGTTGTTGTATAACAGGTAGGCATCCAGTCCCCGGCCGCCAAGAAATTTTTTGCGCACTTCCAGGGGAATAGGCTTGATTTTAACTTCGCCCGTGGTCAGGTTGATGTAGGCGATTTTTCGATTGAGAGCCATACTATTTTCCCCCTTTATTCGTCTTTTTCGCTGCGGCTGCCGCTTGTTTTTCGGCAAAAGTTCTCTCGGCAAGTTCACGGTTGACATCCCAGACCGGCCCCCGGATTCTGGGTAGATTGTCATTTACCCAGAACAGGCGATACTCCATCCCGCACGTCGGGCATTTGGCGTGATCGGATCCTGGCTCCGGTGCAATCCGTTCCATGCAGCTGGGATTGTGACACCGGATCTTACCGAAAGTGCGGGTCTTCCGCAGACTTTCGGCGGTGGACTGTTTTCCTCCCTTGATGGCCATGTGTGTGTCTCCTTATAGCTTATCAGGTTCATCATGATGAACAGATTTACAGCGATTAATAGCATATCTGGATGGGATGTCAAGAAAAAAGTATCCAATTATGGTATGAATAGAACGATTATTTGTGATTTTAGTTGACAAGCTTGCAGCGGTATGCGTATTAGACGGAAAATTATTGTTCAATATGGCGAACGGTTATGGCGAGATATCAAGCACCCACAGTTAAAAAAGCATTCTCGATTTTACAGGCCATCTCCAGGTCGGATGAGGGCATGGGGATCAGCCAGCTCTCCCAATCCCTTCAAATGAGCAAGGGGACGATCCATGGGGTCGTCGGGGCATTGGCATCCGTTGGGGCGGTGAGCCGTGACCCCGTGACCAAGCGGTATACCCTGGGCCTGACCCTGTTCGAATTGGGGAAGAAAGCATATGCACGTATCGATCTGAAAGATGTTGCCCGGCCGGTTTTGAAATCCTTGATGGAAAAATGCGAAGAGTCGGTTTTCCTGGGGATTTGCAACGGGGGGCACGTGACGATTATCGATATGATTGAGCCGGCCCACGACCTGAAAATCACCGCATCGGCGGGAATGACCATTCCCCTGCTGGCCGGTGCAACGGGCAAGGTTTTGCTGGCGGCGATGGGGATGGAAAAAGCGGCGGCACTTATCCAGACGAACGGGTTGCCGAAATATACGGATCACTCCATTATAAATCCGGCAGAGTATCTGGAAGCGATTCAAGGGGTGGTCCGGAATGGATACGGGGTGGATGACGAGGAATATTTAACCGGTATCCGGGCGACCGCCGCTGCAATCAATCCCATTGGACATGCGTCATCTGCCGCCATCTGGGTCGTGGGATTTAAATCTGAGATTAATCAGGTTAAATTTAAGAAAATGGCCATCGAAACCCGGCAGGCGGCCGAAGACATCAGCCGTCACCTTGCTGGCCTGGAGAGTAAACCATAATTTTCGGACAGGTCGGGTCGGCAGCTGGCGGGCCGCCGGCCAGCGGATCTGCACGTGATCGTCGATTTTGACCGTTTTGTGTGCAGCCGGATGGGTGGGGCTGCTATGTCTGCTCGGGGCATGGGGCTTGATGGGTGGACCAGGATTTCGGGCAAACCGCAATTTTATGGAGGCGATCCGGTCCGATATTTTCGAAAATCCCGATACAGCCTGATCCCCGACGATTGCTATGACCGGATGAGTAATAATAATCAAACGATATGGCGCCACGCGGTACCATTAGACAGGTAAGACAGGTAAGTACTTCATGGAATCGAATGAAATTCAATTGTTGAGCGTGGGCGTCGATGTCGGCAGCTCCACGAGCCATCTGGTTTTTTCCCGATTACTTTTAAAGCGGGACCCTCAATCGAGATCCAAACGGTTTTTTATCGAAGACCGGCAGGTGATTTTCGAGGGGGAAATCATCGATACTCCGCTGGTGAATCATCAAACCATCGATATTGACAGGTTAACGGCGTTTCTCAAGCAGGAGTATCGGCGGGCGGGAATTGCACCTGAAGATGTTCAAACCGGTGCAGTTATTATCACCGGCGAAACAGCCAAAAAAGCCAATGCTGAACAGATTGTGGCGGCCTTGTCCAATGATGCGGGAAAATTTGTGGCGGCCGCAGCCGGGCCCAATTTTGAGAGTATCATCGCCGCGATGGGATCCGGTGTCCAGGACAAATCCCGGAAAACCGGCCAGACCCTGTTGTCGTGTGATATCGGCGGCGGCACATCGAATATGGCTATTTGCCGGAACGGCACCATTGTTTCCACTAGCTGTGTGGCCGTGGGAGGGCGTTTAATCGCCGTGGATGCCAAGGGGAAAATCCAACGGATTGACGAACCGGCCCGGCAGGTAATGGATGACCTGGGGATGGACCTGCAACTTGGCGACCGGCTGCCCGCCAGGGCCCTGGATGAAATCGCCGCCAGCCTGGCCGCTGTTCTGATAGAGGTTATCAGCGGCCCGGCCGTCTCACCGCTGGCCCGAAAGCTGATGGTCACAGGTGATCTGGATTTTCCAGGAAATATCGATGCGTATTCTTTTTCCGGCGGCGTCGCCGAACTGCTGTACGGGGGGAACGGCAATCACAATGACATCGGAAAACCGCTGGCCAGAAAAATCAACGATTTGATGCCCCGGCTGGTTGCGCCGGTGATCGAACCGGTAAACAAGATCCGGGCCACGGTTATCGGGGCGGGGGCGCATTCGTTATCTATCTCCGGGTCTTCCGGGTTCATGGATGACCGGATGACATTTCCCATTAAGAATATTCCCGTTATCCGGGTGGATGTGGATCGAACCCGGCTGAGCATACCCCACATCGTATCAGAGATTCATGCGGCTTTTTGTCGTTTCGACCAAAAAGAGGGCGAAGAGATCGTGGCCCTGTATTTCCGGGACCCGGTCCGGAACTCCTATCCTCAGGTGGAATTATTTGCTCATGCCATCGAAGCTTCGCTGCCCCGTTCTGTGGCCAATAATATCCCCATTATTCTGATTTTCAAAGGGGATATCGCCTGCAGCGTTGGCAATGTCATCCGCCGGGAAACCACGCTGAAAACCAACCTGTTAACACTGGATGAACTGGACCTGACAGAGGGCGACTGGATTGATATCGGCAGTCCCCTGGTCGAAAAACAGGTGTTTCCCGTAACGGTGAAATCATTGGTATTTCATAGCTGAAAACAGGAATATGCCTGCCGGCAGGATTTGCGGGGAAACAGGGCAGATCCCGGCGCCTCCCCGGCCATTGAGAGGAATACCAGCTTGACAATCCGGAGGCATGCCTGTTATTTGGCTTTCCAATGGCCTATTTCGGTTGCCGGGCAGATGGACCCGGTAAACGGAAATAAAATTCTTTTAACATTTGATCTTGGTGCGAACATCTGAACCGGTACCAGAAACAGGAGGCGTAAACTCATGGGAATGATGAAGGAATTCAAAGAATTTGCTTTAAAGGGTAATGTGGTTGACATGGCCGTCGGTATTGTTATCGGTGGTGCATTTGGTAAAATTATCGCATCGTTTGTCAGCGATGTCATCATGCCCCCGATTGGATTGCTGCTCGGCGGCGTTGATTTTTCCAATCTTGCGATTACCCTCAAAGAGGGAGCCGAAGGCGTGGAGCCGGTACTTATGAAATACGGTGTTTTCTTCAACACTATCATCAATTTTATTATTATTGCGCTGGCCATCTTTTTTGTCGTTAAGAAGCTGAACAGGCTGCAGGAAAAGCTCGAAGGCCCGGAAGAAGAGGAAGAGGTTACCACGAAGGACTGCCCGTATTGTCTTTCTGAGATTCCAATCAAAGCAACCCGTTGCCCGAATTGTACCTCTGAGCAATAGGTCGTTGCCGTAAGGTGCGGTTGTACGTAAGCAGACCGTGTTGGCTGGTATTTTTATATCGACCCATACCGGCCGCACCACTGCCCGGTGGTGTACGGTATGGGTCACCTTCGGCTGGCTTTTTTGTTGAATCCCGTAAATTCGTTGCGGCATACCTATGGCCGTTTGTCGGTTTTTTACATTCGCATTATGTGCCGTCCCTATCGGAATTCTAAATTGCTGCCCGGCTGACGTTCGGCGTTGTGTAAGGTTGGTCAGTCTGTATTCGACTGATTTATAAATTTCTGGTTGGTACATCACTATTGGGAAAATCGTCTGTTAATATCAGACAATTCTATATGCTGCTCAGTAAGTAATATCAAAAGGGATTTTGATTTATAAGGGAGTGGTGACCAAAATATCGGGTGGATATCATATCCGGCTTATGGGCCTTAGCGAAAGGATGTAGCAATCATGGAAAAAGATTGTAAGCCAACCATTGATGTTGGTTTAAGAGGGGTCGTTGTTGCCAGTACCCATATCAGCAAAGTGGATGGTGCGGCGGGCAAGCTGATTTACCGGGGCTATCTGGCAAAAGATCTGGCAAAGAGCAGTACCTACGAGGAAATTGTTTTTCTTCTTTTGTATGAAAAACTACCGGATATCGATGAATTGACCGGATTCAGGAAACAACTGGCATCTGAACGTCGGCTTCCGGATAGTATTATTGATATTTTAAGAATGCTCCCGGCCGATGCCCAGCCCATGGATGTCTTGCAGACGGCCATCGCGGCCCTGGCCAGTGATGATCCGGATGCAAAACAGGCCGATCGTGAGGCGTATCTTCGCATGGCTGTCCGCCTGGTGGCCCGGCTGGCCACGGTGGTGGCAAGCTGGCACCGGATTCGAAAGGGTCGGGAAGTAATTCCCCCCAGGGAGGACCTGGGGCATGCGGCCAATTTTCTATATATGTTATCCGGCGAGGTTCCGGATGATGACCTGTCGCGTTTTTTCGATGTCTGTCTGGTGTTGCACGCCGAGCATTCCTTTAATGCGTCTACGTTTACAGCCCGTCAGATTGCTTCTACCCGGGCTCACATGTACTCATCGATAGTGGGTGCGATCGGTTCTCTGTCCGGGGAGCTGCATGGGGGTGCCAATGTGCGGGTGATGGAAATGCTGATGAAGATCGGTGCGGTTGATCAGGTTGACGCGTATGTTCAGCAGGAGCTGGATGCCGGGCGGGTGATTTTTGGTCTGGGGCACGCCGTCTACCAGGTGGACGATCCCCGGGCACATATCCTGGCACCCATGTCTAAAGTCCTTGGTGAACGGATGGGGCAGCCCCAGTGGTATGAAATTTCCACTGCCCTGGAAAAGGCAGGAAAAGCGGCTTTTAAAGCGCGTAAGGGAGTTGATATCTTTGTCAATGTCGATTTTTACAGCGCCTCTTTGTACTATGCCATGGGGATTGAGGTGGATCTGTTTACCCCGGTGTTTGCTGTTTCCCGGATTGCCGGATGGACTGCCCATGTGCTCGAGGAGCGTTTCGGTGAAGCAGCGTCCAAACCGGCGCTGTATCGGCCCAAGTCGTTGTATACGGGCGATTATTGCGGCCCGGATGAGTGTGTTTATATTCCCGTGGATGACCGGTAGTTTACTGCGGTCAGCATGCAAAGTAAGCCGGTATGCGATTTTACCGGTATACCGGGCGGCAGGCATCCCGGATATAAAGTCGGGACTATCTTAATTGTAAACGGAGAGGCTAATTCGCGTTCACCTTTCTTTTCAACCACTCCCGGACATCTCCTTCCACCGCCCACACCCCCTTGTTATGCCCGATGGAATCCAGAAAGGAAGGCGTCAGCTCAGCCGGCAGGTCTATTTTCGCCAGTTCTTCCGCTTCTTCGGAGTTGCGCCGGATCAGATAAATGACTGGAGTATCTCCCCAGGTGTTGGCGACAAAATAATGGGTCACGTCATCTTTTGACCGAATCACATAATTTCCCCGGGCCCAGTTATTTCCCCATTCCAGATACAGTCGAACCGCTTCTTCCGGCGTCATTTCCCAGTCAATGGCATTTACAAGATCGGCATCTTGTGAAATTTCTTCCAGGGTCAGCATTGTGTACTCCTCTTTTGTAAAGGTCTTTCTTCATGAGTTACGATAACTCTTTTCCTTAAAACGTCAATAGCGGTGTTGTTCTGAAAAGTCGGAAAAATAAATAACCGAGGTAGAAAAAAATCACAAGTGGCGAAAAATATGTGGACAATAAATTTTTGAATTTTATCGGAGAAGCATTTTTATGATTACCGTTCGTTTGTTATCTTGGGTGGCCGGGCGTCGGACTGAATCCCTTTGCCGATGTCTCCCAGGGTATCGGATATCTTGAATAGTATGCGGGCCGGGGTTAGAAACAGCCGCTTAAAATATCCGGCGAGGGCCTTGCCCAGATTGTTGAAGGGGACTTGCTTAAGTGTGGGGTTTTCAATTGGTCCCCGGACTTTGAAGTAGTATACGAGGATCGTTTTTTCTTTACCCGTAAGAATATGTCCCAAAATGGGGATTTTGCTGACGAAAAAATCGATGGTGTTCAGGGGCTGAACGCCCAGAGCGACCTGCATATGATTTTTGGGTAAATCCAGATAACCCTTTGCCGCCGCATTGAAAACCGGGCTTTTCATGAAAAGTCGATCGGCCTTCAGGGATCCTTTCTGTACGTTGACATGCCCCTGAATACTTTTAAAATAAAAACGCTCTTTTAAGACACTCGGGGGCTTTTTCACAAAAATATTCTGAATGCTTAGAAAATCCATCAGCTTAAGCAGGACATTAGAATTTTTTATTTCTCCGTCCGTTATCTGGATGTTAAACTGGCCGGCCATATTTTGAAGGATTTCAGCCTTTGTCCGGCCACCGAAGAACAGGCCGCCTTCCAGGGAGGTGGTCCCGTCAATCCGGTCCGTATGGATGTCAAATCCATTTAACAGGGTATGCAGGGGTTTTTCGTCTATTTTTATATAGGTCAGCAGCGAGATCCCGGAACGGTCCCGGCCGGCCAGCGTACCGGATAATTTGATGAAACTGTCCGGTGCGGTGAAAACCGCCTTGGGGACACGTAAAATCGAATCCTGATAGCGAACCGATGCCTGCAGCAATCCCAGGTCGATTCCTTTCCATATGGCCTTACGAACCGTTATGGAAAGATCCAGATCCGACGCGGATAAGCGGTCGAGAATTGACGGGCCGGATTTCGGTGAAGCTTCAGTACCGAATTGCCTGATGAGATGCGGTATATCAACGGTGCCGGCATTGAGTACCAGGTGGCCTTGTATGTGATCCCCGCGGGTCAGGTTTCCCTGCAGGACGGCCCTGCTGCCGCCCAGTGGAAAGGTCAAAGCGGCGATCTCGATGGTTTTGTCTTTAAACCGAAGATCGGCGTTGTAGCGGGGCGGGTCAACCGCTTCAGATAATATCAGATCGGTTACGACAAGATGACCATTCAGGCGCGCTGTGGCCGTATGACGGGCGGGCAGGCTGCCGGTTAAACGCCCGGCCACCATTCCCGAAACGGATCGGCTTTTATCGGCATGGCGGCCCTGCATTTGAAGCCCCAGGTCTTTCAGGTTAAAGCGCTCAGCCAGAATTTCGAAAGAAAGCTTTCCGTCCGGCAGGGCGGACCGGGTGGTCTTTACGTCCAGGCGGGATTTATTTTTGAAGAAACGGACGTGGTCCAGCGTGATTCCTGAAGCGGATCCGTATTCGGCCGTAAAGGTCAGCCGATTGTCTTTTCCAGGGGGAGAGAGCGTTAAGGACGGGAGGCGGATTTCCACATCATCCAGGCCGATTTCCCCGTTAAAGATCCATCGGGCATCATTTTTACGGATTTGCAGCCGGCCGGGAAGCGGTATATTGAAGGCCATCGCCGACGGTTTTCCGGCAAAGGAACTTTTGAGTATTTCGTTGGCATCCGCCTGGGTCACTATGTTTATTTCCATGGTTTTCCCCAGTGAAACAAGGCCGCCATCGGCGGTAAAAGGGGATTGGCCCCATCGCCCGCTGGCGGTGAATTGTCCCTGGCCGGAACCGGACAGCTCCAGCCGGGCATCTTGAATATCCAGAGGCAGTTTCAGGTCCGGATGGGCAAGCGTGATATGCGATGTGGAAAAATTGCCGGTAATTTGTGTATCTTCAATCGTTGACGCGGCACGGCGCACATTAAACCTGGCGGCGACATGGCCGGCCACGGTCTCGATGTCGCTGCAAAATATGCGGAATCTGGCGGGAAGCGCCTGCCATTGCCGTATTGTCAATAAGTCGGAGAGGTCCGCATCGGCGTCAATGTCCAAGTTCAACGGGATATGGTTTTTTTTGCCTGCCACCCAGGGCAGTCCGAATGTCCCGGAAATTGAGATATCCGATTGGCCCCAACGGCCGGCGGCATCGAGCTGAGCCGGATTTTTCCCATTAAAAATAAAGCGGGCATCGGCAAGGTCGAGCGGCAGGGGGAGCGCAGAATGGGTGATCCGGCCGTTTTTTACTTTCAGCACGCCTTTCAGGATGGGCGGCTGCTGCGGAGCGGGAAAAAACAGCCCGATATCAGCGGATAATTGTCCCTGGGCCGTACTGACCGGGTCGATTTCGCGACGAATCACGCCGGGCAGTATGGGTTGTCCGGATTGGCGTTTTAAATCCGCCAGGCGAAAATCTCCCTTAATACCGATCTGGAATGCATCTGATTTTCCGTAAAGATCCGGCCAGGTCATGGTGACCTGGTGAAGATCCGATCGTCCGAAATGCCCGTTGACGTCGGTGATCAATAGCTGACCGTCGGCAATGGCGACGTTGCCCCCCAGTTGCGTCACGGGAAGGCCGGTATTTCCGGCCAGGGCGGTCAGTCCTTCAAGCGCCAGGCGCAGCTCGAGGACCTTGGCATTTCCAGGTCGATTCAGGCTGTTGATCTGGTTGATGGTCCCATTTAACCTGAATCGGTCCAACCGGGCAGTTCCGCCTGAAAATAAAGGAAACAGCCGGGTCTTTATCCATTCCGGGACCAGGGGCGTCGGGAAAATATGTTTAAAAGCGGCCAGGGGTATCGGCGAGGTGCGGATATCAAGATCCATCTTCGGGCTCGACGGTTCGCGCCAGTCCAATTGCATGGCCAGCGAAAGGCTTGTTTGCGGTAACCGGCAGGTCAGCTTTTCAATGTGAATCGCCTGGAGGCCAATCCGGCTCATGATATTCATATCCGTATGCGGGATATGGTAGGTTTTTGTCCGGTCGCCCCTTACTACGGAGAAGCGAAGATTATCAGCCGCGAATCGGCCGCTGACCGAAATATCGGCGCCGATTATTCCGGAAATATTTAGCTCCCCCGAGGCGCGGCCCGTTTCAAACGGTACGTGGCGGGGCCATGGAAAATGGGCCAGTGGTAAATCCGTAACGGTCAAGGTCGATTGGGTAAAAAAGTGATCCCCGCCATTCGGGGCGCGGGCAAGGGTGCCTTTCCATTGGAACTTCGTGGTTATATCGGCAATATCAAGCAGACCGTCAAGGTCGATGATGCGCCCGTCGCGGCCCCTGCCGATTTCCCGGATGGTGGCGTTCAGATGCTGAATACCATAATCACTGTTCAACAGGGTCAGGTTCGCGTTTTTCAGCATTACCCGCTTAAAACCGCCAAACAATGTCCCGATGGACTGTTCGACGACCAGAACCTGATCCGCCGCCGTTGACACTGGGCCGGTCGTTTTCTGCTGCGGGTTTATAATGATGCGGGCATTTTTGACATACGCCCTTTCGGGAATCAGCTGACGATTGAGCAGCTTCCGATACGCAAAGGAGATATCGACGCTGTCCGCTATTATCTTAAGCGCCGAGTTTCTGGACCGGGCGGTCAATTTGGATACATGGATTCCCAGCCCTGTCCGAAAACCAATTCGGATTTTCCCCGTCTGGATATCATATTGCGTCGTGTCGGCGATCTGCCGGATCAAATACCGTTGAAACAGAGGGTAGTGGATGAGAAGGTCCAGAAGAATCGTTATCCCGCCGAATATGATTAATACGAGCAAGGCCCGGATGAAGATTTTGCGTGTTTTTTTCCCAATCATTTGTGTGATGACTTCCAGTCCCAATATTTATTCGCGGTCGTTTCACCGGCAGGTCCGTCTTTTGAGGGTAAATGGTACCGCAATTGGCCATATCCTTCAACAGCTGAATATATCCGGGTAACAGCAACGGGCAGCTGATCGAAGCGATACATAAGTGTATCAAGGTTAGAGATTGTGTCTCATCAGTATATTCAATGGTAATATAGATAGTTAGGATGAAAAATGGCGGAGATTGGACCACGGGCGATTTATAACTGTCTCACTTTCCGGGATATGATACATGGCCGGACGGCTCGCTTGAAATACCTATCTATCTGTATATATACAATAACTGATTGTTTTAAGGGCGCGGTGAATCCTGGCATGTATTTTGTATAAATAGATTCAAACGTCGCGGTAGAGTGCCTGTGAAAAATATGAATAAAATGTATGGATGAAACGGGTATTGTCGAGAAACGAAATTATTGAAAAGCGCGTGGCATTTTTTTTTGATATCGTTTCCGTTAAGCGGTAACGAAAAACGGGCCGGTTGCAAGGCTCTGGGATTGTGAACATGAAACCCTGCAATGACAACATTGCCCAGGCATTGTGCCTGGTGGAAGAAATGATTCAACTGGCTGATCAGGGGGATGCCGAACGCGAAGATATCGGCTGCGGTATTCTCTACGGCGTAATTCGGGATTCGGCGTATAAGATCAAGCAGCTGGCCGCAAAAGAAAAAGCCGCTCACATAAAAAAGGGGTGGTGGAAAAAGGAGTGTGATTCAGATGAGGGGCTATCCCGGCCGTTATCCGCCCGGTCGGCACCGGCCATGAGCGATTAAATACAGGCCATTCTCATGTACAGCGGGCGTTTTGCCGATTTGAATAGCGGTATTCTGAATCATCGCGGCCAATAAATACTTTATCAACACGAAACAAAAGGAGACAGGATATGGGAAATTTAAAAGGCACGCAGACGGAAAAAAACATTCTGACCGCATTTGCCGGTGAATCCCAGGCACGTAACCGGTATACGTATTTTTCCAAAAAAGCGCGCAAGGAAGGGTTTGTCCAGGTCGCTGATATTTTCGAGGAAACGGCCAATCAGGAGCGCGAACATGCCAAACGGTTGTTTAAGCTACTTGAAGGCGGTGAGGTTGAAATCATCGGTGCTTTTCCGGCCGGCGAGATCGGTTCGACGGTGGATAATCTGAAAGCGGGGGCGGCCGGCGAAAATTTTGAGTGGACCGAAATGTACCCGGGTTACGCCAAGGTGGCAAGAGATGAAGGGCATGACGCCATTGCGGCCATTTTTGAGGCGATTGCCGTGGCAGAAAAACAACACGAAAAACGCTATCTGGACCTGGCCGGAAATATCCTGGCAGATAAAGTATTCAAGCGCGAACAAAGCGTGGTATGGCGCTGTCGAAATTGCGGATACCTGCACGAAGGCACCGAAGCACCGCAGATGTGTCCTGCCTGTGCTCATCCCCAGGCTCATTTTGAGCTGCTGGGAGAAAACTGGTAAACCAATCACTCTATTATTTGAAGGAGAAGAAAAATGGCTGAGAGACATGAAGTATACAAATGTAATATCTGTGGAAATATCGTAGCCGTTTTGCATGGTGGGGCTGGCGAGCTGGTTTGCTGCGGCGCTTCCATGATCAAACAGGCCGAAAACACGGTTGATGCAGCTAAAGAAAAGCATGTACCGGTCGTTGAAGTGGCCGATGGTGTGGTGAAGGTAAAGGTAGGTGATGTTGCCCATCCCATGGAAGACAAACATTATATTGAATGGATTGAAGTTGTCGCCGATGGAAAATCGTATTTTCAGTTTTTAAAACCTGGTGATGTTCCGGAGGCCACTTTTAATATTTCCGCAGCCCAGGTAACCGCACGGGCTTATTGTAATCTGCACGGGCTGTGGAAAGCATAGGACGGCCGCGGGTAACCATCGAAACCCGTCACAATAGAAGGTCGTCCATGCGAAATAATGGATTTCGTTTTTACATTCGCCCGATACCAGAATGGTAAGGAGGCACCCGATGCCTGTCTGGAAATGTGGAAAATGCGGGTATGAATTAACGGCGAACTCGCCGCCTGATGCGTGCCCGTCATGTAAAGAAAAATGTGAATTTATAGATACAACGTGTTATACACCAGATTGTGGCTTTAAGGGAAGTGACAGTCGTATCAAGTAAGATCTGTCCGGGGAATATCAGTGGTGTGGTGCCGGCAGGTATCACCCGTGCAACCACGGATGGCACCTTCATGTTTTAAAAAGGGTTATTTGTGCCATTCGTGGAATTTCTTGAGAAAACAGAAAAGAATAAATGAAAATACCGACAATTAAATTTAGACGTTATCTGTTCAAATCTAAAAATATATTGACTGATTGAGGGAGGAAACCAATGGCTAAAGTGCTCATTATTTTTGCCACCCGGACCGGTGAAACAGAAGAAATCGGCAACCTGATTGGAGAGGGACTTCGCATTTCCGGCGTTGATGTCACGATACGGAAGATAACCGAAGTGAATAACGTGAGTGAAATAAATGGATATGACGGGTACGTTTTCGGTGCGCCGACGTATCATGGCGATATGATTCAGGGGATGAAAACCTTTCTTTTTCTGGCGGAAAAAGCCGATTTGGAAGGCAAGGCCGGAGGGGCTTTCGGTGCTTTTGGCTGGAGCGGGGAAGCTCCGGATCGCATCTTTGATACAATGAAACATATTTTTAAGATGGAAATGGTCAGTGGACCGCTGCGTTTGAAATCGGCATCATTGGGTGGCGGGTTGCAGATGGCCCACGACTACGGCAAGGAAATTGCCGCTAAGGTCACCGGTTAATAGAATCAAATGAAGGAGGAAGACATGACGACACCTCAACATTGCCCAGGTTTTCAGCATAATAAGAACCTCCGGAGTTTCGTTTGCAAGTGTCCCGAATGCGGGGAAAAGAAAGAGATCTTCTCGGATGAATTTGATAAAACACATAAATGCGCAAAGTGTGGGCAGGAAATAGATTTTTCACAATGCACCCTGGACGGGGGAGCATAAGGCCAAGCGAATATAACTGCTCGCAGGTGACTGTCGATAAGGAGTTGAAAATTTTATGAAACGGGTTGGCTCTATTCTATTTATTCTATTGATGATTGCGCTTATTATGGAGGCGGCACTGGCTATATCGGTTGCCGGTACAGACAATAATGGTGCCGAAGAAATGACGCTGGATGCCGGGAAGAAGGGTGCTGTCTGGTTTCCACATCGCCAGCACCAGGATAACCTGGGCGATTGTATGCACTGCCACAGCGTGTTCCCGAAGGAAGCCGGCGCCATTCAAAAAATGAAGGCGGAAGGGGCATTGAAGAAAAAGCAGGTGATGAAGAAAGTATGCCTTTCCTGTCACCGCAAGATGAAAAAAATGAAGAAGCCGGCGGGGCCGACTTCCTGCAAAAAATGTCACCGGAAGAAGTAGAAGATAAGGATTAAAATATGTTGGTTCTCGGATTACAGGGCAGTCCCCGGAAGAAGGGAAATACCCGGTTCCTGCTGGACCGGTTTCTCGAAGCATCTGCCGGTATCGGTGCGCGCACCGTCATGGTTGATGCATCCAGGCGGAATATTTTACCCTGCCGCGAATTGACGGCCTGTGAACGGAAGGGGTTTTGTCCGCTCAGGGACGATATGGAAGATGATATCTACGCGCTGATCACCGAGGCGGACGTGATCGTGGTTGCCACGCCGGTTTTTTTCTACAATATGACGGCACAGCTGAAGGCGCTGATCGACCGCTGCCAGGTGTTCTGGGCGCGAAAATATCGGTTTAAACTGAAAGAACCGGGGATTGCACAACGGAAGGGATTCCTGCTGAGTGTAGGCGCCAGCCGGGGTAAGCAGCTGTTTGAAGCCATCGAGCTGTCTACCCGGTATTTCTTTGATGCCGTTTCGGCTGAATACGGTGGCAGCCTGACGTATCGGGGCGTGGAAAATGTCGGCGATCTGGCAGTGCATAAAACGGTTGAAAAAGAGGTGGAAAAGGCGGTCGAAAGGATCGTTAAGCCACTGACAATGCGTAAACGGATCATCTTTGCCTGCCGGGAAAATGCATGTCGCAGCCAGATGGCCGCGGCCTTCGCCCGTTATCTGGGGGGAGATAAAATAGATGCCATCAGCGCCGGCAGCAAACCTGTCGAAAAAGTCAATCCGGTCATGCAGGCTGTCATGGCGGAAAAAGGGATCGACCTGGCTTTTGCCCGGCCCCGGTCACTTGACAAGACCATTGATGTTCATCGTCCTGAAATGATTGTGACCATGGGGTGTGAATCGGCGTGCCCGAATATCGAGGGCGTAGAAACAATAAACTGGGACCTGCCGGACCCGGCCGGTCAATCAAAGCCGGTGATGCAGGAAGTCTGTACTGAAATTGAAAAGCGTATCCGTGTTTTGACGCAACAAAATAAATAGTAATCATTTTAAAAGGAGGCATTTTAATGGACAAGTATGTTTGTACGATTTGTGGCTATGTGTACGATCCCGAAGAGGGAGATCCTGATAATGATATCGCTGCCGGGACATCATTTGATGACCTTCCCGATGACTGGGAGTGCCCTGTTTGTGGTGCCGGGAAAGATGATTTCGAAAAAGAGGAATAATATTTGGTAACCGATAAGGTTTTCGCGGGGCATGCCTTTTCGCCTGCCGGGTTATATAAGCGGGCAGAAAGGGCATGCCGGGTTACTTCGTTTTAGTATATATTTTATTAAGGACGAGGAAAAATGAAACCAGTAGAAATCGCCCCCGGAATTTTTGATGTGGGTGTGAACGATTGGAATATCTCCGATTTTCATGGGTATTCAACTCCGTTTGGATCGAGCTATAATGCGTTTTTGATTGTAGATGAAAAGGTCACCCTGATTGATACGGTTAAGGATAAGGGGCATTTTCCAGATAAGTTGTTGAATAATATTTCTCAGGTGATCTCGCCCGATAAGATCGATTATATCATCAGCAATCATACCGAGATGGATCATACAGGATCTCTGGAAAAGGTATTGCGCAGGGTCGGTGAAGAGACACCGATATTCTGTTCAAAAATGGGCAAAAAGGGGTTGTCAAACCATTTCCATCGTGACTGGAATTTTAAAGTGGTGGGAACCGGTGACGAACTCAGCCTGGGCAAACGGACATTGACGTTTTTAGAAACCCGCATGTTACACTGGCCCGACAGTATGTATACTTATATCAAAGAGGATAAAATTCTTTTCTCCAGCGATTCTTTTGGGCAGCATTATGCCGGAAACGAGAAATTTGATGACGTGATTGGTGATGCCATCATGCCCCATGCAAAGAAGTATTATGCCAATATCTTGATGCATTTTTCACCCCAGGTGCTCAAATTATTGAAAACGGTTGGGGAAATGAGGCTGGAGTTCAACATGATCTGCCCGGATCATGGTATTTTGTGGCGGAAAGATCCGCAGAAAATTATCGATGCCTATGTTCGCTGGGCCAACCAGGAGCGAGTGAAAAAAGCGGTTCTGGTATACGACTCGATGTGGCAGAGTACAGAGGTGATGGCCAATGCCATTGCAGCGGGTATTGATGACAAGGGCGTGGAAGTGCGCCCGATGACCCTTCGTAAATGGCATCGGAGCGATGTGATGACAGAGATCCTCGATGCCGGTGCGATCGTTGTGGGATCACCGACCCTGAACAATAACATTTTCCCCACGGTTGCCGACATGCTGGTTTACATGAAGGGCCTGCGGCCCCAGAATAAACTGGCGGCGGCATTCGGCTCTTATGGGTGGAGCGGTGAAGCAGTAAAGAAGATCAATAAGGAATTCGAAGCGATGAAGCTGGAGATCGTAGACCCGGGCCTTAGAGTTCAGTATGTACCGGACGGCAATTCCCTGGACGCGTGTTTTGAGTGGGGACAAAAGATCGGCGCTGCCATCGTCGGAGAATAGATGACTATCTCGATGCGGCCGTGTGTCAGATTGGCATGCGGCCACATGCGCTTTTATCTGTTTTGGATATCGTCATGGGAAAACCGTGTATTGACTTAAATGAATGCAACCTGTGCGAGAGCTGTATTGCCGTGTGCCCGGCTGTTTTTTTTGTCAATGATGCCGGGATGGTTGAAATGATTGAAATGGATCGGTATCCCGAAGCGGAGGTAAACGAGGCGATTAAATATTGCCCGGAAGATTGTATTTTCTGGGAAGAAAGTTGAATCAGGAGGATCCAGTGAAAAAGATGGCGTTGTTTGTATTCAATGGCGATCCGATGTGTTTTATTCACGTACTGCTCAATGCCCTGGACATGAAGGAAAAGGGGTATGAGGCCAAAATTATTATTGAAGGGGCCGCCACGCAATTGATTCCTGAACTGGCCAGGCCGGACCATCCGCTTCACGGCCTCTGGGAAAAATCCCGGGCCGCCGGCCTGGTTGAAGGGGTTTGCCGGGCCTGTGCCAAGAAACTGGGGACGCTTGATGCGGCAAAAGCGGAAGGCCTCCCGTTGCTGGCCGATATTGCCGGTCACCCGGCCATGACCCGGTATCGCGATGACGGGTTTGAAATTATCTCTTTTTAGCGAATGCAAAATGGAACCTCAGCGGCTGACCGGCCGGCAGATTAAAGCCAAAATATTGTCGTTGTTTCGCCAGGATGATTTCGATCATGCCCTTGCCATGATCCGCCGGCTGCCCCCGCGTCAGGTCGTCAATCCCCTTTTTTCTTTTTTTTATCATATTGATGAACAGATTCGCTGGCGTGCGATCATTGCCATGGGCGTCGTGGTAGCGGAGATGGCCGAAACTGACCCGGAGTCGGCGCGTGTGGTCATGCGGCGGCTGATGTGGAATTTAAACGACGAGTCCGGGGGGGTCGGGTGGGGGTCTCCCGAAGCCATGGGAGAGATTCTGGCCCGCAGCCCCCTTTTAGCGGCGGAATTTTCCCATATCCTGGTATCGTATTTACGGGAAGATATGAACTATCTTGAACACGAAGGGTTGCAGCGTGGTCTGCTATGGGGACTGGCACGGTTAGCCGAGAGACAGCCGACGCGGGTTCTCGATGCGGTACCGTATCTGGTGCCATACACCCACGCCGCAGACCCGGTGATGCGCGGCCTGGCGGCCAAGGCGATCACCGCCGTCGGCGGCGGCCCATGGCACGACGTTCATGACCGCTTGCACCACGATTTTACCAGACTGAATATATGGACTGGCGGCCGCATCTGTGAAACCACAGTCGCCAATCTGGCCTCGCGGCCCGATGAAGATTCATAATTTCGAGCCGGAAATTCCGCCATATTTTAAAGAAATCGGACACAGGGTTTATTTTTCGTGACAGACTGTCACGTTCATCGTTTATGCCCCTCAGGAAAACCCACTGGATACGCCCGGTGCACATCCACCGCCGCCGGAACCGGATGTGCTGACAAAGCGGCTACAGCTCATCAGCCGCCGGACCTTCTTTGCGCCGCATTCAGGACAATCAGACGGCTTGTCGTTTTTTGATATCACCAGTTGTTCAAAAGTATGGTGGCACGCGTCACATTGATATTCGTAAATCGGCATAGGGGTTGATTCCTTTCTGTGATTATTTGAAGGCTTCGCCCGGTTTAATGCCGATACCTTTGAGAATCATTGCCAGTGGGCAAAATCCGGTGAATGCGGCCTGGAGCATATTGGCGCCCACAAAGGCGGCAATCCAGAGCCAGTTCTGACTGTGAACAATAGATAATAGAATGCTAATAAGGATAACGGCACCGGCAAAAGCAAAAACAAACCGATCGATATTCATGGTAGCTCCTTCATGTCTGTTTGGTGGATAAAATAAGTCGCTATTTACATCAGGTCAATAGCATTCATGTCTGTTACGATTATAGAACCCGATCTGGCCAAGTGGTTACAAATTACCCTGTTATTGCCATGGATAACCTGTTTCCGGAAACGAGAGTTATTTGATTGGGATGCGGCAGGGGCGTTGTCGGAGAAATCAGGGCTGGTTTCGGCCCTCTTCCACCGCATGGCAGGCGACGTATGTACCGGTTGATAAACGCTTCAATTCTGGAATTTCCCTGTGACATCGGTCATCGGCATATTGACACCGGCCATGAAACACACAGCCGCCCGGTAGATGGATCGGGGTGGGTACCTCGCCACTCAGGCGAATGTGTTTTTGTTTTTTCCGGCCCAGCTTGGGGATGGCCGATAACAGGGCCCGGGTATACGGATGGCGCGGCGCGGCGTACAGTTCGGCCCTCGGCGCCAGTTCGCACAGTGTCCCCAGGTACATCACGGCCACCCGTGTACTGATATGGGCCACCACGGACAGGTCGTGGGTAATAAAAAGATATGTCAGCCCCCGTTTTTTCTGGGCATTCATCAGCAGGTTTAAAATCTGGGCCTGAATCGAGACATCCAGTGCCGATACCGGTTCATCGGCGACGATAAACTCCGGATCAACCATCAATGCCCGGGCAATGCTGATCCTCTGGCGCTGTCCGCCGGAGAATTCGTGGGGATACCGGCCGGCCCATTGGGGAGCCACGCCGACCTGCGTCATCACTTCGGCTACCTTCTCCTTTACCCGGCCTGGCGACAGGTTCCGATGGTGAAAGGTCAGCGGTTCTTCCAGGGTCTGCCGAACGGTTTTTCGCGGGTTCAAAGATGCATACGGGTCCTGGAAAATCATCTGCATTTTAGCGCGATAGGGAAGCATCTGGTGGGATGAGAGGTGATCAATTCGTTCGGACTGATAGTAAATGCGGCCACTGTCGGGTGGATAAAGCCCCATGATGGTTCGTGCCAGGGTGGATTTCCCGCAACCGCTTTCGCCCACGACGCTCAGGGTTTCACCGGCCTGAATGGTGAAGCTGACGTTGTTGACTGCTTTTACCGTGGTCTGTTTTCGTATCAGGCGTCCCTTGTCAAAGGACAACTGGTCAAGAAGTCCGCCGGAAATATCGAAATGCTTCACCAGGTTTTCAACGGATAACAGACCGCGGTCTCTTTTCATGCAGGTAACTCCTCTGCGATGGCCGTTTGTCTCTTGCGGCGGGCGGCTGAGCCGATATCCGATGGAGCCAGACGCCCACTGATCATGTGACAGGCAACGTTACTTTGCCGGGAAGGAACCGGGGCAAGGTCGGGAATTTGCGTGGTGCAGATATTGCCGGCGTATTCGCACCGGGGATGAAACGAGCACCCGGCCGGAATGTCTGTCAAGGTCGGCATCATGCCGGGGATCTGATGCAGAGGTTCTCCCGGAGGGATATTCCCGGGGATGGCTTTGACCAGGCCCTTTGTATACGGGTGCGAAGGGTCGCTGATAATCGACCGGGTCGGGCCGCTTTCAACGATTTTTCCGGCATACATCACGGCGATTTTTTCCGTGACTTCGGAGACGACGCCCAGATCATGGGTAATCAGGATCAACCCCATTTTTGATAAGTCACATAAAGTGATCAACAGATCCATGATTTCCGCCTGAATGGTGACATCCAGGGCCGTGGTCGGTTCATCGGCAATAATCAGGGCCGGTTCGGTCAGCAGCGCAATGGCGATAACGATGCGTTGACGCATCCCGCCTGAAAACTCATGGGGGTACTGCCTCAGCCGTTTTTCCGGTGATGGAATCTGGACCAGCCGAAGTTTGTCAATGGCAACGGCTTCAGCCTTGCGGGTGGAAATATTTCCATGGGCCTTGAGGGTTTCCACCATTTGTGTGCCGATGGTTAATACCGGATTGAGGGTCATCATCGGGTCTTGAAAAATCATTGTGATCCGGTTGCCGCGAATCTGACGTATTTCCTCGTCCGAAAGGCCGGTTAGTTCCCGTCCTTCGAAAAGGATACTGCCGGTATCAATATACCCGGGCTTGCTGATCAGGTTGATCAGTGAAAAACCGGTAACGGATTTGCCGGCTCCGGATTCGCCCACCAGCCCCATCCGCTCTCCTCTGCTCAAAGAGAAAGAGACGTTATTGACGGCGGTCAGGCTCGAACGTCGGAGTGCGAATTTAACGGTAAGATCCTTTACCGCCAGCAGTTGACCCATGTCTACCCCTTATACAATTTGGGATTGAGAAAATCCCTGAGCCAGTCGCCCAGAAGGTTGATCGACAGAATCAGGATTACCAGCATAATTCCCGGAAAGAGGGTAATCCACCATGAGCCGCTGAAAATGAAATCGAATCCGGCTTTGATTAAAGAGCCCAAAGAGGGCCGGGTAACGGGCATGCCCAGACCGATGAACGACAGCGCCGCTTCGCTCATGATGGCGTTGGCGACCTGGACCGTGGAGATCACCAGGACCGGCGTCAGCGTGTTGGGCAGGATATGGTTCCACATGATCCGTCGGGACGGCAGACCGATGACACGGGCGGCTTCCACATATTCCTTTTTCTTTTCGCCAAGGACCGAGGCGCGGACGGTACGGGCATATTGCGGCCATTCGGCGAATCCAATGATAAAGATCAGCATCGGGATGGCGAAATTTTCATACAACCCCATCCCGAACGCCGCCTGAAAGAGAGCGCCGAAAAAGATGGCTACCATATAGGTGGAAAAAGAGAGCTGAACATCGGCTACGCGCATGAGGAAGGCTTCGAATCTTCCGCCCTTGTATCCGGCAATCAGGCCGATGGTGATTCCTAAAAAGGCCTGCAGGGTCACGGCGCCCAGCCCGATAAAGATCGATACGCGCATGCCGTACAGCATGGTGGACAGCATATCCCGGCCCTGGGAATCGGTCCCCAGGAGAAAACGGCTGTCGCTGTCGGGATACCAGAAAGGCGGCAGTTCCGAATCCATGATGTCGATCGTGGTCGTGTCATAGGGGTTATGGGGAGCGATAACCGGTGCGCCAAATCCGGAGATAAACAGGACTGCCAGAACGATGAAACTCCCGATGGCAACGGGGTCGCGGATAAATCTGTAAAAGAAAAAAGAATTGAAGAATTGTTTGATCCGGGTCACGACCTGCCTCCCGCCACGCGCACCATGGGGTTGACCAGGCCGTAAATTACATCGACAATGGTATTGACCACGACAAAGATAAACCCCACAAAAACCATGTATGCAACGGTCAGCGATGTATCGGCCCGTTCAATGGATTCAATGAACATGGATCCCATCCCTTTCCACTGGAACACGGTTTCGGTCAGAATGGTAAATGCGATTAGAATTCCCAGCTGGACCCCGCCCACGGTAATCACCGGCAGGAGCGTATTTTTAAATGCGTGCAGCAGCAGGACGCGGGAAGGCCGCAGGCCTTTCGCCCGTGCGAATTTGACGTATTCGGTCTCAAGGGCTTCCTTCATTTCGGCCCGTACCAGGCGGATAAACAAAGGCAGCATGATCGTGGTCAGGGCCACCGAGGGCATGACCAGGTGAGCGAGACCGTCCCAGGTGAAAAATCCCGATTTCCAGCCGGGAAATATCTCGATCAGTTCACCCCGGCCGAAAGAGGGCAGCCAGCCCAGGGTGACGGAGAAAATGTAAATCAATAGTATGGCGGTCAGAAAAACGGGGATGGATACCCCTACAATAGATGCTCCCATTAAGAAACGGGCGGGCCAGGCATTGGGGCGAACCGCCGCATAAATGCCGATGGGAACGGAAAATAAAATAACGAGAAGAGCCGTGGCAAAGACCAGCTCAAGGGTTGCCGGGGCCTTGGACAAAATAACATCAAAAGCCGGGCGTTTAAAATAGAATGAGTTGCCCAGGTCACCATGGACGGCCCTGTCTAAAAACCGAACCCATTGGACGAGAAAGGGGTCATTCAGACCCAGTTTTTCACGAAGTGCGTCACGTTCTTCCGCCGATACCGAGATACCCGTGATTTCCCGGACCGGATCTCCCACGGATTGTTTGATGGCAAATCCGAGGAGACTGATGATCAGCATGACGATAAGGGCTTGAAAGACCCGGCGGATGATGAATGCAAACATAATTAATTATTTGTCTGGCCTGTGGTGAACGTCGGTGACGATAAATGCGGCTTTCGTACATACCGGGGAGTGCGGATAGCAACTCCCCGGTATCTACGTAAGATCAACGTGTTTGAACCGGCTATTTCATGATAAGGTCGCCGAAATAGGGGAAGTTCATTACATTGATGATATCATTCGCATTTTTCAGCTTGTCACTGCCCGCCCACGAGAGCATCTGCCAGTGAAAGGGGATGAAGGCCGCGTCGTCGTACAGGATTTTTTCCACTTCCTGCAGCATGGCCATCCGTTTTTCCACATTTGTTTCACTTTGTGAGGCCAGGGTGAGTTCATCTACCCGTTTGTTGCAGTAGTTTCCGCTGTTGTACTGGCCATAACCGGTTTCTTTGTTGGGACACATATAGAGAAATTCATAGAAGTTGGCCGAATCCTCGGTGTCAGAATGCCAGCCGATCATCTGAATATCGGCCACCTGAGCGTCAAACTGATCCCAGTACTGGGCCTTGGGCATGGTTTTCAGATCGACCTTGATACCGATTTTGGACAGCATGGCTGCCGTGGCGACGGCAATCTTCTCGTCGTTAACATAGCGGTTGTTGGGGGCGATCATGGAGACGGTAAAGCCTTTTTCGTAGCCGGCCTCCTTCATCAACTGCCTGGCCTTTGCCAGATCAAAGCGCGGTTGAAGCGCCGGATTATGTCCCTGGTAGCCCCTGGGAGAGTTCTGGGCGGCCACACCGGCCCGGCCTTTCATTATTTTTTTAACGATCCCGGCATTGTTGACGGCGTATACCATGGCCTGGCGGACCTTGGCATTTTTAAACTCTTCCCGGCGTTTCTGGTTAATCTGGAAAGTGATGATTCGCGAGCCGGTCATGGTGATAAGTTTGATCCCGTCGGCCTTTTCAATGCGGTCGAAATCCTGGGGGGGAACCGGCATGATGAAATCCACATCGCCGGCCAGCAGTGCCGCCACGCGGGTGGCATCCTCGCTGATGGGGGTGAGGATAATCTCATCGACGTTTCCCGTGTTCTTGTCCCAGTAATCAGGAAATGCCTTCAACACCCATTTCTGGCCCTGTTCACGCTCGGCCACAACATACTTACCGGTTCCAGATTCATTTTCGTTGGCAAAGGACCACTCGGTCTTGACGATGGTATCCTTGGGATGACCTTTTTTATCCGTGCCGGTGTAAAATTTAGAATCCATCGGGAAGATGTAGGTACACATGTTGAGCAGCAGACCGTATGGTTTTTTGGTCTTAATGTCGATGGTGTAATCGTCGATGATGACTGGATCGGCAAAGGGTTCAAACAGCCCTTTGAAATCGCCGCTCCTTTTTAAACGGGCGAGTGTCCAGGCCACGTCTTTGGCGGTCAATTCGTTGCCGCTGTGAAATTTAACCCCCTTGCGCAGGTAAAACCGCATGGTCAGGTCGTCCATACGTTCCCACTTCTCGGCCAGGCGGGGTTCAATTTTGGTATCCTTGGTCCACCGAACCAGCGGATCGAAGACCAGATGCGAGTATTGCAGCATCCCGCCGGAAAGCTGGACATGCGGGTCCAGTGATACCGGGTCTGCATCCATGGCAAGGCGCAAGGTCTTTGCACCGGCACTGAAAGGGAAAAGCAATGCAGCGGCCAGAAAAAGAATCATCATTTTTTTCATTTCATAACTCCTCTTTTTGGGTTTTTAAATATACGTAAAATCATTTCATATCATAGGGATATGGCCCAATGAGGTCAATAGCTAATCTGTTGATCCTGATATGTCCGCAGTCAGCTGTCAATGCCTGACATCTCACGAATGGTGCGTGCCATGGCGGAGACGTCTTCATCTCCATACCCACGGCCGATCAGGCCGGATTCGATCTGATCGACCAGTGCGGATACCGGCAGGGCGGCTCCCATCTCACGGGCGGCTTCCAGCGCGATTCTCAGATCCTTGGCGTGGAGTCGGACGCGGAACCCCAGGGGGTAATCATTCTTGATCATAAACGCCGACCGGTTCTCCAGCACCCAGGACCCGGCCGCGCCGCCGGCGATAGCGGACACCACCTTTTCCATATCCAGGCCGGCTTTTAATCCCAGGGTCATTCCCTCGGCTACGCCGAGATAGGTCGCCGCGATGATCACCTGATTAATGGCTTTGGTGACCTGACCGGATCCGACAGGGCCGACATGGGTGATGGTTTTCCCCATGGACGCAAGCACGGGTCGGGCCGTCTCGACATCCGCTGGCGTGCCACCGGCCATGATGGCCAGGGTCCCGTTGATGGCGCCCTCGGATCCACCGGAGACCGGCGCATCAATCATCCGGATTCCTTTTTCTCCCAGCGTCGTGGCCATTCGGCGGGTGGCCGCTGGACTGATGGTGGACATATCCACGACAAGGGTATTTTTCCCGGCTCCCCGGATAATTCCGTTCTCGCCCAGCACAATCTCTTCCACATCCGGCGTATCGCTGACACAGATAATCACGATCTCAGCCGTTTCGGCGGCGGCGGCCGGCGAGGGCGCCCGGGTGGCGCCTTTTTCGACAAGTGGTATTTCTCTGTCTCGATGCCGGTTGTGCACAACCAGATCGTATCCGGCATTGAGAATATTCATCGCCATGGGTGTACCCATGGTTCCCATCCCGATAAAAGCAATTGTCATGGTTTATCTCCTTTCGGTGGGTTTTTTCCGCCCATTTCCCTGCCGATCGCCGATCGGTACGCCGGATTTCCGGCGTCGATTACGGTGTCTGGAATACGAATTACATTTTTTTCTGTTTTTCAGCTTTCTTGATAAAAAGAGAGATATAAGGTACGCAACTATTTTATGTCTGTATAATATATCATTTTTATTCGCCATTAAAAAGGAGACGCAACGATATTGTACCAATGGCGGTGTGATTTAGCACATCGGGCCAGATCACCCGGATTCGTGTATGATTCCTAAAGGTAAAAAGGCGGCCGGGACCAGATTTTGAATACAGAATCACCTGTTTTCGTTTTAATTATAACGCGCTTTACACTCTTTTCAGCTTGCGATCGTGTCTTGTTCTCAAACCCGAAAGGTATGAATGCACGGCATTTAAAAATTACGGCATTATTTTTGCATAATATTTTTACATCAGGATTGAGCGTAACGGCTTGCCCGTTTGGCAATTCAATAAATCACCATAAAATGATATATTCTGTTTTCAGAGAAAGGAAAGAAGAAAATGAGAAAAATTAAAAACAAATTATTGCTGGCTTTTTTACTGGTGGCGCTGTTGCCATTATTGTCTGTAGGTGCTTACGGTATTTACAATATTACCAATACGGTAAAGGCAAACAGTATCAGTAAATTAAACAACAAGGTGTCGCTGGTGTCTTCAAAGGTTGAGGATTTCCTGGCTGGTGTTTCCAGTGATCTTTTTTATCTGAAAGACTCAACGGCGGCCAGACGGGTTGCCAACGCCAGGATTGAAGATGCGGCCAGTGCCGTGGCAGCGCTTGAGAAAGATTTTCTGGCTTTTTCAGAAAACAAGAAAATCTATAATCAGATCAGGTATTTAAATTCTGACGGGATGGAAGTGGTTCGGGTGAACCGGGATAATGACAAGAGTTATATTGTTCACAAATCGAAGCTCCAGAATAAAAAAAGCCGGTACTATTTTGCAGATACCGCCAAACTCCCCGAAGGCGCGCTGATGATTTCTCCTCTGGACCTGAACAGGGAAAGGGGTAAGATTGAGCAGCCGTTGCGGCCGGTTATTCGGTATGGGACGCCCCTGTTTGATCAGAACAAGCAATTCAAGGGCATCGTTCTCTTCAATGTCATTGCCAAAAAATTTCTGCGTCTGGTACGCGATAATGCCGATGCTGACGAGCTGCTCGTATTTATTGACGGTAAAGGCAATTATTATTCCCATCCGGATGCCGAGAAGGAATGGGGCGGAAAAGCGGACAGAGATACCGGAGCGAATTTTAAATCAGATTTTCCCCAGGTTGCAGGAAAGATTATCAACAGCAAAACGACAGGTGCCGTTCCGCAAAAAGATAATGTGATCTCAATGGCACCTGTGTTTCTGGATGGGGAAGGCGTTCAGCGGTTAGGGACGATTGTCGATATTGTTCCAAACAGCGTCGTTTTTAAAGCCGCCAAAAAGTTTCAGAATATTTTTCTCCTGATCGGACTGATAGTCCTTGTTGTTACTTTATTGATTTCTTTCCTTCTGGCCGGATCTATTACCAAACCGATATCCTATCTGACCCGGGCAACGGAAAAGATGAGCAAGGGGGATTTAAAGACCGTTATTTCGGTGACTTCGAAAGATGAAACCGGTCAACTGGCAGAGGCAATTGAGCGCCTCAGGAAATCGATGAATATTTTTATCGGTCGGTTGACAAAAAAATAAAAATACGCAGTTTCATAAAAAAAACGTTCGTAGAGGAAAATACCCAGCAGCAAAGCGATGGGAATGAAAAAAGACACAAATAAAACCCCCCATTGGGATTTGATGTTGGCGACTGTCAAAGAAGTAGCCACGCTGGGTGACGGTTCTGTCACCCAGCTTGAACAGGAGTTTCTGGAAGAGTTCGGGCATCTGCCCACCGCCGACCTGATCGATTATTTTACGTCGATGCAGGAGAGTCGAAAGAAAAGAAGCAATCCCGGGCCGGTAGCGGCGGAAAAGCAGAAACCGGCTGAAGAGAACGTTGATCCCCAGGTGGCATTTACAGATAAGATTGCCATGGAAAGTGATGCAACGATTCTACTTTATCGGAAATCGTTTGAGGCCACATTTGGTAAAAAGCCGTCTGTTGAGTTGGTGGCACATTTTTTAAAACGTCTGGCCTACCACCGATGCCAACCCCCTTCCCAGGAAAAAGTGTCCGCAGACGAGAGTCGGCGCCAGTTTATAAAGAAATTTATTTCTGGAGAGAAACCGACGATATTGAATTTTCGTCGGGAGTTTGAAAATAAATTCAACCAGCCCCCGAATCCGAAAATTATCGGTCTTTTCCTCGAGATGCTGTCAAAAAAATAGAAGGCAGGCGTTCGATGGGGTAGGCCTATTTTTGCATAAAGTCCAGGCTCCACTGGGCGAGCGCTTCGCGTTCTTTTTTGTCCAGCGGGTCGTATACGGATTCGATAATCTTGGGGATTTCTTCCCGGGCCAGCATTTCCGGGCCATGCCCAAGGGCCTGAAACGCATCATGGACCAGGATTGCCGCCGCCGGGCCCACAAACTCCGTTAATTTGTTCGATAAGGTGCTGATGAACGCTTCGCGTTCATTATCCGGCATGGACACATTGTCGGATAAAAACTTGACGATACCGCTGGACACCAGCCTGAATATACTGATCAGCACGTCAAGTTCGGAATAGCCCGATTCGGGAACGACTTTTTTCAGGGGACGCTTGCCGTCCAGTAACAGCATGATTTTAAAATCGACAGAAGAGAAGCGCTTATGTTTATCAACTTTCGTGGTGTCCCCTTTGAAGATGGCATTATTGCTTGGAATGACAGTATTAATCTTTTTAATTATTTTATCGACCTTCTCAAGAATCGATAAGAAATCACTGGTATCAATAGCGATCAGGTTTTGATTAATGCCATTTTTATCTTTTGAGAACCGGGCGGAGAAACTGGCCCATTTTGCAATGGTTTCCACCGCCTCTTTTCCGTTGAGCCTTTGTGTCAGGACACCTTCGATGAGACCTTCGTTTAATACAATCCTTGCAGAATCGCCATATTCATAATCGATATTCAAAACGCCACTTTCGCCATTGAATATTAACGGTTTGATCTCTTCGTATAGTGAACGATACATAAGACACTCCCGGCTATGTCGTTTAAGATGTCAATTCAGGTACCAATCGGTTCTTAGCAGGTTCATGAATTCATGCTTTGTAGTGATATCTAAATACGTTAATTAAATATCGGTTGTCAAGCGCCCATTATGGACAAAATCAGGCGATACAGGTATATAAGGTATTGCGCCGTGTACAGAATTATTTTTCCCGGGGCAATCGCCCTCGCTATAAATATGTGAAAAAGATTACATCAAATGAGTAACAGGGCAGCTCCGTTTAAAAATTTCAATGTACTGCCATGGGTTCTGGCCGTGGTTGTTTCGCTGTCTGCCTGCCGGAATCGTCCTGAAACCACTGTATTGGATAGGATTATTACCCGTGGGGAGATCGTTGTTATCACCCGCAATAACCCGTGGTGTTACTATCTGTATCGGGATCAGCCCGAGGGCTTTGAGTATGAACTGGCCAGGGCGTTTGCCGATCGTCTGGGGGTCTCGCTCAAGGTACGGGTTGCCCGCTCCTGGGAGCAGATGATTCCGGATCTTTTAGCCGGAAAAGGCGATTTTATTGCCGCCGACATGGCGATGACGCCCGAAAGACGTACTCAGGCCGCTTTTTCCCAGGCATACCTGTCCTCTGAGCCGTATGTGATCGTTCGCCGGGGGAGCCGGCGAATCCAGTCTCTGGATGATCTGGCCGGTGAAACAATCCATGTCGCCCGGGGAACATCTTATCAGGAACGTTTGAAGGCACTTCAAGCATCGGGACTTTCTATCACCATTGCCCTGCATCGCGGTCTGGAAACCAGCGAACTCATCCGGATGGTGGCAGACAGGACCATCGACATGACAGTGGCCGATCATTTCGTGGCCGCACTTACCCAGCGATATTACCCCTGGATTGACCTGGCTGTACCCATCGGCAAAAGTGAATCTTCAGGCTGGGCGGTCGATCCGAAGGCTGGCCATTTATTGAGCCGGATCAATACATTTTTTGCGGCGATGCGACAAAACGGTGAATTTGACCGGATTTATAACCGGTATTTCTCCGGCCTGGATGATTTTGATTTTGTCGACCTGCGCGCCTATCACCGGGAGATCAAAAAGACGCTTCCCGCCTATCGCGGCTTTATTGAGGAAATTGCCGACCGGTTTGGTTTTGACTGGCGACTCATCGCCGCCCAAATTTACCAGGAATCCCGGTTTAACCCCCAGGCCGTCAGTCGCCGGGATGCACACGGCCTGATGCAGATCACCTTGAAAACCGCGGAAGATCTGGGTGTCGTTGATATTTACGATGCATGTCAGAATGTCGAAGCCGGGGTTCGTCATCTAAAGGACCTCTTTGAATTTTATGATCACGCCAGGGGTGAAGACCGGCTGTGGATTGCCCTGGCTGCATATAATGTGGGGGTCGGGCATCTGCTGGATGCCCGCAATATCGCCAGGGAACAGGGCCTGAATCCCGAAAAATGGTCTTCACTGCAAAAGACGCTTCCTCTTTTGGCCAAACCGGAATACTATCAAAAAGCACAATACGGGTATTGTCGAGGAACAGAGCCCGTAGCGTATATTAATAAAATTAATTTGTACTACAGTATATTGAAGTTTCAGGATGTGGTTGCACGCATGTAACAGGCGGCCCTTGAACAGATCGACGCCGTTGCCGGTTCCATTCGACCGTCATATACGGTGATGTGGATTAAAACAGAGAATAGATGAAATTTTTCCCGGGAATTGCCTTATAAAGGAGAATCAATGGCCAAATACCCCCTTAGAATCGAGGACCTGGATCAAAAAGAAATGGCAAGGCTGGTGGGTGACATGTTTCACCGGATTCTGGCGCATTATGCGTTCTGGTTTAACGAAGTGCGACATCAGTTGGGAACGGAAAAAGCCATGACGATATTATCCGCCGCTTCCAGGCGGTCCGTTGGCGTTCAAATTGACCGTATCGGTAAATTACTCGGATTCGAAGTCAAGGACGGGTTGCCGGCGGCACTCTGGGGTCTCCCCCGGAAAGACCTGCTCGATATTATGCGATCCCTGGGCCTCAACTGGCTGGCCAACGACGGGGTCTGGTTTCAGGCGGTGGAGTTCAATCACGGGATGAACGATGCCAAGCGGTGTAACGATAGCTGCTGGGCGCAGCTTTCCCCTTTTGAAGCCGCTGAAATCAGGCAATTTCTCGATCTGTCGGATCGGCCCGGTCTGGCCGGATTAAAACAGGCCCTGAATTACCGTATCTATTCCCGGGTCAATACGCAATCGATTGTGGATGAGGGACCGGATAGCTTTGTTTTTCGGATGAATGTCTGCAGGGTGCAGGCGACCCGTTTGCGAAAAGGGCTGGACGACTATCCCTGCAAATCCGCCGGGCTGGTGGAATATACATATTTTGCCGGCAGTATTGATCCCCGGATTACGACCGAATGCGTAAGCTGCCCGCCGGATGCGCATCCGGAAGAATGGTTCTGTGCATGGCGATTTACTTTAAGGGAAACAAAATGATTGTCGAATACAGGGGAAAATCTCCGCGGATCGGTCACAATGTCTATATTGCCCCCACAGCGGTCATCATCGGTGACGTCACCCTGGCCGACGGGGCCAGCGTCTGGTATGGTGCCGTTCTTCGGGGCGATGAGGCACCGATCCGGGTAGGCGAAAACAGCAATATTCAGGATAATTGTACGGTTCATACGGATGTGGATAAACCGGTAGATATCGGCGATAATGTGACGGTCGGACACAATGCGGTGGTGCACGGGTGTACGGTGGAAAACAGCTGCCTGATCGGCATTGGCGCCGTGATTTTGAATGACGCGGTTATCAAATCCGGATCAGTGGTGGCGGCCGGTTCCGTTGTCCGGGAGCGACAGGCCGTTGGCCCCTTCCACCTGGTGACCGGTGTTCCCGCCAGGTTCAAACGGGAACTGGATCCGAAAATTCACGAGATCCTCCAGGGGGCCGTGGATAATTATGACCGGCTACGCCGGGACCATCGGAATAATATAACGATTTCGCAGAATTGAGGGGCCGGGGCCTGTAATTTCAGTGGGATTCAGGTCCGGCGGGTTTCGGGTGAGTCCCCTTGCTCAAGGTATGTTAATAATGATAAAATTTCATCGATTGATCGTTTTTGCAGGGTGCATGTTGCTGATGGCGGGGCCGTTCAATCTGGCGGCGGGACGCGCCCCGGTCATTCCTGATATGACCGGAAAAGCGCCGCCGGCATTCGCCAATGGCCGACGAGTCCCGTCGATCATGAATGAATTGGGTATGGTTTTTGTCTACATACCTCCAGGGGAATTTGAAATGGGGAGCCCGCCGGATGAACCGGGGCGGCAGGCCAACGAAACCGCCCACCGGGTTCAGCTGTCACAGGGGTTTTACATGATGACCACCGAGGTGACTCAAAAACAGTGGATGGCGGTAATGGGGCAAAATCCATCGGTTTTCAGTGACTGCGGGCCGGACTGCCCCGTGGAAAATGTACCATGGTCTCAGATATTCCGGTTTATCACCCGGCTGAACCATTTGATGAAAACAAAACAGGCGCATATCAAGCTGTCTTCTTCTGAAAAGGAGATCAACGCCCCTGCCGGAGATGAAATAACAGCCGCGGTGCGCCGGTTACAGTACAGGCTCCCCACCGAGGCCCAATGGGAATATGCCTGCCGGGCGACAGGCAGGGGGTGGTTTTCTTTTGAAGGAGACCTGGCAGCGCTTGATGAATATGCGTGGTTTAAAGGCAATTCGGGTGGAAGTACGCACCCGGTGGCGCAAAAGAAACCGAATGCTTTCGGGTTGTACGACATGCATGGAAATGTATGGGAATGGTGCCTTGATTTTGCCGGCCCCTATCCATCAAAGCCCGTCACCGATCCCAAGGGGATGGCCACCGGATCGTTTCGCGTGGTCCGGGGCGGTAGCTGGTATTACCCGGCCCTGGAGGCACGCACGGCCAACCGGTCGTTTCTTTTACCCGGTTCGGGAAACTATAATGTTGGATTTCGATTGGTACTGACACCGTAGATTTAATTATTTCAGGTAGATAAAGGAATTGATTTTCATGCGGATCGTTACGCGGCCCGACTTTGATGGTATAGTCTGCGCGATGCTGCTGTTAAAAGTGGAAAATATCTCTGATCCGATTGCATGGGTTCATCCCGGTGATATGCAAAACGGCCGGGTAGATATCCATGCGGGTGACATTATCGCGAATCTCCCCTTTCACAAAAACTGCGCATTATGGTTTGATCATCATTACTCGAACCGGCTCCAGGACGATTTCAACGGAGCTTTTCGGATTGCGCCCTCGGCTGCCCGGGTCGTATTTGAATATTACCATGACCGGTTTAAAGATCACTATGCCGGGCTGATCGACATGACTGATAAAATTGATTCGGCAGATTTAACGCTGGATGAAGTGAATTTTCCTGAAAACTATCCGTATATCTTATTGTCGATGACCATCAACAGTCGGAAAATGTCTGATGTGCCCTACTGGAACCGGCTGGTGGAGCGGATCGGATCGTCATCCATCGACGATGTGATGGCAGATGCCGAGGTGCGCTCGCGCTGTCGCCGGGTGGTTCAGGACAACCGTGCGTATGCGCAACACTTAAGGGAACATACTCGCCTTGAAAAACATGTGGCGATCACCGATTTCCGGTCGTTGTCCCCGGCACCGGAAGGCAATCGGTTTCTTGCCTATGCCCTGTTTCCCGAGGCCGTGGTAAGTGTCAAGATCCGATATGATGATGAGAGCGCCGATCGTGTGATCGTCAGTGTGGGACACAGCATTTTTAACCGGAATTGCCGGGTCAATGCCGGCGCGCTCCTCGGCCGGTTTGAAGGGGGGGGGCATAACGGTGCCGCAGCGTGTAATTTCCACGTGAGTAAAGCCGATGCGTATATTCCTGAGATTATCGATATCCTGGTGAAGAACGAACCGAATACATAGAGGTCGCCGCGATGATGGCATTCAAGTTCGTTTTTTCCGGATACGTTACTTCTTGCCAAAATGATTTATCGCCTTATTATTTCTGAAACGATACAATTGACAGCAGGGAGGATTTTCAATGGTTACAGAATGTAAAGATACCTATCTCGATTTATTTATCGAGGTGACAAGTGTAATTACCTCGAATCTTGACCTGGATGAAGTATTTAAACTCATCACTCAAAAAATTCCTGAGATACTCGATGTCGATGCGGCTACCATTCGACTGCTCGATACTTCCCGTAAACATCTCGTCCTAAAAGCCGCACATGGGTTAAGCCGGGAATACCTGGACCGCGGGCCCATTGATATGGAAAAACCTATTTTCAAGGCACTGAAAGGTGAGCCCATTGTCATCGAAAACGCTACGCAGGATTCCCGGATTAATTATCCGGAGGCAACGAAGCGGGAAGGGATCAACACGATTCTGATTGTTCCTATTCCCATTCGGGGTGAGATCAATGGGATTTTGCGGTTGTTGACAAAAAGACCGCGGATGTATGATCAGCGGGAAATTGATTTTGTGACAGCCCTGGGAAGACAATGTGGGATTGCCATTGAAAATGCCCGGGTATTCAAGGAGCAGCAGACCCTGCTCAATTACTTCAAGGCCATGCATGAAATCGGGAAGGCCATCAATGCCACATACGATCTTGACCAGATTCTCGATCTTATTGTCACCCGCCTGCCGTCAGTGATGGACCTGAAAGCGGCCACGATTCGTCTGATCGAATCGACCGGTGGGAAACTGGAGCTTAAGGCCGCTTATGGCTTGAGCCAGTCCTACCTGGAAAGGGGGCCGTTGGATGAAGAACTGGCCACCCACTATGTTCAGAAAGGCGATCCGGTGGTCATCCCTGATGCCAAAGTCGATTTCCATACCATTTACCACAAGGAGGCCGAAGCCGAGGGTATCGGCGGGATTCTGGCTGTCCCCATATCGGTTCAGGGTGAAATTATCGGGATATTACGGTTGCTTACGTCAGAAGTTCGTTACTTTTCCGGGGCCGATGTCAATTTTGCCATGGCTGTGGCCGAACAGGGCGGTATCGCTATCCAGAGAGCCCTTGATTACCGGAAAATGAAAGATATTGAATCGTAGCCGGCCGCTGGCGCCATTGGTATTTCAAAAAATAGCGCCGTTTCCTGGTGGTGTCAGGAGATCACCAGTTGTTTCAGGCGGCTGTACGTTTCCCACGAAAATCCCTCCCTGCGACAGGGAAAAATCGCGTTGTTGGTAAAGACGGGATCTGCCGCAATATCATACGGTGAAGCGGCTCGGGCGGCTTCCCACATGGCGGTATGGGGAATGGGGGTGTAGTGGGCCAGTATGGGGGTGATGCCGCTTTGCCTGACGACACGGATTGCTCTTTCCACGGACTCGATCGATTGACCGGGCAATCCTGCCAGCAGATACGCGCCCAGCTGCTTTTTGCTGAATCCCGCCTGTTTCAGACCGGTCACCGCATGGTGATATTCCGTTTCGTTTACTTTTCGATCGAGTTGTTCCCGATGGGCGAAATCCGCTGTTTCAAGTCCCAGTCGGACGGTCGTTATGCCGGCACGACGCATTAATCGGGCGGAGTCCTCGCTGATTTCCCGGATATGAACCGCGTTGGGCAGATGGAATCGTACGTTTAAGCGAGCCTGCAGCACTTTTTCAAAAATCAACCGGGCATGGTTGTCAAAATCGACCAGCAGGGCGTCGTCATAGAAAACGAAATCATCGACATCGTGCCGATGGTGCCAGAACTCAATTTCCGCCACCACGGCCGCGGGCGGGCGGCGGCTAAAACCGGGGTGAAGATGGTGGACGGCACAATACGTGCAGTCAAACGGGCACCCGATGGTGGTCAGTATCGGAATATAGCCGATTTTATGTTGCAGATCGAATGCCGGTTTCGGCCAGGTGTCCGGGCGATTCGGATCCGTTTCCCAATCAAAAGAATACCCGGTATGGCCGGCGATTATTTCAGGTAACCTGGACAGGTCCGAACCGGTAAAGACATCATCCGCACCGGAAAACGAAACGGCGTGGTCATGGCATAATGTGGCGTAAATGCCGCCGAGAATAACGGGCGAATCCGGAAAAACCGCCCGGATCGCGGCAATGGTTTCCTGGACACCGGGATACCAGTACGTCATCAGGGAGGTGACCATGATGAGGTCCGGCCGGGAAAGGGCGGCCAGGTCTGCCTGAAACCATTCGGGAGGAATCCCATAGCGGGAGAACCGGCGTGGAACATGTGACAATCCGGCCGGTTTGGAGATCTCTGTTTTCAGATACGGCCCCCGGCCATGCCGGGCTGCGGGGTTCCGGGAGCCGGATTGCGGATGAAACCGGTCCAGGCAGTCAATATAGGAAACGTGCAGTCCATGACGCCGTAAATGGGCGGCCACAAGCAGCAGGCCCAGCGGCTTGGCCCAGAAGTCATAGGCCGCGAAATCGTGAATCCAGGGATTGACCAGCAGAATATGAGGGGATGTTGAGTTCAATTTCAGCCGGTTATTGGCCTTTTAATCCGGGAAATAGACCATGGAGGTTTTTTTCAATTCCCGGTGGCTGAACAATTGCTTGTAGGTTTTAACGCCGGTAGCCGCTGAAAGTTGACGGGCAATGTCACGACAGGTGGTTATGTCCGGGGCATGGATCATGGTGTACAGGTTGTACGGCCAGTCCGGGGCGGGGTCACGCCGATAACAATGGGACACGGCCGAATGGGCCGCCATTTTTTTTCCAATTTCTTCAACTCGCGCTTCATCCACTTTCCAGGCGGTCATGGCATTGGCGGCAAATCCGGTTTTTTGATGCCGCAGGGTGGCGCCAAAGCGGCGAATAACACCTTGTTTACAAAGAGCTCTCAAGGTGTTTAAAAATTCTTCTTCCGAAATATCCAGCTTCTTGGCCATATCCCGATAAGGCGTCGGTGTGATGGGAATATCACCCTGGATGGCGGCGATAACTTTTTTTTCAAGTGAGGTCAGCATGGGGCGATTAGAAAATGAACCGGGTGAAAAGTCAAGGGGAAACGGCCTCTACCGATTCCGGCCAGGCTTCTCTGGGGGGATTAAAATAACCATGATGCAGGCCGGGAAAGCGCTGCCTGACCGCGTGGAGTAATCGTTGCATACCCATGGGCGGGCTGAGCGGAGTCGTCCCGGACATAATCTGCCAGTATTGCAGGGGGTCAAAATTAAGATTGCGCCACTGGATCATGTGGACGGGGGACTTCCGGATAAATGCGGTCAGCGCTTCCAGCTCTTCAGGCGTATCTGTAAATCCCGGGCAATTGAGATAGTTAAGGGATACGAATCGGTGCCGCGAAAGGGCCAGCTCGATACTGCGGATCACATCGGCGAATTGATATCCGCCGGGGCGAAAATAAGCATGGTAGCATGCGGGCTGGAAACTGTTTAAGCTGACCCGGATACCATCCAGGCCGAAATCAAATAGTTTTTTTAGGATATCCGGCCGGCTGGCATTGGTGTTCATATTGATGGTTCCCCGGGAGGTTTTTTTTCGAATCAGGGCAATGGCCGGGCCGATTACTTTTGCAGCCAGAAGCGGGTCACCTTCACACCCCTGACCGAAACTGACAACGGCATGTTTCACCTTCTCGATATGGGCGATGGCGACTTCGGCAATTTCCCCGGGCGTGGGAGTAAAGGCGATGCGGTCCTGACTGGCGCGGATATCGGGGCGTGACTGGAGGGAGATACATCCCCGGCACCGGGCATTGCAGTGCTGTGACGTGGGCAGGGGGGCTTCATAGCGGCCCAGGAAGAAGTTTTTTCCCGCCGGGCAGCCATAGGTGAGTGCGCATTTTTCAAGATGCCGCCGCAGCCGGTTTTTTGGCATGCGGCGTTGCATACGGCGGACACCGGCGAGGATTTTATCCATGGGCATGAGTCTCAGATCCTGTCGGGGTTCGGCGTCAACCTGAATCGCGGCGCTGTGAAACCCGTTGGCATGCCAGCCCGCCGCGCCATATGAAAAGAGGGGCAGGGGGGCTTCATGGCCCGATGTTTCAAATGCGCTGACCTGTGTGATCACATACCCGGGCGAATTGAAAATTGCTACCGGCAGGATTGGATTGCCGGGTGAATAGGGGTCTTCGTCCAGGGTTTCCATGCGATCCTTCCGCAGGTTATATACCACGGGTTTTCTATGCGGCAGGCGCATCAATTCGCTGCCATGGGGCATGGGAGTTGTTTCTGTTACGGGCAAGGGCAGAAAAACGCCGGCCGCCATTCCCACGGCCGCATATCCGTCCAGCTCGAAGATGTCGCCGTCCTGATTGGCGACAACCGCTTTCAGAAAAGGCGGGGATGATGAACGGCGCGTTGAATGTGGACCCATTTTAACATTTTCCTTTATTATGTCAGCCATGGCCGGGAAAATAATTTTTCAGAACCATCGCGGATTGTATACGGCAAGGCGCTGCCGGCCGGGCGATCGGCGTCCCCCTTTGCCAACGGGGGTGAAATGCGGTATTATAATTTAAAAAATATGAACTCACAAGGCAGGTGGCTTGTGTTTTTAAGGTTGTTTCAATCTGTTGGAGGCATCGTGGCCCGGCATATTTTTTGGACGGCATCCCTTATTATTCTATTGGCAACTGGCGTTGACTGCAGCAGCGCAGGCGCCGCCGCCCTGGTTCAGCGCTTTCCAGAGGGGCAGATGAACTGGCTCAATGGAACCCTCAGGGCCACGGGGGTGGCGACTCCTTCCGGGAAAAGTACGGCCGGTGCTGCCGATCCTCAAAAAGTCCTGTCCCTTGCCAAAGTCACCGCTCAGCAAAATTTACTCAGGTGTGTGAAGCAGATTCGAATTTCATCTCTGGCGCATCTGGATACGTGGGCCGGCTCAGACCCGCTGGTTATGGCGAAGATCCAGGAGATAATTAAACAGGCACCGGTTGTTAAACAATCTTATCTTTCCGATGGAACGGTAACCATTACGCTGGAATTAGCCCTTGGCGGTGCCTTTTACCAGCTGGTAATGCCGAAGGAAATCGAACAGATTGATCCGGTCACACCGGTGAATAAACCGCCTGCATCGGCCACCGGCAAACCGGATGAATCCAGATGGACCGGTCTGGTTATCGATGCCTCGGGGCTTTCGTTGAATCCGGTACTGATCCCCCGAATTATCGATGCGCAGGGGGTACAGGTATACGGTCCCAAATATATCAGTCGCGATTTTGCTGTCCGGTGGGGGGGGTGCGGATATATGACCACGCTGGAGCCGGCGGTCTGCACCGATCGGGTCGGATTGCATCCATTGACCGTGAGAGGCCTCCGGGTTACCGGTTTCGGGCAGGCGGATATCGTGATCAGTATGGCGGCTGCGTCTCGGATTCGTGCTGCAGCCGAACATGTTCATTTTATGAGAGAAGGGCGAGTGGTTGTTCTAGTGGGTGAAATCGGTTCTCAATGACTGACGATATGAATGCCGGGGGAAAAATATGAATTCAAAAATTCCAGTTATAGTTGTCGTTTTTGTTCTTTTGGCGTTTTATGGGTGCGCACCGGTCGTCTATGCCCCCAGGGCCTCGCTGGATACACCTGCCCGGCACGTGGAAAACGGGATTAGATTTTTAAATGCCGGGAAGGTTGAAGACGCATTCCGTGAATTCAACCGGGCCAAATCACTTGATCCCGGGTATGCCTCCGCTTATGTGGGGATCGGCTTTTGTTATGGGTTGATGGGAAACTATGAAAAGGGATTAAAGATTATGGAAGCGGCCGGGCGTTTGTTGAAACAGTGATGTGAACCCGGTGATGTGAACCCTGATGAGAAACTGGTGATGTGAAGCTGGTGGTATGAAACTGGATCCATGTCGATCCCGGCCGGGAATGGGCCGGGATTTCACCTGTCAACGAAAACCAGTGCTCACTTTCGGCAGTCAGCTCCTTCATCGATCCGCCCTGTCATGGAAAGAGACGGATCGCACCTTCCCTGGAGCGTCATACCCGGAAAATAAGTTAATACCGATAATGATCCGGCTTGTAGGGGCCGTCTACCGGTATTCCCATATATTCGGCCTGTTCCGGAGAGAGCCGGGTGAGATGGGCATCCAGCCGCGTTAAATGCAGACGGGCAACCTCTTCATCCAGTTTCTTGGGCAGGGTATAGACTTTTTTCTCCAGGTCTTTTTTGCTGACCAGTTCGATCTGGGCCAGACATTGATTGGTGAAGCTGTTGCTCATCACAAAGCTGGGATGTCCGGTGGCGCACCCCAGATTCACCAGACGGCCCTCGGCCAGGATAATGATGGATCGGCCTGATTTGAGGGTCCACTTATCCACCTGGGGCTTAATCTCTTCTTTTTTACATTCCGGTGAATTCTCGATGTAGCGCATATCGATTTCGTTGTCGAAATGACCGATATTGCAGACAATTGCTTCATCTTTCATCATTTCCATATGGGCGCCGGTAATCACATGGTAACATCCGGTCGCGGTGACGAAAATATCACCGATGGCGGCCACATCTTCCATGGTTTTGACTTCGAATCCTTCCATGGCGGCCTGAAGCGCGCAGATGGGATCGATTTCAGTGACGATGACCCGGGCACCGTAGCCACGCATGGACTGGGCGCACCCCTTGCCCACATCCCCATACCCGCAGACGATAACAATTTTTCCAGCCATCATCACGTCCGTGGCCCGCTTGATACCGTCAGCCAGAGATTCGCGGCAGCCGTACAGGTTGTCAAACTTGGATTTGGTTACCGAATCATTGACATTGATAGCGGGAAACAGCAGTTCGCCCTCCCTGGCCAGATGGTACAGCCGGTGAACCCCGGTCGTGGTCTCTTCGGAAACGCCGCGAATGTTACCGGCAACCTGCTGCCAGTGCGTGGGGTTGCTGTCGTAGGCAATTTTAAGTCGATCCATGAGGCACTGCATATCCATCTCGTCGTATGTTTCGTCAAACAGTGCCGGATTTTTTTCAGCTTTGACCCCCTGGTGGACAAATAGAGTGGCGTCGCCGCCATCATCAACAATCAGGTCGGGCCCGCTGCCGTCGGGCCAGGTCAATGCCATTTCGGTACACCACCAGAACTCATTGAGTGTTTCACCTTTCCAGGCAAAGACGGCGGCTGAGCCATTTTTGGCCACGGCTGCGGCCGCATGGTCCTGGGTGGAGAAAATATTGCAGCTGGCCCATCGGATATCCGCGCCGAGTTCTTTCAATGTTTCAATCAACATGGCCGTTTGAATGGTCATGTGCAGACTGCCCGTGATTTTCAGCCCTTTCAAGGGCTTTTTGGGGCCGTATTTTTTCTGGATTGCCATTAACCCCGGCATTTCGATTTCAGCCAGCCTCATTTCCTTTTTCCCGAATCCGGCCAGAGAAATATCAGCCACCTTGTACGGGAGGGACAGATCCAGCTTCTGTGTCGTCATCATGTGTCTCCTAAATATAGCGTGCGTCAAAGTATCCGTTTACGCAGGATTTGTATTAAGCCGGGCAGGATGTGGTTATCCGGCCAGGTTCTTGATTTCTTCGGCCTTGTTGGTTTTTTCCCACGTGAACCCGGGTTCGCTGCGGCCAAAATGACCATAGGCCGCGGTTTTTCTGTAGATGGGTTGCAGCAGGTCAAGGTATCGAATAATTGCCGCCGGCCGAAGGTCAAAGACCTGGCGGACAATTTCTTCCGCCCGGTGTTCGGGGATATTTCCCGTGCCCATCAGGTCGACCAGCACGGAGACCGGTTCGGCCACGCCGATGGCGTAGGCCAGTTGAATCTCACATTTTTTCCCCAACCCGGCTGCCACGATATTCTTGGCAATATGCCGGGCCATGTACGAAGCGCTTCGATCCACCTTGGACGGATCCTTCCCCGAAAAACACCCGCCGCCGTGGCTTCCCTGTCCGCCGTATGTATCGACGATAATTTTTCGACCGGTGAGGCCGCAGTCACCCATGGGGCCGCCGATGACAAAGCGTCCCGTGGCATTGATCAGGTAGCGGGTGTTGTCATCGGTCATATCCGGCGGGATAATCTTTTTGATAACTTCTTCAATGATCGCTTCTTTCAAATCGTCGTAACTGACGTCCGGATCGTGCTGGGCGGCAATGACCACGGTGTCGACCCGCCGGGGTATGCCGTTTTCATATTCGATCGTCACCTGGGATTTACCGTCGGGCCTTAAAAAATCCAATGTACCGTTTTTGCGAACCGCGGCCAGGCGCTGGCAGATTTTATGGGCAAACGTTATGGGCATGGGCATCAGTTCTTCGGTTTCATCGGTCGCGTAGCCGAACATCAACCCCTGGTCGCCGGCTCCCTGATCTTCAAACAGGCCTTCGCCCACATTCACACCCTGGGCAATGTCGTTGGATTGACGGTCGATACTGGTGATGACTGAACAGGTCTGCCAGTCAAACCCCATGTCAGAGGAATGGTACCCAATCGCCTTGATGGTACCGCGTACCACTCTGGGGATATCCACATAGCAATCGGTGGTAATCTCCCCGGCGATAAACGCCATCCCGGTCGTTACCAGGGTTTCACAGGCCACGCGGCACTGATTATCCTTGCCCATGATGGCGTCCAGAATGGAATCTGAAATGGCATCGGCCACTTTATCCGGATGGCCTTCAGTGACCGATTCGGATGTAAAGAAAAACAGTTCATTGCCCATCTATGATCTCCCTATGTTCTTAAAGGATTAAATATAAAAAACAGTCCGGATTCTAGGACGATTTATGCGGATTGTCAACCTGTGAATAACGGTCGCGCTCAAAATTTATCGTGTTCTCTGAGAAGGCGGGTATGGCCCAGGGGGGCCTGGCTCCCGGCATAAAAAAGTTCAAACGTGTCGGTTGCTGCCAATCCCGCCCGGGTCATCGCTTTCTGGTTGGACATCACATCCGCGGGCGTACCCCGGGCAATGATTTCGCCTTCGGCCATGAGAAGCCAGCGGTGAGCATATTGTTCGGCAAATGCCAGGTCATGGGTAATCATGATAACGGAATGCCCCCGTTTTCGCAAATTTTCCAGGCACCGGCCGAGTGCCTTTCGGAAATGGCCGTCCTGCCCGGCGGTCGGTTCGTCGAGTATCAGTATAGGTGGATTGACAGCCAGGGCGGCGGCAAAGGCCACCCGTTTTTTCTCGCCGGTGCTGAGCCGGTAGGGCGGGCGGTCCAGAAGCTTCTCCAGACGGAATAATGTCACCAGGGAATCGATCCAGCCCGTGTCAAGGCAATTCAACATCCGGGGGCCGACTTCAATTTCTTCACGCACCGTCTGCTTGAAGAACTGGTTGTGGGGGTTCTGGAAAGCGAGTCCTGCATACCGGGCCAACTCGGATGTTTTCATCTGATCGGCGGGTTTTCCCATGATATTGATCCGGCCGGTATCCGGGTGGAGCAGGCCGATCAGGTGCCTGGCCAGGGTGGTTTTCCCGGCCCCGTTGGCACCGACCAGGGCCAGACATTCGGATTCAGCCAGGGAAAAATGGATATTTTTTAATGTCAGATTATTATTGGGGATCGATGACAGCGCCTCGACCCTTAAAACAATGGGCGTATTTTTTTTAATCGGGGGAACCAGAACCGGTCTGGGTACGGCTGTAAGATCCGCCGGCGATATTGAAGCCGCTAATTCTTTCCGGGTAAGGGGCAGGGGGACCTGCCCCGTTTTCAGGCCGGCCTTCACAACAAACGGCACGGCGAGGCCGTATTGTTCCACGGCCGTGGATAAGATCCGTTCCGGGGGGCCATCGAGAACAATCCGGCCCTGATGGACCACGACCATTCGGTTGACATCCGGAATCGTGGGGCCCAGCCGGTGTTCACAGATCACCACCGCTGTTCCGCGGCGGTTGATGGACTTTAAGATGTCTCTCAATCGCAATACGTGCACCGGGTCCAGGTTGGCATACGGTTCATCCAGAATAATCAACCGGGGTTGGATTGCCAGACAGGCGGCCGTGGATACCAGGTATTGCTCTCCGCCGGACAGATCCCGGGGATTGCGGTGGATCAGGTCCGTCAGGCCGATACCTTCGGTGATGGCGGCGATTCGCGTTCTGATTTCCTGCCTTGCCAGTCCCAGGCTCTCCAGCCCAAAGGCAATTTCTCCTTCAACGGTGGTGCTGAACAGCTGCGCTTCCGGGTTTTGAAAGACCATTGCCACCCGGGAAAACAGATCGCCGATGGTCGTGGCGGTGGTCGGTGTGCCGGCCACATACACCGTGCCCGACATGATTCCATCGTAAAAATGAGGAATAAGACCGTTAAAGGTGCGGCAAAGGGTGGACTTTCCGCACCCGCTTGACCCGCTGATTAACAGGTAGTCGCCCGGCGCAATGGCGAGGTCCAATCCGTCCAGAATTCGGGCGCGGCTTGTTTTCCGGTATGAATAACAGAGTTGATTGACTTTTATGACAGGCGGTGAATTCAAAGTTCAATGATGTCATTTTTCTCGAGCAGTTTCAGGGCCAGTATGCCAAGGATCGATCCAGCGATGGTGCTGCCCAGAAAGGATGGGAGAAGTGCCAGCAGCGGAATGGCTTTTCCCATGAGTACCGGTGCCACAATCGCGGCGCTGACAACCGGTGCAATGAACCCGGTGCCGGTGATTTCGCCTGCGGCGGCAAGGTATCTGTGTCGGCCCATGCGATACAGGATCCCTGCCAGAAAAGCACCGATCATGCCACCGGGGAAAGCGAGCAGCGTTCCTACGCCCATGGCATTGCGAATCGTGCCGATGACGGCTGCAATGAGCGTGGCCCACCCGGGGCCCAGCAGCACGGCCCCGATGATATTGACAAAATGCTGGGTGGGATTGATTTTGGCAATGCCGACCGGAAGCGACGTATAAGGCGCCAGTGCGACACCGATTGCCGTTAATATAACCGCGTAGGCGACTTTTCGGGTCCGTTGCATTTGTCAGATGATCTCCTCGATCAGGGTAAAGTGACGGGCTGAAAGTCCGACCGGCCGATCTATTTTTCAACGGTCGTTTTACGTGGCCGGCATCCGCATGCTTTCCCGAACGCCAGGGCGTTCCGTGCCGGATCGGCCGCCCGGGTAATAAAACTGATGACCGCCGCACCGGCCGCACCGGCCTGCAGGCAGATCTTCAATCTGTCGGCCGTAATACCACCGATGGCGACCACGGGCAAGGGCGATGCGGCCGCCACTTCTGAAAGACCGGACGGGCCGCGTACCGGTTTGGCATCCGTCTTGGTATCGGTGGCAAAAGCCGGGCCGCTGCCGATATAATCACAATTACTTAAATCGCTTTTCCCTAGTTCCTGAAGGGTGGAAACAGACAAACCGATAATGGCACGGCTGCCGAGGATCTGCCGGGCCAGCCGGGGAGAATTGTCATCCTGACCAAGATGGACGCCATCGGCGTGGAGGGCTTTGGCCAGTAGAATATGATCATTGATCAGGAAGGGGACCTTGAATTTACGGCACAGGTCTCTGATGGCCGCGGCCTCTGTGTATTTTTCGAGCGAAAACGTTTTATTCCGATACTGAACCATAGTGGCGCCGGCGGACAGGACAATTCGAACCTGATCCAGTGGCAGGTGGTCCGGCAACGCATGGTCGGTAATAAAATAATATTTCAATGAATCCCTGGTGAATTTTTTTGTCATGATCGGTCCGTTATCATGCGGGTGATATTGAGGCCCGGGATGGCCGGGCCGGGCGTCTGAAAAAACTGAAGGAAACGGCACTGAGCAGAATTAAAAAGCTGCCGATGAAAAACCGCCCATCCGGCACCTCGTTCAGGAAAAAAATGCCGAAAATCGAGATGAAAACCACCTCACTGGTCATGAAAAGCCCGCCCTCCCAGCTTTTACAATAGCGAAATCCGGTTGTCATCAGCAATTGTGCGGCGACCGATGTGAATATGATCCCACCGATAATCAACCATTCCATTCTGTTGGCGGGTATTTGCGGAGCGGATAGAAATGGCCCCATGCAGATGAGCGCACCGATAAAACAAAAGGAAAAATAGATCGTCACCGACGAGTGGGTTTCCCGGAGTTCTTTAATAATTGAGATCGTCAGACCGGCGAAAAAGGCGCCGATAACCGCCATAATTTGTCCGAACAAGGCCCCTTCAATCTTAAAATCGAAAATAACCGCGACACCGCAAATGGCCACAAAAACACACCCGAATTCGACCGGTGAAACCCGTTCGCCGAATAAAATCGGAGAGATAAGCGCGGCAAAGGCCGGAAAACTGTAAAACAATACCATGGCCGTGGAAAGGGGGAGCAGTCGAATGGCGACAATGACGGATAGAAATGCCATACTGCCCGTCACGCCGCGAATGAGTATCAACCGGGGATTCGGTGGTTTGAACAGCCGGGCCCGGTCACTGGAAATGGCCACCAATGCCAGTACCCCGCCGATGAATCGATAAGCGCCGATATCCCACACCCGATATCCGGGGCCCAGTATTTTGATCAACAATCCCAGAACGGCAAACAGCAGGGCCGCCGAAAGCATTATCACAGCGCCTTTCAGCCGTTGTCGCCGGCCGGCCGGTGGGTATATTTCATTTTTAGATTTCGTGCCTGGCATATGTCCATGTAACCGATGGATGCTTGACGAACGGGTTTTCGGTGCTAAAATAGTAACACTTGGCAATCAAGGTAGCTAAAATAGCGTAAGTGTCTGGGGAAAACAACCAAATATCGAATAGATAGCTATTGGGGTTGCATCCATTATCAATTTGTCATGCAATTACGGTTGGGAAAAAACCATGGCGCTTTCGGCAGCTCAGAAATTACAGCGATTCTATGGCATCATCAAGGGAGATGACAGCGTCCTGATCGTTATCGTTGCCGACCCGGATGCCATGGCGAGCGCCATGGCCATAAAACGACTGCTGTGGAGAAAAGCAGCGGCCGTTGATATTGCCAGTGTCAGTAAAGTGGAGCGTCCGGATAACCTGGCCATGATTGAGCGCCTGGGGATTAAGATACAGCGATTCGACGAACTGGATCTGAGCGGATATTCCCGGTTTATTATTGTCGATTCCCAGCCCGGCCACCATGAGGCCCTGAGCCGGTTTGAAGCGGATATTATCATCGACCATCATCCTGACACCGATGTTCAGGCCGCTTTTACCGATATCCGGCCCCAGTATGGCGCCACCTCAACGATGATGACTGAATATTTACGCGCCGCGCGGATCAAGCCATCGACCAAACTGGCGACCGGCCTGTTATACGGCATCAAGACAGATACCAGCAGTTTTGAGCGTCATACGATCATTGAAGATGTCCGGGCGTTCCAGTATCTATTTCGTTTTGCCAATAAATACCTGCTCAGTAAAATAGAGCGCGAGGAAATCAACGTTGCTTACTTGAAATATTATCGACGGGCGATCAGCCTGAGGCGAAAACGCAAAGACTGGCTGTTTGTTCATCTGGGGAAAGTGGAAACGGCGGATGTGTGTGTATTGATCGCTGATTTTTTTATGCGGGTTCAGACGGTTAACTGGAGTATTGTGTCGGGCATTGCCAATCAGAAACTGGTGGTGGTATTTCGTAATGACGGGATACGCAAAAATGCCGGCCGGGTGGCCAAACTCAGTTTTGGGCAGCTGGGTTCTGCCGGCGGGCACAAAAGCATGGCGCGTGCCGAGATCGATCTGGCCCGGCTAAAATCCCGGGTAACCTGCGGGGATGACGAAAAAATGGGCCAATGGCTGATTCGTCAGATCCAGACCCGGTCACGCAATCGAAGGTAAATGATGGCCTATTACCCTGTTAATCTGGACATTACCGGTAAGCGATGCCTGGTGGTGGGAGCGGGCGGGGTGGGTACCCGGAAAATTACCGGTCTTCTGGGGTGTGATGCGAGGGTCAACGTGGTCAGTATCACCGCCAGTGCCCATGTCCGGACACTGGCCCGTGACGGCGTTATTGTCTACCACGACCGGGCATATGGGGAAGATGACCTGAAGGGCGTCTTTCTTGTGATCGGTGCCACCAATAATCATCTGCTCAATCGGCAGATTTATGAGGATGCCTGCAAACGACAACTGCTTTGCAATATTGCCGATCAACCGGCATTGTGTAATTTTATCCTTCCCGCCGTGGTGCGGCGGGGCGACCTGGTCATTGCTGCGTCTACGTCCGGTAAAAGCCCGGCCATGGCCAAACAATTGCGCCGGGAGCTTGAAGCCGTCTATGGGGATGAGTATGCACTATTCCTTAAATTAATGGGAGCGGCCCGGGAAAAACTTCTGGCCGTGGACCATGCCCCGGAGGCGCACAAGCCCTTGTTTAACGCCCTTATCGATGGCGGGATGCTCGGGATGATCCGTGACGGCCGGCTTAGCGAAATGGATGCATTGCTGGTTCATGTCCTGGGCCCCGGGTACGACCGAAAATCGTTGCTGGCAGAGACAGCGAAATAACCCGTCCGGCGGCAAACGGGGAAATAAGTGTTGCGTATCACATATCCAGCACGCGGTGGTTGCTCGGTAGATTTTTACGAATAAGGGAAATCGTATGGAAATATTGGTTCTCATCGCTTGTGGATTTTATTTCTTAAGTGCTGCGGGATACCTGTTTTATCTTATTTTTCAAAAAAATTATCTCCAGCGGGTCGGATTCGATTTGCTGCTGGCCGGATTTATCTGCCATACCATCGCGCTGGGCTTGGGATGGTTTCACAGCGGGGTGATTCCGGTACGGAATTTATATGAAACCCTGCTGACGGCCGGATGGGCGACGGCCGGTATCTTCCTGGTCTTCAGCTATCGGCTGCGCATGAAAATTTTCGGCATTTATGCCGCCCCGTTAATCACGTTGATCATGATTGTGGCTACCCAGGTGGCCCGGGTGCCGGTGGATGCCCGGCCGCTTTTTAACAATTTCTGGCTGGTCGTTCATATTCTGACGATATTTCTGGGGGAAGCCGCCCTGGCGCTGGCCGGTGGTGCCGGTGTCCTCTACCTGATCCAGGAGCAGGCGATTAAGACGAAACGCCATGGCTTTTTTTATAAACGGCTGCCTTCACTGGAATTGCTGGATGGCACGGGTTACGCCTGCCTCATCTCCGGGTTTACCCTGATGACGTTCGGGCTGGTCACCGGAATCATCTATGCCAAATCGGTCTGGGGGCACTTCTGGAGCTGGGACCCTAAAGAGATATGGGCCGGCATCACCTGGCTGCTCTATGCCGCATTGCTCCACGAACGGTTGACGGTCGGCTGGCGGGGGCGACGGTCGGCTATCCTGGCGATCATCGGTTTTGCGGTTATCGTCTTTACCTTTCTGGGCGTCAATTTTTTTCTCCAGGGACATCATGGTGAATTTACGCGGCTTTAACATGGACGACGTTGACATCAACCCCGACATCCGACGAGAAACAATCACCGGTTAGTCATGTAGCCGGAATAATAATAAATATGCATCATATTACGCTTATTGGGTTAAACCATAAAACCGCACCGGTCGCGTTGAGGGAATGCATTGCCCTTTCACCCGATGAAACCATCGCGATGCAGGCCGGGCTGGGCGAACACCCGGACATCAGTGAAACTGTCGTGTTTTCCACCTGCAACCGGGTGGAAGTGCTGATGGCGGCTAAAAACCCTGAAAATGCCGTTCAAGTTGCTAAAGCCTTTCTGGCCCGGACGAAAAAAGTGCCGGTGGCGCAATTTGAAAATGCCCTCTACGTGCATCACGATGCCGCCGCTTTCCGGCATCTGTTCCGGGTGGCATCGAGTCTCGATTCCATGGTGGTGGGCGAACCGCAGATTCTGGGGCAGATCAAGGAGGCCTACCTTGCCGCGACCCGGCAGAAAACATCCGGGCCGTTGTTGAACCGGCTTCTTCACCGGGCGTTTTTCGTTGCCAAGCGCATTCGCACCGAGACCGGTATCGGCGATCGGGCGGTATCCATCAGTTTTGCGGCGGTTGAACTGGGGCGCAAAATCTTCGGGACACTGGAAAACAAGAAAGTGATGCTGATCGGCGCCGGTGAAATGGCCGAACTGGCCATGGAGCACCTGGTGCGGCAACGGGTCGGAGAGATTATCGTTGCCAACCGGACCTTTGAACGCGGGGTGGCCATTGCCCGTCGTTTCAACGGACAGGCCATCCGTTTTGATGAGTGCCAGGCGTATTTAAAGCTTGTGGATGTGATCATCGGGTCGACGGGCGCAAAAGGGTATGTCATTACGCGCGACCAGGTGAAAAGATCCCTGAGAGGGCGCCGGAATCGCCCCCTTTTTTTTATCGATATTGCCGTTCCCCGTGATATCGATCCCCAAATTAATCGTCTTGCCAACTGCTATGTGTACGACATCGATGACCTGAAGGGAGTGGTCGATGAAAATATTCAGGACCGAAAAGAAGAAGCGGTCAAGGGCGAGCGGATCGTGGAAGAGGGCGTTGTCCATTTTCAGCAATGGTACGAGAGCCTGAGCGTTGTTCCCACCATCGTTGCACTGCGGAAAAAGATTGAAGCCATCGTCGACGGGGAGATTCAGCATACGCTGTCATCCCTGAACGGGCTGTCGGATGCAGACCGGCAGGCCCTGGGGCGTATGCGGAATGCGCTGGTGAAAAAAGTACTCCATCATCCCACCGCGTTTTTAAAAAGGAATGGATGTCAAAAAGACCGGACAATTTATCTGGATGTGGCCCGCAAGCTGTTCGATATAGACGAATAATCCGGGACACCGGGGCCAATGATCCGGTGTCGACCAGCGGATTTTCATGGTTTTTTAATCAGGCTTTACATGATTGAATAATAAATGTATAATATTCAATTCTATAATAGATTTAGCGAGACCCTTGAAATGGAGTGCGCCGCTGTTTTTTGGCGCCGGAGACAAAAAATAATCCACGAAATCGCACGCTGGCAGAATTTTCGTGGCTGTTTTTGTTTTTCCCGAATCAAAGTCCGGGAATTCCGACTTGAAATTGAATCCCGCTAAAGGCCGCGTATTTTTCAATGGTCACCACGCATGGATAGGGGGTTGCCCATGAAAAAAAAAGAGATCGAATACTTTAAAAACCTGTTAAGCAATCGACTGGAAGAACTGGTAAGCCACGGCGATAATACCGTTTCGGGCATGACCGAGCCCAGGGAAAACTTCCCCGATCCGACGGACCGGGCCGCTCTGGAAACAGACCGGAACTTTATGTTACGGATTCGCGATCGGGAACATAAATTAATTAAAAAAGTCAAAAAAGCGCTGGACCGTATCGACAAGGGGACCTTTGGACTGTGCGAAAGCTGCGGTGAGCCGATTTCAAGTCAACGCTTAAAAGCACGGCCGGTGACGACTCAGTGCATTGAGTGTAAAACCCGGGAAGAAGCCCAAGAAAAAGCACTTGGACTCTAATCATCACCGGAATTCGTCCGCGGGTATTGATCTGCATGTCCATTCCACCGCGTCAGACGGCACCGTACCGCCTGTCGATATTATTACAGCAGCCTGTCGTGTACCGCTGGCCGCCATTGCCATTACCGACCACGATACCCTGGCAGGTGTCCGACAGGTACTGGACGCTCAAATCTCCGATGATATCGGATTTTTAACCGGTATTGAAATGAGTATCACCCCGCCGCCTTCATTTTCTGTCACCGGCAGCCTTCATCTGCTTGGCTATGGGTTTGACGTGGATGCCCCGGGCTTAAATGCGGCCCTGGAAAAGCTCCGGGACTCGCGCAACGGCCGCAATCCCCGAATCATTGAAAAGCTGAATGCCCTCGGCATGGACATCTCATTTGAACAGGTTCAAAAGGAAGCCGGCGAGAGCCAGCTGGGCCGGCCGCATATTGCTGTCTGCCTGGTAAAAAAAGGGTACGCAAGCAGTATTAATAACGCTTTCGATCGATTTTTAGGCACGGGTCGGCCGGCATATGTTGATCGATACCGGATTGCCGCGAGTGAGGCCATTTCCCTGATTCGGACGGCCGGCGGAATTCCCGTGCTGGCACACCCGGATCTGTACGGCCTGTCTCCCAAAAAGCTTGAGGAAATGATTGGAAGCCTTACGGATGCGGGTATGATGGGCATTGAAGTCTATTATCCCGGTCATTCCAGCAAAGTGGTGAATCACCTGATGGCCCTGGCCCGGAAACTGGATTTATTGATGACCGGGGGGACCGATTTTCATGGCGATCTTAAACCCGATACCCGGCTGGGGGTCGGCACGGGGGATTTTTTTGTACCGGTTGAGCTTTACGAAAAATTATTGACCCGTTTGAGCCGGATGCCAGCCGATCAGCCCTGAAGATACCTTAGATGAAAAATTGCGGAGAAAAAAAACGATCTCAAATCGATGCGTGCGTCCTGCCGCTTGAAAACCTGGAGGCCGTCCTCGGGTATCATTTTAAAAACCGGCGGCTTCTTGAAGAATCACTGACCCATCCGACCTATGCCCATGAGCATCCGGACCCTGAACTTGCTGATAATCAGCGGCTGGAATTTTTCGGCGATGCCGTCTTGAGCCTGGTTGTGAGCCATCTGCTGATGAATCATTTTCCGGATGCCAGAGAAGGAGAACTAACCCGTATGCGGGCCAATCTCGTCAGCGAAACGGCTCTGTCTGAGCAGGCAAGGGGGCTGGGCCTGGGAGACTATATCCGGCTTGGCGCAGGAGAGATGGCCACCCATGGCCGGGAAAAGAGCTCGATTCTGGCCGATACCCTGGAAGCGGTGATGGCGGCTGTTTACCTGGATGGCGGCAGCGAGAAAGCGTTCATGATTCTCCGGAAGCTGTTTTCCCCCCTGCTGGGCAATTCCAGGGCCGATGTCAAAACAGATTTGCAGGAACTGGTCCAGAAAAAGATGGGATTTGTCCCGAACTACCGGGTGATGGATGAGACCGGTCCGGCGCATGAAAAGATATTCACCGTCGAGGTGACGGTCGGCGCCATGACGACCACCGGGATCGGAAGGAGCAAGAAACTGGCGGAAAAAGCAGCGGCCGAAAAGGCATTGAAGCAATTAACCAGCCGTGAAGCGTAAAGTCACGCCCCTGGTTGTCCCGGTATTTCTGCCTCACGCCGGCTGTCCTCATCAATGCGTATTCTGTGACCAGCATACCGTTACCGGTAGATCCAGTCCCATCGCAGATCCCGCCGTTGTTTCGCGGGCAATGGAAATCTATGCCGGGAATCGGTCTTCGGGTGCCCGGCCGGTACAGATCGCTTTTTACGGGGGGAATTTTCTGGGCCTGCCCGTACGGGTGGTCCGCGCTTTCCTCGATGCGGCGGCCCGATTCGTGGCGGCCGGGCGGGCCGACAGTATCCGTTTTTCCACCCGGCCGGACACGGTGGATGACGTTCGTCTGGGGGTACTCAGCGATTACCCGGTCTCCACCGTGGAAATCGGAGCCCAGTCCATGTCGGACCGGGTTTTGAGACAATCCCGCCGGGGGCACGGGGCCGCCGATACGATCCATGCCGTAGAATTGCTGAAGAAAAACGGATTCGAGGTCGGCGTGCAGATGATGGTGGGGCTGCCGGGGGATACGGAAAAAACCGCTCTGGCATCGGGGCGTGATATTGCCGCGCTCGCTCCCGCGTTTGTTCGTATCTACCCGACGCTCGTGCTGGCCGGCAGCCCGCTGGGGAGGCAGTATTCACAGGGCCGCTATCGCCCTCTTGATCTGGAAGGGGCCGTTCAGGTAACCAAGCGTCTGTGGGTTATTTTCTACAATCGGCGCATTCCGGTCATTCGCATGGGGCTGCAGGCGTCGGCGGAACTGGAAGACGGATCATCGGTGATGGCCGGGCCATACCACCCGGCGTTTGGTCATCTCGTGTACGAAGCGTTGTTTCTGGATGCCGTCTGCAGCCGGTTTTCAGACCAACCGCCCGACGGGACCGCCTGCCTCGTGGTTCATCCCCGGAATATGTCGAAATTGAGGGGCTTGAATAATCGCAATATGAAACGCTTGACCGATCAATTTCATCTTCGTCATCTCGCCGTTGAAACGGATGCTTCGCTTTCCTGTAATACCGTTGTTGTCAATGGCCATCCCTGCCGGCTGTACGGAAATCGTCCTGACGCGGCGACGGATGCGGGTGCGCCATGCGGCTGAAAAGCATCCTGATGGTGCTGGCCATCCTGGCCTTTCTTTCCGCATCGGTTGGCGGGTTGCTCTTTTATTCGTCCATGCGGGCCGACGCCATTGCCGAGGCCGAACACCGTGTCGTTTCCCGCCTTGAAATGATCAAGAAAAACCTGTCTTCGTATCTGTCCGAAAACATCAAACCGGTTCGAACCCTGGCCGGTATACCGGCGTTAAGGGACAAACTCGTTTTTTCTGACAGCCGCAATGCCGAAGCACGCGCCAATCGTATTCTGGATCATTTTACGCGTTCGCTGGGGGTCAGGGTCTGCTACCTGATGGATCGACAGGGAAATACGGTTGCATCGAGCAATCGCAATGCCCCGGATAGCTTTGTCGGGAAAAATTTTTCGTTCCGGCCGTATTTTAAACAGGTATTTATAAATCCGCCGGCCACCTATCTGGCCCTGGGGACAACATCGAAGAAACGGGGAGCCTATTTCAGCTATCCGGTATTTGGCGATGATAAAAGTACCATCATCGGCCTGGCGGTGATCAAGGCGCCCATTGAAAATATTGAAAAAAGCCTGGGGACGCTTGGCGGTGAAATCGTCCTGGTCGCCGATCCCCACGGGGTGATTTTTATTTCCACCCGGCAAGACTGGCGTTACCACACCGTTTACCCGTTGAGCGGTGAACAGACAAAGCAGGTTTCCGCTTCCCGTCAATTTGGCCGGGGGCCATGGCCCTGGGTCGGATTGAAGACGACTGGATCTACGGCCACGGCCCGGGATGGGACCCGGTATCTTTTTCACCAGGCCGATCTGGCCCATTTCGACGGGTGGAAGATTTATCACCTGCAACGGTTCGATACGATTGCCCAGGGGGTGTCGCGGCCGCTGATCCGGATCGCCGGCCCGGTTATTCTGGCCCTGTGTATTTTGATCGGATTGTCGGTTTTTCTGCTCTACCGCAAGGCCAGCCATGATATTGTCCGCAGGCGGTCGGCCGAGGCCGCGCTCCGGGAAAGCGAGGCGCGCTATCGATCACTTTATCACGATACGCCCGCCATGCTCCACTCCATCGATGCCAGCGGGCATCTGATCAGCGTGAGTAATTACTGGACCGAGGCCATGGGCTATGCGCAAGACGAGGTGATCGGGCGCAAACTGACCGATTTTATGACATCGTCCTCCCGCCGGTATGCGGAATCGGTAATTTTTCCCGATTTCTTCAAAACCGGTTTCTGCCGGGACGTACCCTATCAATTCGTCAAAAAAGATAACGTGGTGGTCGACGTGCTCTTGTCGGCCATCGCCGTTCGGGACAGCGATGCGCGTATCGTTCGTTCGCTGGCTGTTTGTGTGGATGTTACCGAGCGTAAAAAAGCCGAAGAGGCGCTGCGTCAGGCCAAGGAGCAGTTGAGCCGGTATTCCAGGGATCTGGAGCGGCAGGTCCGGGAGCGGACCCGGGAAATCTCGGGTATTTTGAAATATACGCCGGATGTGGTGTATATCAAGGATCTTGAAGGACGGTATGTGCTGATCAATGCCCGTTACGAAGAGATCCTGGGGCTTGATATTGAACAGGTTCGTGGGAAAACCGATGCCGATCTTCTGCCCGGGGATATTGCCGAACAGTTTGGCGCCAATGACCAGCGGGTTTTTTCCAGCGGCCGCTCTCTGCAGGTAGAGGAGCGCCTGGTTCATACGGATGGTGTTCACGTTTATCTCTCGGTGAAGTTTCCGTTGTATGATGAACCGGTTGATGGCCGGCCGGGCCGGATCAGCGGCGTGTGCAGTATCTCGACGGATATTACCGCTGAGAAGCAGGCGCGGGACCAGTTGCGCCGATTGTCGGCGGGTGTCATGGCGGCCCACGAGGCGGAACGGACCGCCATCGCCCGTGAACTGCACGATGAGCTGGGCCAGGTGATGACGGCCCTGCGCATGGATTCGGCCTGGATGGCCCGGCGCCTGGAAGGAGTCGATCCGGTGGCCGAAAGGCGCGCCCTGGCCATGCGCGACCTGATCGATCAGAACATCGAGGATGTGCGGGGGCTGGCCATCCGTCTGCGTCCCGGGGTGCTGGATGATCTGGGCCTGGTTGACGCCCTGGAATGGTTGACAACCGATTTCGAAAAGCGGACCGATATCACCTGCGTGTTTGAGCATCAAAAGATTCCGGCCATGCCCGATACCATCGCCACGGCGGTCTACCGGATCACCCAGGAGGCCCTGACCAATGCGGGCCGGCACGCCGATGCAGATCATGTATCCGTGCGGCTCTTTTCTGAAAAGAGTGCACTTTCACTGACCGTTAAAGATGACGGCCGGGGATTTGATATCAATGGCCTGGTCGAATCCGACGGGCTGGGCGTGGTGGGGATGCGGGAACGGGCCATGCTGGTGGGCGGTGTCCTCAATGTGTCATCCCGGCCGGATCAGGGAACCTGCGTTTACCTGACCGTGCCGCTCAACGGAGGAAAATCATGATCCGGGTACTATTGGCCGATGATCACAGCATTGTTCGGGACGGGTTGCGCCGCATCATTGAAGAAAACGGTGACATGACCATGGTGGCCGAAGCCGCCGACGGTCATGAGGCCATCGCCAGGGCCCGCGAGGTGAAGCCGGACGTGGCCGTAATCGACATTTCCATGCCGGGGATCGACGGGCTGGAAGTGACCAGCCGGCTGGCGTCGTACTGCCCTGAACTACCCGTCTTGATCCTCACCATGCACGAGGAAGATCAGTATATCATTCGTGCCATTGAAGCCGGCGCCAAGGGGTATATTACCAAGCGGTCCGCCCCGGAACAGCTGGTGAACGCCATTTTGAAACTCCATCAGGGCGGCCGTTATCTGACCGAATCGGCAGCAGAAATCCTGGCGCTGCGCGTGGCCAAGGGGGAAACCGGCCGTTCTCCGCTGGACGCCCTGTCCATGCGGGAGCTGCAGGTGCTGCGCCGGCTGGCCAAAGGCCATACCAACCGGGAGATTGCCGGGGCGTACGGCATCAGTATTAAAACGGTGGATACGTACCGTTTCCGGTTGTTGAAAAAACTCGGTCTTCGTAACAATGCCGAATTGTCGCGGTTTGCCATTTTGAATAAACTGATTGAAGCCTGATTCCATCCATATGGTTTGTCGTTGTAAGAAAAAATCTGACAGATAAATCAGAAATAGTCCAATTGACCGGCGTAAAAATTGTTAGTACAAAATTATACGCCGTCTCAATATCATTTTGAATCCCAAAAAGGAGAGAGAAAATGAAAAAACTGGTTTATTTACTGGCGATTACCGTATGCTGCCTGGCCCTTTCCGTGCCGGCGGTATGGGCAAAGAAAAAACCCTTTAAGATCAGATTCTCCCATGTTGTTTCGGAAAACACGCCGAAAGGCTGGGGAGCAAAGGAGTTTGCCCGAAGAGTCAACGAAGAACTGAAAGGGAAAGTTGAGGTAAAGGTATTTCCGAGCGCGCAGCTTTACGGGGATAATCAGGCGATCGAAGCACTTGCCGCCGGGTTTATCGAAATGGCAGCGCCCTCATCGGCCAAATTCGTCGGTTCCGTTCCGGGGCTTCAGTTGTTTGACATGCCGTTTCTCTTTAAAAACATCGAAGCGGTTCACAAAACAGTGGATGGAGAGATTGGCGATGAACTCAGGGCCATGTTTGAAAAACGGGGGCTGGGTATCAAGCTGCTGACATTCTGGGACAATGCATTTAAACAGTTTTCCTGTAATACGCGTCCGTTGATCAAGCCTGCCGATTTTAAAGGGGTCAAATTCAGAATCATGAGTTCCGATATTCTTGAGGCTCAGATGAAAGCCCTCGGCGCCGTGGGTCTTAAATTGCCCTTTTCAGAGGTATACAATGCACTCGAGCAGGGCGTGGTTGATGGTCAGGAAAATACCGCTTCCAATATCTATACCAAGAAATTTTATGAAGTTCAGAAGTATCTAACCTTCTCAAACCATGGGTATCTGGGATATGCGGTCATTATCAACCAGAAATTCTGGGATAAACTTCCTCAGGATATCCAGGCTTCTTTGTCAAAAATTTTAAAGGAAGTGACGGAAGAGGTCAGAAAAAAAGCGGTTGCGCTGGATAAGGAACAGTCCGCCCTGATCCGGGATTATGCCAAAAAAAGCGGGAAGCTTCAAATATTTGATTTGACCCCCGCCCAGGTTAAAGCGCTTCAGGATGCGGTTACACCGGTACACAATCAGTTTAATGATGTGGTGCCGGCGGCCTGGATCGAAAAGATTAAAAAGATGTAGCCGGCTTTCAATAAATGGCTCCCGGAAACAAGCCGTTTCCGGGAGCGGAAAACAGAACGGGTATCACATCATGGTGCAAAGAGCTATCCAAGTATGGGACAAACTGGAGGAGATTCTGATCGTTATCCTGATATCGGTCGCCTCATACCTCTCTTTTCAGGAAGTGGTTTTACGGTCGGTTTTTAACACCGGGTGGAGCGGCTCCTACGAAATCACCATTATGGCCCTGATATGGTGCACGTTCATCGGCGTCAGCCTGGGGATCAAGGAAAACGTTCATATCGGTGTGGATCTGCTGATCAATAAATTCCCCCCGGCGCTTAAGAAATTATCTGTTTATTTATCGATTATCTGCTGCCTGGTGTTTGGAGTTGTAATCACCTATCAGGGCTATCATTTTACGCACTTTATCAGTAAAAGTCACCTGCTCTCAAGGGACCTGAGGATTCCCATGAAGTGGGCCTATCTGTCTGTCCCCGTCTGCGGTGCTCTGATCACCATGCGGTTTATTGAGAGGCTGATTTATGTCATTCAGGGAAAAACCTTTGAGCATGATAAAATGGCCGAGCTTTCCGAGGAAGAAAAAAAGATTATGGCGGAAATGAAGAAAAAAGGAGAATCATAAATGGAGGTCGGACTCACCCTTTTTTTTATATTTTTCATTTTCCTGCTCATAGGTATCCCCCTGGCTATATGCCTGGGGCTGTCGGTCATTGCCACTTTCTGGTATTTTGATACGCTGCCCCTGATGGCGGTTGCCCAGCGAATGTACAATGGCCTTGATCATTTCCCGTTAATGGCCATTCCCTTTTTTGTGCTGGCATCCGGCATCATGACCTACGGCGGTGTCTCCAAACGGCTGATCAATGCCTGCAACGCCTTTGTCGGTCATATGCCGGGCGGCCTTGCCGTGGCATCGATCGTTTCCTGTATGTTTTTTGCCGCCATCTCCGGTTCCAGTCCCTCCACGGTGGTGGCCATCGGGTCGATCATGATTCCCGCCATGATTGCTTCCGGCTATGGTGAAAAGTACAGTGTCGGTCTCCTGGGGTCTGCGGGGTCTTTGGGGATTCTGATTCCACCGAGCATCCCCATGATCGTCTATGGCGTTGCCACCGAGCATTCTGTTGGAAAGCTCTTTATGGCGGGCGTTGGTCCGGGGATATTCATGGGGAGCATGTTTATTCTGACGGCTGTCGTGGTTGCCAGGTATAAGGGGTTCGGTGGTACCGAGCCGGTTCCCTGGAAGGAACGGATCGCTGCACTTAAAGATGCCAGCTGGGGAATTTTTATGCCGATCCTGGTGCTCGGCGGTATTTACGGTGGAATATTTACACCGACGGAGGCAGCGGCCGTATCGGTGGCCTATTCTCTCTTTGTCGGCCTTTTTATCTATAAAGATTTAAAATTCAGGGATATTCCCAGGGTTTTCGTCAAGTCCGCCGTAACCATGTCCATGGTGTTGTTTATCATCACCACGGCCATGCTGTTTGCCTTTATCCTGACATCTGAGGGAATCCCGGGCGCCATTGCCGACTTTATTATTGAACATGCGGTCACCCCGTGGGTATTTTTGTTGTTTGTGAATATCCTGCTCTATTTTGTTGGTGATTTTATGGAGCCGAGTTCCGCCATTTTAATCCTGGCCCCCCTGTTTCTGCCCATTGTCATGAAGCTTGGGATCGATCCCATCCATTTTGGGATTATCATGACGGTCAACATGGAAATCGGGATGATTACACCACCGGTGGGGCTTAATCTCTTCGTGGCATCCGGAATATCCGGCCTTTCTCTGTGGGATGTCTTCAGGGGCGCGGCACCGTTTATGATCATCATGCTTTTCGGCCTGCTGGTCATTACCTATGTGCCTGAAATTTCGCTCTGGTTTCCGCGGTTGATCTACGGCGCCATGTTTTAACGGATCGGTTCTATATGCAATCGACATCTATCGGATCTGTTGCGGCCAGGCCGATACCCTGATCCGGGCAGGGAAAGATGCCCACACAAGCTTCCCGGCGAAGGGTGATGTGCGTGAAAATTCGAAAATCCTGAGGCGGGCTACATATCGAGTTTAAAAAAATCGCTGGTCCCATTGATGGCGCCCGGCTTTTTGGTATATTCCGTTGGTGCCGTCCCCTCCTTGAAACATTCAAAAATAGTGTTTTCGGACTCGGGGATTGCCAGCAAACCGGTTTTGGCGTCGATTTTAGCGAACATGATCCCATCGGGTACCTGAAAAACCCGGATGGGCTTTCCTTCTAATACCCGTTTCATAAATCCAAGCCAGATCGGGCTGGCGGTTCGGGAGCCGGTTTCTCCCCGGCCCAGGGACGCTTCATTATCAAAACCGACCCAGGTGCCGGTGACATAGCGGGGGGTATATCCCATAAACCATGCGTCGTACAGATCGTTGGTTGTTCCCGTTTTTCCGGCCGCCGGGCGTTTCAATGCCTTGACCCGCCATCCGGTACCATTTTTGATCACGCCTTCCAGAAGACTTGTCATAATAAAAGCCGTCTCTTCGGATATTACTCGCTTTCGTGTCAGGGTGGTCTCTTCCAGGACATGGCCGTCGCGGTCCACAATTTTGGTGAGAAATACCGGGGGTACCTGGTATCCCTGGTTGGCAAAGATGGCATAAGCGCCGGTCAGTTCAAGGAGGGAAACGCCGGAAGATCCCAGGGCAATGGAAAGATCCCGGTTCAGGTTGGAGGTAATGCCGAGCCTGCGGGCATAGTCAATAACATAGTCGACACCGATATCTTTTAAAATTTTAACGGTAATGACGTTCATGGATTTGGCCAGCGCCTCGCGCAGCAGGGTCTGGCCGTGGAATCTGTTTTCATAGTTTCTCGGCTTCCAGGTGAAATCCATGCTCTTTTCCCGGAAAACAACCGGCGAATCAATCAATGCGGTGGCCGGCGTATATCCCTTGTCCAGGGCGGCGGCATAAATAATCGGCTTAAAGGCGGATCCTGGCTGGCGTCTTGACTGGATCGCCCGGTTGAACTGGGTGTCTTTGAAATTTCGCCCCCCGATCATGGCCTTGACCTGACCGGTTTCCGCCTCCATGCAGATCAATGCCGCCTGGGCCTTCGGCTCCTGTTCCAGCGTCACTTCCCACCGATTGGCACCCTTTAATTTCTTTTGGATCTTAACATCGATGACGTCTCCAACCTTCAATGCCCGGCTGATCCGTTTGAGCTTCGCTTTTGAAAAGGAGACCGAAATATCCGGCTTGCGTGCCCATGCCATCGTTTTTAGATAGATAACACCCTGGTTTTTTCCCATGCGGACCGTCGCCCGCTTTTTTTTATCGCTGACGGCAACCACGACACCGCGGACCTGTGTGCCGGGCACGCATTCGCCGGCGGCTTCAATTTTGGCGGTTTCGGCCTGGATAAACGTTTCGATCTCGTCTTTTGCCAGATGGGATATCGGTCCCCGATACCCCCTTCTTTTGTCCAGTTCGCGCAGGCCTTTTTCAACCTCCTCGCGGGCAATTTTCTGCATCTCGATATTGACAGAGGTAAAAATCTGCAATCCGTCTCGGTAAAGAGCGTCTGTCCCGTGGTGTTTTTCCACGTATCGCCGGACATGCTCGGCATAAAAGGGAACTTTATCCAGATAAAGGTTGCGGCGGGGGGGGATGTTAATCGGTTGCGCAATGGCTTCGGCGGCCTGCATGTTGGTGATATATCCCTCGGCCAGCATGCGGTTGATCACATAGATCCTGCGCTGATTGGCTTTTTCCGGGGCATGAAACGGTGAGTAGCGGCTGGGCGCCTGGGGCAGGCCGGCCAAAATGGCACATTCGCCCAGGGTCAGTTCCTGAACCGTCTTGTTAAAATAATTGTCCGCGGCAGCCCCCACGCCGTAGGCGCCATGGCCCAGGTAGATCTGGTTTAAATATAAGAACAGGATTTCATCCTTGGTCAGAAACTTTTCAATGCGGTATGCCAGAATGGCTTCCTTGAGCTTGCGGGTGTAGTTTCGTTCCGGGGTCAGAAAAAACGATTTGGTCACCTGCTGGGTGATGGTGCTGCCGCCCTGTACAATCGTCCCTGCTTTCAGATTTTTAATAAAAGCGCGCAAGATGCTGTAAAAATCGATTCCCCCATGTTGATAAAAGCGGGAGTCCTCGGCGGCGACAAAGGCCTTTTTCAGCAAATCGGGCATTTCGGCCAGGGGGACGAGAATACGGCGTTCTTTAAAGAATTCACCAATCTTGCGCCCGTCGTCGGAATACATGGTCGTAATGATCGGCGGGCGATAATCGGCCAGTGAAGCAATCCTGGGAAGATCCTCACTCAGGTAGTAATATCCCGTAATACCTGCGGCAGCCGCCAGTATCATGGCCACCAATACCAATATCATTGACCACTTGAGCAATCGGAGCAGAATATGTCTTTTAGGCCGGCGGCCCCGTTTTTCGATAATTCGGGCCCGGGTCCGGTCCGGTTGTCTCCGGCCCTTTTGTTCTGTCATGGTCCACTTTCTATCCTCTGAATCCGTCATAAATGGCATCCGTTCATATAAATATGGCTGCAAACAGTATATTCTAATCGATCAAACGCTTACGTCAAGGTCTATTCACCACGGAACCATACAAATAAATTGACAAACCGGTGTGTGGCGGCTAAAAATACAAGTTTATAAAAAACATTGAAGGGGCCGATATTATTATGGTCGATCTGGTTTTTAAAAAAATGGAGGGGCTGGTGCCCGCGATTGCACAGGACGCGGTGACCCACGAAGTACTGATGCTCGGGTTTATGGATCAGGCCGCCTGGGAAAAAACCCTGGAAACAGGAAAGGCGACGTACTTCAGCCGCACGACACAAAAATTATGGACCAAGGGCGAAACTTCGGGGCATTATCAGATCGTCCGGGAAATCCGGATAGATTGTGATAACGATACGGTCCTGCTCAAAGTCGAGCAGTTGGGCGGCGGGGCTTGTCACACCGGGTATCGCTCCTGTTTTTACCGGGTTCTGGATGGCGATTCATTGCGAATCGACGGGTCACCGGCTTTTAATCCCAGGGAGGTGTATCAATAATGACAACGAAGCTGAAACTGGGTATCCCCAAGGGGAGCCTTCAAAATGCCACCATTTCGCTGTTTAAGCGATCCGGATGGAATATCGATGTTAACGGGCGCAGCTATTTTCCGGAAATTGATGACGAATCGATCTCGTGCGCCATCTGCCGGGCCCAGGAAATGTCCCGTTATGTTCAGGACGGCACGCTGGACGTGGGTCTGACCGGCAAGGACTGGATCGCCGAAAATGAGAGCGATGTGCATGTGGTGGCCGACCTGGTCTATTCCAAGCGCAGCTCCCGTGCCGCCCGGTGGGTACTGGCCGTTCCTTACGATTCGCCGATCCGGACGCTTGACGACCTGAACGGGAAGACCATTGCCACAGAAATGACCAATTTTACCCGGCGTTATTTTGCCGAAAAGGATGTTGCGGTGAACGTGGAATTTTCCTGGGGTGCCACCGAAGCCAAAGTGGTCTCCGGCCTGGCCGATGCGATTGTGGAAGTGACCGAAACCGAATCGACCATCAAGGCCCACGGGTTGCGGATTATCCACGAATTAATGCAGACCAACACCCAGGTTATCGCCAATCATGATGCCTGGAAAGTTTCTGAAAAAAGAGATAAAATCGAACAGATCGCCCTGCTGCTCAAGGGGGCGCTGCTGGGCGAAAAACTGGTGGGATTGAAGATGAACGTCCCCAAAGATAAAATGGACCAGGTGATTGCGCTGCTTCCCAGCCTGAATGCGCCTACCGTGGCAACGCTTTATCAATCCGAATGGTTTTCGGTGGAATCCATGGTGGAACGGGACGTCATGCGGGATTTGATTCCGCAATTGATCACGGCCGGAGCGGAAGGAATTATCGAGTACCCGCTCAATAAAGTGGTTTAACGGATCAGGGGTGAGAACCCGCCGTGAATATTCAGTCCGCCAGATTTATTACCAGCGCCGTTAAGCCGTCCCAGTACCCGTCCGGCGATTTGCCGGAAATTGCCTTTGCCGGTCGATCCAACGTGGGAAAGTCATCGCTGATCAATACCCTGGTCAATCGTAAACGGCTGGTCAAGACATCCCGTACTCCCGGTCGGACCCAGTTGATTAATTTTTTTTCGATTAATGAGCAATTCATGCTGGTGGATCTGCCGGGGTACGGCTATGCCAGGGTTCCGGCCGCTGTCCGTAAAAAATGGGGCCCCATGATTGAGCGGTATCTGGCGGAGCGAAACCGCCTGCGCGGGGTGGTTCTCATCCTGGATATCCGGCGGATGCCTGATGAACGGGAACGATCGTTTATTGCCTGGCTCGAACAGTGTCAGCTTCCCGTGGTGCTGGTGTTAACTAAAGCCGATAAACTGTCAACGAGCGCCCAATCGCGTCGGTACCGGGAAATTGTACAGGCCATCGATTCCGGCCCATTGCCTCCGGTTCTCTTTTCGGCCAAAACAGGGCGGGGCCGGGACGCTGTCTGGAAAACCATCCAAACACTCATTCGTCCCGAATCCTGAAATCAATAAAGTCAACACGCCGCCACCTCGCCGGGAGGTCTTTTACGAACAGGGCGCCTTCTTCATCGTCAATTCAATTAAAATCTTCGGGCTGGCGTTGAACGGCACGGCAATATCAAACTTGACAAGAATTCAACGAACTGGCATCCTTACGCTGGGGTGCGGTTTCAACTAATAGAAAATCACTAATCAAAAGAGGCGGTTATGCGGATATTCATCGTTTTGATCTGTATTGTCGGCCTGGTGTTACCCGTGGCAGCGTTGGCTGAGGACGCGTTTATCGGTGGCCTGCGAAATGTACAGGGAACCGCCACGGTAATACGGGGGCAGCAGAAAATTCCGGCTGAGAATGGTACCCGAATCCACTTAAACGATATCCTGGTCACCGGCGAAGACGGTGCCCTGGGCGTGGTATTTAAAGATGATACCCGTATTTCCCTGGGGCCGGACAGCCAGATAACGATTACCCGGTTTGTGTATCAGCCGGCGCAGGAAAAATACGGCTTTATCAGTAAAATGATTCGGGGAACGGCGTCGTACGTTTCCGGCGCCATCGGTAAAAAATCACCGGAAACGGTGAAATTTAAGACGCCGGTCGCCACCATCGGTATTCGCGGCACGGCCTTTCTGGCCAGAGTTGAACCTGAATAGGACGACCTGTCCGCCCGGTGGAATAAAATTTTACCGCAGGATATTCAATCACCACGGGGTATTCAATCAAGGGAAAAGACCATGAAATCGTTCCGCCTTTTCGTTCTTGCCGGTGGCTTGCTGCTTCTCTCGGCCTGCAGTGGACCGAAAAATTTCTTTGTGCTCATGCCGGATACGGATGGGGCCGTTGGCCAGATATCGGTTCAAAACGATGCCGGCCGGCAGGTCATTACCTCGGCCCGCACGGCCGTAAAGGTAAAAGACACTGAAACGGCACCATCACCGCCTGCCCCCATGTCTGAAAAAGATATTCAAAAAACGTTTAAGCAGGCGATGGCCACGGTGCCACGGCCGTCGGCGCGGTTTATCCTGCATTTTAAATCCGGCACAACGTCGCTCACCAAAACATCCCGGGCCTTATTGCCCCGGATTGTCGAAACGGTGCAGGACCGAAATCCCTGTGATGTCCGTATCGTCGGGCATACGGATACGGCCGGTGATGCGGAAAAGAACCGGGAGCTTGGTTTGCAACGCGCTGAAAGTGTAAAAGGGATGCTTGTGGAACAGGGCATCGATGCCGACCAGGTTGAGGCCGCCTCTCACGGTGAAAAAGATTTGCTCGTTCCAACACCGGACAATGTGGCTGAACCGGAAAATCGGCGTGTGGAGGTTCTGGTAAGGTAGCCTTTGGAGGTAACGTTGCCCCACCCCCATCCCCCATTGATACGATCATGCTGACCTCGCTGAATCCCCGGCAAAAGGGAGGCCTGTATTCACAAGCGGCCCCTGTTTTATTTTGCGGGCTTGGACTGGTTGCCATTTTAAGCGTCTATTTTTTTTTCCGGCCCGGCCTGCTCGATACAGCGAATAACCAGATTTACGATACACTGCTCAGGTCAATTCCCCACTCAACGCCTTCTTCACTTCCGGTGATTGTCGATATTGACGATGAAAGCCTCAAACAATACGGCCAGTGGCCCTGGCCGCGTTACCGGATTGCCCGGCTGCTGGACCGGATCAAAGAGAGCGGTGCACGCAGCATCGCGCTGGACATGTTTTTTCCTGAACCGGACCGAACGTCTCTGGGGCATCTGCAGCGAGAGGTCGAGCAGGATCTTGGCGTTCGCTTAAGCCTGTCAAATATTTCCGGGGATCTCAGAGACAACGATACTGTTTTGGCCCATTGTCTTTCCAGGGGGCCATTTGTTCTTGGATACAAGTTTATCTTTGATAAAAAAACGGCCCTGTCTTCGGATTGCCGGCTTCACCCCGCACCGGTTTTCGTCATCCGGTCAACGCCTGCCGACAGTGAATCGTCTGCCCGGCCTATTCCCCGCGGTACGGTGTGCAATCTTCCGGTGTTGGCCGAAGCGGTAACGCACTCAGGGTTTACCAATGCCACTCCGGACCGGGATGGCGTGCTGAGATGGGTGCCGGTAGTGATGGCCTACAAAGGTAAATTTTATCCAAGCCTGGCGCTTTCGGCCCTGCTCAAGGCCGACGGTACCGGTCAGGTGCTGCTTCGTATGAATGAAGACGGGATCGAATCGGTTACCCTTGGCAATCGTGTGATCCCGCTGGACGAACAGGGAAACCTGCTGGTCCGGTTTCGGGGGCCGCAGCAGACGTTTCGCCATATCCCGGCCGCCCGGATTCTGGCCGGCCAGGTGAAAAAAGACGAAATTAAAGATCACATCGTATTTATCGGTACCTCGGCCGCGGGATTAAAGGATATTTATGCCACACCTTATGATCCGCATTTCCCCGGTGTTGAAACCCACGCCGCCATCGTGGATAATATCGTTCAGGGGGATTTTCTCCGGCGGCCCCAGTGGATGCGCGGACTTGAGCTGATCCTCGGGGTGCTGATCGGGATTCTTTCCGCGATATTACTGGCCTATGGCCGGGCCGCCTGGAATATACTGGTATTTATCATCAGTCTTGCGGGGTTGTGGGTCGGCGCCAGGTGGCTTTTCAGCCATCAGGGTGTTTTTGTTTCGCCGGTGATTCCGCTGGCAATATTCGCCGTGAATTTTTCTTTTTTATCGGCCCTTAAATTCTGGCGGGAAGAACGCAAGGGAAAGAAACGGGCGCAGGAAATGGCGAAGGTTCAGGCCGTCACCCTGGAAACCATTGCCATGGTGATTGAAACACGGCACACGGAAACCGGCGGACACGTCAAGCGGACCCAGCATTATGTTAAATATCTGGCCAGGTTTCTGCAAAAGAATAAAAAGTATCGATCAATACTGGACGATGAGACCATCGAACTGCTCTTTTATTCGTCCCCCCTTCATGATGTCGGAAAAGTCGGTGTCCCGGATTCGGTTTTAAAAAATCCGGGCAAGTTAAAGCCGGAAGAGTTCGAAGTGATGAAACAGCATACGGTATACGGCAAATTGATTTTTGATGAGGCCGAAGCTAAATTGGGGGAAAATTCCTTTTTTTCAATTGCGCGGACGATTGCCTATACGCATCATGAAAAATGGGATGGATCCGGGTATCCTCAGGGGTTGTCCGGGAAAGCGATCCCCTTATTCGGCCGGATCATGGCCATTGCCGATATATACGACGCCTTAATCAGCCGGCGGGTTTATAAGGACGCCATGTGCCATGAAGATGCGGCCGCGTATTTAACGGAACGGGGTGGAAAGGATCTGGATCCGGATGTTGTCCATGCGTTTTTAAACTGTCAGGATGAATTTAAAAAGGTCGCCGCCCATTTTTCCGATGGGCTGGGAAGCGATATTCACGTCATCGCGCACAACGATCAGGTATCCGGCTGATCATCGATAATGATTTTAGAAGGGAGGCCGCCACCCGATGATATCGTTCAGGTTTTATCTGTCTGCCCTGGGGCTGCTGGCCGTACTGGCCTGTGCGGCCCCTCCCGTGAAAACGATGTTCGTTCTTATTCCTGATGCGGGCGGAAAGACAGGTCGGATCGTGGTAAAAAACGATACCGGCGAACAGGCGGTTTCGTCGCCGGGGGCGGTCGTCGAAGTCAAAAGCGGGCAAACCCCGCCCCGGCTTCGCAATACCATGGCGGGGGATGAGATAGAAACAATTTTTAAAGATGCACTTGGCAGTCGTCCCAAATCATCGGTGCGGTTTGTTTTCTATTTCAAACACGATGTCCCGGAATTCACCGACGGCACCCGGAAGGGCCTGGCCCGGATCATCGACGGAATCGTCCGAGCGGCCCGCGATTGTCCGCCGTGTGATGTCTTTGTCGTCGGCCATGCCGATACCACCGGTACGGATGCGCATAATTTTAAACTTGGTCTGGCGCGGGCAGGGGGCGTCGCGGAACAGCTGATCGAAGCAGGCCTGCCGGCCAACCGGGTCGACATTTCTTCGCATGGGGAAAAGGATCTGTTCATACCGACACCGGATGACGTGCTGGAGCCTGTCAACCGCCGGGTCGAGGTGATCATCCGCTGACCAGGCCCTCAATCCGGTTCCGGATATTTATCAGCCGCCGATATTCCCTAATCGGTTTTCTTGGGGCCATACGATTTAAACCGCTCAATGACACGCGCCATCTCCTCGTCGGGCAGAACAATCGGCTGACCGTACTGGCTGGCAATAAAGAATTGTTTGGCCAGGGTTTCGATTTCATTGGCCAGCCATAAGGCCCTGGGCAGATCCGGTCCCAGCGCGATCACCCCGTGATTGGCCAGCAGGCAGGCCAGGCGGCCGCCCAGGGCAGACAGAGCGTTGTCGGATAGCGCCCGGGTGCCGAAAGTGGCGTATCGGGCACATTGAATCTTGTTTCCACCGGCGGCGGCAACCATGTAGTGATGGGCGGGGATGTCCATCCTCTGGATCGCCATGGCCGTGGCATAAACCGAATGGGTATGGATCACCGCATCGATGTCGGTACGGCTGGCGAGGATATCGCGGTGAAACAGCCATTCGCTGGAAGGCTTTTGGAGGCCTTGAGCGCTGTTGTCCGAAAATTCAACGAAGATGATATCTTCGGGCGATGTCGCCTCATAGGGCAGTCCCGACGGGGTAATCAGCATGCCGTCTTTCCATCGAATACTGACATTTCCCGAGGATCCCTGGTTAATCCCCATCTGTTCCATCTGAAGACAGGTGGAGACGATTTCCTTTCGCAAGGCCGACTCCGTACGCATAGGACGGCTTCCTTTTGTAATTTGGTGATGCGCTCTATACATGGCGCAGGGATTTGACTGTTTCCATGAAAGAACGGCCCATTTTTTTGGGATAGGCTTTGGGCCACAACCGGTGAAACCAGAACCACGGTTCGGGGTTTTGGAAGATAACAGTTTCGTAATGCGACAAGATGGCGGCAGTGATCGTCTGGACGTTTTCCTGGGTCACTTCGGTGAGCCGGGGCAGGGAAAGGCGGCTCATCTCAATCGACATCTTTCCGGCGTTTACCGTCGGGACGCCACATAATACCGGTGCGCCGGTGCGAAGATGCAGAAATGCGGCCCCCTTGGCGATGCTCGTGGTTTGATTGAAAAAACGGACCGGCGTGCCCCTTTTACCTCCTTTCTGGTCAACGGCGACCATCAGCACCCGGTTTTCCCTGAGTTCTTTGATAAACCGGCCGATGCTGCGCTTTTCGATATGTCGGAAGTTCGGCCCAAACTGATGCCGGTAATCGATGAAAAGGCGGTCGGTCAGCGGGTTTTTCTGGGGGCGGTAAATGGCGCTGGTCAGGTAGCCGTTCATATTCAGCCAGGCGCCGCATGCTTCCCAGGGGCCGTAATGGATCCACGCCAGAACGGCCCCTTTTCCGCCGACCAGGGCCTCGTCAATACAGGTTGTTCCGGTAGCGGACATTTTTTCGATCCGTCGCCGCATGGCCGGCCGGTGCATGACGAGATAAGTCAGGAAAACATAGCCGTAATACCGGTAAATCCGATGGGCCAGTGCCATCCTTTCGGCGCGGGTCTTTTCCGGAAAGGCTAAGGTCAGATTCGTATAGACCACTTTGAGCCGATAGGGAAAAACAATCCAGATCAGTGACCCGAGCAGCGGACCCAGCTTTTCAACCACCGGCAGTGGCAGGGCACACAGCAGCCGCTGAAAAAACCGGATGAATAAAAATTCCAGGCGATGCTTGAGCCGGATTTTTTTGGGTGGGTTTTGCAATTTTAAATCGGCGTTTCAGTTATCTGTTAACCTTTTCTGATTTCTCCCAGCATGAAACGATGACGGGAAACTGTCAACCATTATCCTGATTTCGGCCGGGACCGGAAAGGGGGCAGACCGGTTAGGCCTGCCCGAATCCTTTGTCCGGCAGACGGGTACCCCCGCCGGATGATAATGGTCAGCACGGCATTATTGTTTTCCAATGGAGTTTAACAAAGAATTCCAGAAGCCGACACCCGTTCTTCTCCCAGTGGAATTTTTCACAAAATCCTGAACTACCCGATCTTTGGCCTCACCCCGGATATCTTTGACCCAGACGATTTTTCCATTGCGGCTTAATATCCGGGCGTTAAATTTCAGGCCGGCGGTGCGTTCAATCATTTTTGTCTGATATTTAATATTATAATAGATGGGATCGCTTTTATTCAGGTAGATGTCTTCTTTGAGATCTGAATCGCGATCAATCGTGATTACATAATCCGCCGTGGAAAATTTAGCAAAATAAATGGATCGATCCTGTCGTGAAATGCTGCTTTCATACGCGCCTTTTCGCGATGAAGTGCCTTTGATTTTCGATACCAGTCTCGAGAATCCTGAGGAATTCTCAGATCGACGTTCGCCGGAAATTCTTCCCTCCGCTATCTGGCCCGATGCGCCTCTGCCCTTGACGATCCGCTCGTGATCGGACTTTTTTACGCCTTCAATTTCAGCGCCATAGTAAAAAGGTTGTTTGGGGTTACGATATTCGGTCCGCAGGCCATATTCCAGTGAATCCTGATATTCGTCGGATGGTTTTCCGGCCGCATCTCTTTTGACAACCGCCTCATGCGCCAGTCGAATCAGCGCCTGGGGATTTTTTTCCAGCACGCTATACCCCTTGTTTACCAGGGCCGTGGTGATTTTTTTAATGATGAAGATATCTTTTCGGTCATCCGCGCTTTTGGCATATTGGAAATTGGCGTTTTTAAAACTGGTAAGGGCGATTTTTACTTTGTTCGGAGACCGGTTCCTCAGCACGTTGTTGATACCCTCCGCCAATTGGTTCATGGCGTCCTGAAAGGCCATCTCTTTTAATTCGTCATCGGTGGGAACGCGTGGTGGAATAAAAAAGGTTGTTTCCTTAGAATCGATACTGCTCGGGCAGGTACCGTAATCGTATTTTACAACGGGCCGATACAGGTTATCTTCTTTATAGACATGGGACGCCAGGATCGGCATGCATGAATAGCTGCTCCGCTTGTTCTGGCCAGAATAGGTCAGCGTAAAGGGATTTTGCGTCCCGTCTCCGAAGTCTACCGAAATGTTCCGGATGGTGGTCGTGGTCGATCGAGGCGATAGCTTAAAAATAATTTCTTCGCCCGGGTTGACGATCTCTTTCCGGGGGTCGGGAAACATTTCCCATTTGACAAAAAGCGTGGGAACCGTTGAAGTGGTGCGTTGAACCGGTGCACAGGCGGCCAGGGTCATTGAAACAATTGCAATCAGCAGGGCCAGCTTTTTCATTTTAATTCTCCTTAATTTGAAGTGTCCGTGGTAAAAGTAGTTGTTCGGATCAACGGGACGGCTTGTGTATATCCCCGGAGTGTCCGGAAAAAGCAGCGGTCATTCATTTTCTATCGGCAGGCTCCGTACCAGGCGGATGGCATATGGCTCTTCAAAGTCCGTTTTTTTAGCAGATTCATCAAAGTCGTCGAATGCCGCTCCCACCGCACCGAGTTTTACCCGCCAGGCCGTCAGGGGCCCGCCCCTTGTGGCGGACCAGTGCCACCAGTCGTCACCGGAAAAAAAAGCCCGGTGTTTCCTGGCAAAGCGGGCCAGGCGCAGCAATTCGCCTTTATTGGGCAGGCGCCAGTTGTGATATCCCATCAGCCCCTGTTGGTTGATTTGCCTGATCCGGCGTTGCGCCTTCAGCCAGCTCATGATCCCGACCGGTTTTTGCGTCCAGGCCAGGCCCATATCTGTATCCACAACCGTTCCGTTACTATACCGGATATATGAATCTTTCCGGGCAATCGCTTTTCCGGAGCTTCGTTTCGGCTTGTCTGGTTTTGTCGTCGCAGCGATCACTTCCGGCTTGCCATCCGCCGGATGAGACGGCGGTTCCGGTTGAGAAGGGATGGTGTGGACCGGTTCAGTCGCGGGAAGGAAGAAAAAACTGCCCATCATGGACGACGAAGTCCAGGGGATCTGTTTTTTATCGGTGGCGATGGCCGTATCAAGACGAACCTTGTTCATGGCCTGTTCAATGGTCAGGCCGGGCGTCCGGATGTGTTTTAAAATCGCGCCGGTGAACACCCCGTTCCGGCCGCTGCCGTCGGCCGCCGTCATACCCGGGGCCGTGGCAAAAGCGATAAATGTCCCCCTGGGGGCGCTTACCTGGGCCAGGCCGCCGCGGATACTACGCAGTTCTGCTGAAAACGGGTTGTCCCGGCATGCATCGAGGATCAGGATGTTCACATCGGTGCCGGCATCGTTCATTTTTCCGAGTATCCGGGACAGGTCCACCGCTTCAAATTCAACGTCGGAGGACGAGCGGATGTCAAGCCCGATGGGCAAAAGATAGTTCCGCCCGTTGACCTGAACGGCGTGTCCGGCATAGTAAAAAAGGCCGACCCCGCCCGCTTTCCGCAGCCGGTCGCCAAAGGAATGAATGGCTTCGAGCATCCGGCGCCGGTCGACATCTACCAGCCGGGTTGTCTTGAAACCGAGCCGGCCCAGTGCCGCCGCCATGTCATCGGCATCATGGACGGGGTTGGCCAGCGGTTTTGCCCTGTAGGAGCCGTTTCCAATGACCAGGGCAATCCGCCTGGTGTTTGCCGCCTGCCCGCTTTGCGGGATTGAAAAAAGGATGAGCAGAAGCGCGATGAAGATTCGT
>QNYZ01000061.1 GCA_003973265.1 Deltaproteobacteria bacterium | reverse complement strand
GGGGGCCGGGCCCCCGCGCCCCGCGCCCCCCCCCGCCCCGGCCCCGGCCCCGCCCCCGGCCCGGCCGGCTTGACGGTTCCTCGCTCCATAACAGCGGCGCGCGGGCTGCCGTGGCTGACAGGTTGACGGCGCCTCGAGGCATCAGGCCTTTTCCACGACATGGTAGCCGGCTTTTTCGATGGCTTCCGCCAGCTGGTCTTCGGTGATGCTTTCCGGATCATGGAGAATCCGCGTCGCGCCGTCTGTAAACGATACATGGGCCGCACGCACGCCGGTTTTTTTCTCCAGCAGGGACCGGACGATCTGGGCGCATCCGTTACAATGCATGCCTTCTACTTTAAATGTTGCGGTGTTCATCTTGGTTTTTTACCCTCCTGTTGCAGGTGCTTATAAAAAATATCGTGTCATCGGTACAAAGGCCGCCTGCGCATATTTATCTGAGAGGTGTAAATTTTTCAATCCGGTTGTTGCCGAGATCGATGACGTAGATGTTACCGTCGGCATCAACAGCCACGTCGGTCGGGCCTTCAAACTGTCCGGCGTTTTTACCCCGGCTGCCGAAGGCCAAAATAAGCCAGCCGGTTGGGAAAAACGAGGTGGAAACTATTTTTACGTGTTTCATTCGGTGCACACCGGCTGGCGCACGCGGTGTTTTTATCTGTAAAGCGCTTCCAGGATCGGGCACTGGCCTACGGGACCCTGGTCTACGCATTTGCCCGACATCCGCAAAAGCGCCGCTTTCATTTTTTCAAGATCGGTAATTCTTTGTTCAATATCGATAATCTTGGCCTCGACGCGGGCCTTGATATCACCGCAGGTCGTCCCCGGCTCCACCCGCAACGACAACAGGTCGGCAATTTCTTTCAGTGAAAACCCAAGCGCCTGGGAGCGCTTGATAAATTCAACCCTTTTCAATGCGTCCCGGGCATAGATTCGGTGACCGCTTGTGTTTCTGGGAGGTGCGGGGACCAGGCCCCGGCGTTCATAATAGCGGATCGTTTCCAGGTTTACATTCGCTTCTTTGGCCAATTGACCAATCTTCATTTTCTCCATTTTTACCCTCCTGTAGCAAGATAAGCCCTGTACCTAAGTACATGTCAAGGCCGGCGGGTACATTATTTTCAGGTCTGCCGGGGCTGATTGGTTTAAGAAGCAGCCGGGTGGCCGTAGAGGTATTAAGAAAAAGGTGTCTGTTTTTTTTGCGCCGGGGGTATCCGTTCAGGGCCCGGCTGTCAGACCTTTACGGTCTTGAAACAGCCGCCGGTTTCCGGCCAGCATGTCTCCGGCCATGAGATCTTCCATGGCGGTTATGAAATGTCCGGTTTTGATACCGGGGATGAGCGATTCTTGATCAATCACTGCCAGGACGGCAATATTTTGCATGTGCGGATCAGTCAGGTCCGGTTTGAGTACCGGGTATTCTTTTATCTGGCGGCGGTTGCAGGCATCGCTGACCGTCTCTTTGCTGACCTGTTTCTCGCTGCCGAGGCGCACCGGCAGCGGCTGCCAGACCGTATTGTAGTAAACCAGAGTGCCACCGGTTTTTAAGGCCCCGACGATCGCCCGCAGGGCTTCGTGTCTTTCCAGCGCCACCACCAGATCAGCCCGGCCCGCGGGAATCAGCGGGGAGTGAACGTCCTGGCCGATACGGATTTGCGAGACAACAATCCCGCCCCGCTGGGCCAATCCATGGGTATCCACCCCTTTAACCGGATGTCCGGCATGATCTGCAGCCCGCAGGATAATCTCGCTGATCAGGCCGATGCCCTGTCCGCCCACACCGGCCAGGTAGATGTTGAACTGACTGAGTACCATATCTTTTTATCCCTCCGATACCGGTTTGGGTGCGTTAATAGCGGATGCCGGACAGGTCTGCAGACACGATCCATCGCCAATGCAGAGGTCGGGATTGACTTTCACCTGTCCATCGTCATTCAGGATGAAGCTGGGGCAACCAAACACCTTCACACAATCGTGGATTTGTCGGCATTTTTCCGGGTCGATAGCCACCTGCCGTCGTTGAAAAGAGAGGTCGCGTCGTTGCTCCCGATCGAATTTGAGCATGCAGGGGTGCCTGGCAATCACGACGCTGAAGGCGGTATCGGAAACGGCCTGTTTGACCCGGGCCGTCAGTTTTGCCTGGCGGTAGGTGTCGACTTCGTAAATATGCTGCACGCCCAACCCCTCCAGCACCTTTCGAACCGGTATGGGCGCGGTGGTCTGGTTGGCATTTTTTCCCGAAGCGGCATGGTCCTGGTGACCGGTCATGGCGGTGGTGCCGTTTTCCATCAAGATCATGGTGATGGGGTGCTGATTGAAGACGGCGTTGACAATTCCCGGCAGGCCGGCATGAAAAAAGGTGGAATCACCCATAAAGACAACCACTTTTCGGGTGTTGTTAAATAGCGATAATCCCGAACCGATGCCCGTGGACGCCCCCATGCACATGAGGAGCTGGCCCAGCGCATAGGGGGGCAGGTAACCAAGGGTGTGGCAACCGATATCGGCCACCGAGATGTCGGTATCCGCCAATGCCTGTTTGATGGCGTGAAAGGCGCTGCGATGCCCGCAGCCGGGGCAGAGCTGGGCCGGCCGGTCCGGCACCGGCACGTCAATCGGACCGGGCCCGGTTCTGGGAGCAAGCATATCCGGCCAGGCTTTGCGCAACACATCGTGTACCTTGTCCGGCGTATATTCCCCCATCCAATCGTCGCTATCCATTTTTCCGATGATCCGAACCGGGATATTTTTATCAAAAGCGATCATTTTGATCTCTTTTTCCAGTTCATTGTCGAGTTCTTCGAGGATTTTCACCTCCCGGTGGGCGATGAGAAATTTTTCAATCAAGTCTCCGGCCACGGGATAAACGACCCCGAGCTTCAAAATATCCGGCTTGTCCGCTGTGGCGGTTTGAAGAACATCCATGAGCGACAGAAACGGCAACCCCGCCGTGATGATCCCCCGTTTCTTATTTCCATTATCGATCCACCGGTTCAATCCGGTCTGGCTGGCCACCGTTTCCGCCGCTTCCAAGTTTCGCAGGGCCTGTCGTTTCATGGGAGAAGTATCCGCCGTCAGGGGGATATAAGGGCCGTTTGCCGGGTCAAACCGCGGGGCGGCATCGTAATCTTCCCGTCTCCAGGTTTGAAACGTCACGTTCTCCTTGGCATGACAGACATGGGTGGTCAGCCGCAGGATAACGGGCATATGCTGCTGCTGTGAGAGTTCTGCCGCCGCTTTATAATAATGATACACTTCCGTCGGGTTGGCCGGCTCGAACACCGGCGTATACGTCATGTGGGCAAAGTGCCGGTTGTCCTGCTCGTTTTGCGAGGAGTTGGCGCCCGGATCATCTCCCAGCACAATCACCATCCCGCCGATAATGTTGACCAGGCTGAGTTGCACAAACGTATCCGCCGCCACGTTCAGGCCCACGCTTTTGAAAAAAACGGTGGAGAGGTGGCCGTTTACCGCCGCCCCATAGGCCACTTCGGTGGCCACTTTTTCGTTTACCGAAAATTCGAAATAAAAGGGCCTTTCCGGTTTCGGAATCGACAGGATCGCCGTGGCGATTTCAGGTGTGGGAGAGCCGGGATAAGCCGTCACCACTTTTGTCCCGGCTTCCACCATGGCCCGGACCACGGCGGTGTTTCCCATGACGATTTCTTTGAACGACGGCCGGGTGAGCAGCATCTTTCCCATCTGTTTCATATCCGTCTCTCCTGGTTTGATCCGGTTGCCGGATGGCTGTTACTGGGTCGTGAAAGTCAATCCGGGATTACGGTGTCAGAAAAGAAAATCTCAGATCGGCTGGAATGAAGGGCGGTATCTCTATCAAAGTTAACGCCTTTTAATGACAAGTCAATCACGCATGGAACGCGCGACAGCGGCCGGACAGCCGGGTAGACCGGAAAAAGGGCGTCGAATCTGATCCTGGCATGGGTGAGCACCTGGCCGCGTCATCTGCATCCCCCCGGATTTTATCGGGATTCATCGCCGGTCAGTATATCCTGATACGCATACAGGGCCGGTGATCCACCCGTGTGAACGAAAAGGATTTTCTCCTCTTTCTTAAAATATCCTTTTCGGACCAGATCGATCAGACCGGCCATGGCTTTGCCCGTGTAGACCGGATCGAGAAGGATGCCTTCGGTTTGCGCTACCAGGCGGACGGCCTCGACCATCGCCGGTGTGGGCAGGGAGTAGCCGGGGCCGACGTAGTCGCCGAAGCATACCACCGCTTCTTCCGGGATTGTTGATTTGACGCCGACGTGGACGGCCGTGCGCCGGGCAAGATCATATACCAGCGGTTCCTGTTCTTCTTTGGTCCGGCTCACATTGATTCCGACGACTTTGATCTGGCTGTTGTTGCCGTAAAAACCGGTAAGCAGGCCGGCATGGGTGCCCGTACTGCCACTGGCGCAGATCACCCGGTCAATACCCAGGCCCTTTTCAAATAATTGAGAGAGAACCTCTTCGGCACAGGCCACGTACCCGGTGGCCCCGACCGGATTGGAACCGCCGCCGGGGATGATGTAGGCCCTACGACCCTCAGTGGCCAGTTCGTCAGCAGCCGATGCCATGGCGTTTTCCATATCCGTGCCGCCGGGAACGACCGTGATCTTTTCGACGCCCAGGAGCCGGAACAGAAAGTTATTCCCTGAGGCCTCCGGGCGATAACTGCCCGGCACGCGTTCTTCCAGCACCAGGCGGCATTTTAACCCTTCCTTGACGGCGGCGGCCAATGTCAGCCGGCAGTGGTTCGACTGGACCGCGCCGCAGGTAATCAACGTATCAGCCCCCTGGGCGAGGGCTTCGGCCACGAGAAATTCCAGCTTGCGGGTTTTGTTGCCGCCGCCGGCCAGTCCCAGCAGGTCATCACGTTTGAAATAGATGTCCGGCCCGCCCAGCGCGGTTGAAAATCGGGAGGCTTTCTCAATAGGTGTCGGATATTGGGTGTATCGTCGGCGGGGGAATCGGGCAAGGTTCATGGGGTGTCCTTTCGCTGAGAAAAGTGATGAAAAAATCATAGCGCATCCGGTGCGCCTTGGAAACCTTTTCCGATAAATATTTCGTGGCGCAAAGATTTACGCAGGGGCGCATATGTCTCGCCGGGATACCGGTCCGAATATTCGATCTTACACTATGATAACGACGGGTTGCATGGTACGGTTGAATGCATTATATTGACAGCCGAAAAATGTGTGACCCCTCGTGGATATCCTGCAATTCTGGGAGGATTCATGGACCCTGAGAACGGCAAAGAAGCGGTTGAAAAAATTCTTAATCAGGCCGACATCCGGATCGGCGGTCATCGACCCTGGGATATTCGGGTAAACCACCCGGCCTTTTACACGCGGATCCTGGCTGGCGGATCTCTGGCCCTGGGTGAAAGCTATATGGATGGGTGGTGGGCCTGCGACGCCCTCGATCAATTTTTCTATAAAGTGCTTAAGTACGAACTCTATAAAAAAATTCGCTATTCAAAACAGATGGTTGTCGAAATTGTCAAGGCAAAAATCGCCAACCTGCAACGAAAATCGAGAGCCTTTGAAGTGGGGCGGCGGCATTACGATCTCGGAAATGATCTGTTTGCCATCATGCTCGACAAAGGAATGAACTATTCCTGCGGGTATTGGCGTCAGGCTGACACCCTCGATGACGCCCAGAATGCCAAGCTCGACCTGATCTGTCGCAAGGTGGGGCTGGCGCCGGGAATGACGGTTCTCGATATCGGCTGCGGCTGGGGTGGATTTGCCAGGTATGCCGCTGAGAAGTATCAGGTAAATGTGACCGGTATTACCGTTTCCGTCGAGCAGGTCAAACGGGCCAGAGAGTATTGCCGGGGGCTCCCTGTTTCGATTGCGCTGAAAGATTACCGGGACTTGAACGGGACCTTTGACCGGATTATTTCCATCGGCATGTTTGAGCATGTGGGGGGTAAAAATTACCGGACCTTCATGCGGGTGGCCGACCGTTGCCTTAAACCCGGTGGGCTGTTTTTGCTGCACACCATCGGGGGGAATCGATCGACCACCACATGCGACCCATGGATCTCCCGATATGTTTTTCCCAATGGAATGCTTCCTTCGGCCCGGCAGATCACAACGGCGGCCGAGGGGCTGTTTGTTCTCGAAGACTGGCACAGTCTTGGTCCCGATTACGATACGACCCTGATGGCCTGGTACGATAATTTTACCCGCGGATGGCCACAGCTTTCATCCGACTATGGTGAACGTTTCTATCGGATGTGGACCTATTATCTGCTTTGCAGTGCAGGCAGCTTCCGGGCCAGAGACAACCAGCTATGGCAGATCGTTTTTTCGAAAAAGGGCGTGCCCGGTGGCTATCATCGTCCTGAATAGCCAGGCCTTTCATCGTTGACAGACGCTTTTCTGTCGTCGATGGACCAGGGAGGCGGATCAGTGCTGCATCTGTAAAACTTGCGGAAGCACTTCAAACGAAAACACCTCACTCGTCCATCCCGGATCACCATCAACCTGCAATACAAGCGGTTTTTCAGATTGTACAACGGCCTTGCAGCCGGAGCGATGGATTCCGGCCCGGTTGCCGATGGTAAACGACGTGGCGATGGCCAGGGCCGCAATCCTCCACCCGGAAGGGATGCCGCAGACATGGAGGCGGCCGTCGCCCCATTCGGCGTTGGGAGCGACTTTCATTCCCAGGCCGAAAAAAGGTTGCGGGACGACCACCAGGCTGAGGAGTTTGTTGATGGTGATTTGAGTCTGGTCAATCGCCAGGTGGATGCGGCCCGGCCGGTATGCCCCCAGCCAGGCCCGGGTAGACGCCATAAAATAGGCTTTCAGGGGAGAATAGCCCCGCTGCCGGTATCGGGTCCACAACTTGACGGTCGCGCCGTCAATGCCGACGGACGCCAGGAAGCTCAGCCGTTTTCTATCGCACCAAACGAGATCATAGTGGTGCGGCCGGCCGTTGCGGATGCGCCGGGCAATAGCGTCGATCCCGCCCCGGTACGCCAGCGTCCGGCGGATCGCATTCCCCGTGCCGAAGGGAAGGTAGGCCAGAGAGAGCCGGTCGGGGTAGACGGCATTGATAATATCCGACAAAGTGCCGTCGCCCCCGGCAACGACCAGTACATCGCACCGTTTGTTCAGCGCAACGGCACAGGCGGCCAGTTCTCCGGCCGAAGTGGTATCCAGGCCGTGAACGGGGGCGTTGAGTATCCGTGACGCTGAACTTAGCCGCATCATTTTCTGGTCTGCGGTCAATCCACCGGATTTTGGATTGGCAATGATCGCATATTGCATGGGGGTCTGAATACTCCGATTCAGGATGATCGAAATATCGCCGCAGCGATCCCGATCAAATAATGATATCTAACTTTACACCAATCGCGCGAAAACACCAACCCTCGCTTGTCAATAAACTTTCCGGCGGGAAAAACCGGATCCGAGAACGCTGAAGGTATTCTCGGTAATGAAGAAGGCCTTGTCATCCATGCCAAAGACCAGCGCCTCCAGTCGTTTCAGCTGGTAATTGTTCACCACGGTCATCACCAGTTTTTTGTCCCTGCCCGAATAGGCGCCCTGGCCGTGCAGGAACGTGGCCCCGCGCTGCAGCTTTTTGATTATCTCTGCGGCAATGGCATCAGACATCTCCGAGATGATAAAGACCAGCTTTCGCTGGTTAAAGACACTTAAGAAGTAGTCCGTAACCTGGGAAATAACGAAAGTAAGCAGCAGTGAGTAGAGAATCAGGTCAAGGTCGAGAAACGCGAGGCTCAGGCTGAAAAGCACCAGGTTGAAATAGAAAAAGAACTGGCCGATCCGCATGTTCCATTTTTTGTTTAAAATGATGGCAATGATATCGGACCCGCCCACGGATCCGAGAGAATGAAGATAAATCCCGGCGCCGGCACCGATGCAAGCACCACTGGCCAGGGCAGCCAGGAGGTGATCGTGGATTGGAATCTGAAACGGGATCCAGTCGATGGTAAAGGCCACGACCAGCATGCCGAAGAGGCTGTAAAGAAGAAAACGACGGCTCAGGAAAATCAACCCGAGGATAAAAAGGGGAATATTCAAGGCCATATTCCACATCCCCGGGGGTAACCCGCCAAAAACGTAGTAAATCAACAGACTCAGGCCGGAGAACCCGCCGCTGATAAAGCCGTGGGGAATGGCAATCGATTTGATGCCGATCGCCACCAGGCTCCCGCCGGCGGCAAGCAGAAGCAGGTTCCAGAGTACCGAATAGAACCGGTTTTCATTAATCTTGTTCATCGTGATGCATCCCGATTTTTTAATAAAACAGCGATTTTATATTCCGGAAACATTATCCGGAGCGGCAATAGTAATTGCAAAATGGTGAAATACAACCCCAACGGGAAAGTTTTTTACATCTGCTTAAAAAGATGGGCGTAGGTGCGGCTGATGGTCAGGGTTTCGGGTGGGCATTTGAGTTTGAGTATCCGTTTGCCGGTGGTTGTCCGGCTGACTTTGTCGATACAGGTGACATTGACGATGGTGCCTCGATGAATCTGCCAGAAGATGGATGGATCAAGTTCCCGTGCCAGGGCGGCGACCGTTTTACGGATCAAGGCTTCGTGGTCCCGGGTTCGGACAATGGTATACTTATCGCTGGCTTTAAAATAGCATACGTCACCCACCGGGATCAGGCGGATACCGTCGCGGTACTGAACACGGATCCAGTTCAGGTATTGCGCGGGCTCGTTTTTCTTTCCGGATCGGGTCAGGGCCGTAAGGATTTTAGATAATTCATGGTTCGACGGCAGGGCCGTGTTCAGAGACGCCTTTAACCGGGTAACGGTTTTTTCAAGACGGGCGGTGGTTACCGGTTTCAGCAGATAGTCGATGGCGGATCTTTCAAACGCATCAACGGCATACTGGTCATACGCGGTGACAAACACGATCCGGCACCGGTCGGACGTACCGGCGGCCACATCGATTCCAGACAGACCGGGCATGCGAATATCGAGAAAAGCGATATCCGGGTGCGTTGAGGTGATCAATGACAGGGCTTGCCGGCCATTTTCAGCCTCGGCCAGGATCTCGAGCTCCGGCCAGGTTTTTTCCAGTTGTCGTTTTAAATAATCCCGCAAGGGTTTTTCGTCATCGGCGATGATGGCGCGAATCGGCGGCATGGGGCACCTCAATAATAGCGGTGAATCCGGAGGGGTGATTTTCCTGAAGGGTCAGCTTACCACGATTTCCATACAATGCAACCAGACGGTTTTTGATGTTGGCCAGCCCCACGCCGCTACCGGTGCGGGCGGGCATTCCTGTCCCGGTATCGGAGACTTTAAACCGAATCGATTTTTCCGATGCCGCGACAGCGATATGGATTTCACCTCCCTTGATTTTAGGCTCCAGCCCGTGCCGGATGGCGTTTTCAACCAGCGGCTGGATCAGCATGGGCGGAAATGGCAGGTCGGATATCTCCCCGGCAACGTCAATTCGGTAACGGAACCGGTTTCCCATTCTGGTTTTATAAATATCCATGTAGTTACGGATCATCGCTATTTCCTGGCCGATGGTGCCGGCCTTTCGCCGGGTGCGGTCCAATGAAATTCTCAGATAACTAGTCAGATTTTCCAGCATCGTTTTTCCGGCGGCAGGGTCGGTATCGATCAGGCTCAGGATATTGGAAAGCGTATTGAACAGAAAGTGGGGTTCCACCTGGGCCTGAAGGCGTTTCAGGTCGGCTTCAATAGCCGCCTTTTCTCCGATAATCCGTTTGATACGTTCTTCCTGAAGCTGCGCGTTCACTTCGGTTAATCGTTCCCGGGTGGTAAAAAAATAGGCGATGATCGACCCGAAGACGAGCCCTAAATAGAGCACTTGCCCCAGGGTTTTGTAATCCTCGAAGAAAGAGAGGCGCGGAATGCCGCTTAAGAGAGATCCCAGCAAGGTGCCACCCATGGCACCGATGAATATACCGCCAAAATATGTCAATGCCTGTACCAGCGGGCCGGAGACAGAAAAAAACCGGCTGACAATCAGGGTGCCGGTACAAATTGACAGCCCGATACACTGTGAAAATAGGAAAATATTCCAAAATCGCCCCCCACTGAAACCGATCAGGGTCAGGAAGGCGGCGATAAACGTGTTGATCAGGAGGGTGTATCCCAACGTGCGGACGAGATGCCGCCGTGTAATCCGGGTATTGTCCTGGAATCGGGGCATGTATTAAATGTCCTTTTCCATCTCATTTTCGATCATTTTTTGGATGATATGTGATTTTTCCGAAAAAAGAAAGACACCCGCCCCATGAAAGAAGAGGCCGATTCCCCATCCCATCAGCGGCCATTTCGCCCAGAGGCAGTCTGCTGTAGTGCTCAAATTGGTTGCGATCAGGAGAAAGTTGACGGTAACGTAGATTGCCAGATGGAGATAGAATCCCAGTCGTTTTTTTACCCGTTTTCTTGCCCTTTGATACATGTCCCGGTTTTTCATTCGACCCTCCTTTTGCCCGGCCGGCCATTATTTTCTCTAAGATACGATTAACTTCAGGAGGATTGTGCATAAAAACAAGTGCTCCGGCCATCTGTTTGCGACAAATGGCCGAAAAAAGAGACAGGATGCGCATGATGGCCGTCGCTGGACGATTCAATGAAGCCGGTCTGTCCTTTTTCGGATCAATGGCTATGATACAACGTAAAGACAGAGCGCTAATCGAATTCAACCGGGATAAGTTTTATTTTATGGGGCGCAAAGCTTGAGCCTTATTCATTCGGGGCAGCCGTGAATAGGATTCGATATTGAAAACCTGTTTGATAATTTACAACGCAACGCGCTGTTTAAATCGTTTGGGGCCCAGAATAAATTTAGCGGTCACAAAAGAGCCGAGGATGGTGCCCATAGCGCCCGGTGCCAAGACGCTTTGACCGGCCAGGTAAAGGCCGTTTATCGCCGTGCGGTTCAACAGGGCCGTGGACAGGAGCTGATCGCTCGACTTCATGGCCCCATAGGCCGAGCCCCCGGGACTGTTTACCCAGTCACGGATGGTCAGGGGCGTGTACGTGTCCAGCAGTTTGAGCGATTTAAAGGGGCCGAGGGCGCCTGATATCCGGGCGATCATTTTATCGGCCTCCCGCTGTTTTGTTTCCAGGTATTGATCGCCCCGCCGGCCACTTGTCGTATCGCTCCAGGGGGCCCAGAGCCGGGACCTTCCGTTTCCGATGAGTGTCAGCCGGTTCCATTGAGGCTGACCGGTTCGTCGAAGTTGGATAAATATCGAATTTATACCGGCACGTCCAGGTTTCATGTCGAGGTGAAACAGGTTGTGCGGGATTTCCCCATGACGTCCGGCATCGACCCTGGCCTGCACGCAGAAAAAACCGGGTGTATCTTTCAAATGTTGAATACGGCGTCGATAAGAGGGCTTTACTGTGCGATCGTCCAGCATCCGGATCAGCATTTTTGGATGAACCGTGGAGATGATCTGGCCGGCCGGGATCGTTTTTCCGTCATCGAGTCGGACGGCTGATACCTGCCCGCCTTTCACCTGGATGTGGTCGGCTTTACGTCCCGTGATAATCTTGCCTCCCAGGGACTGAAAGCGGCTGGCAAAGACGCCGGTCATTTGTGTGCCGGATCCAGCCAGGCGCCAGGCCGAAAAAAGATAACTGGCCAGGGTCATGTTATGATAAAAGAGTGGGCAGCGATCGGCCGGCACACCGATCCAGTATGCCGGTACACCGATGATTGCCCGCAAGCCCCTGGAACATCCCAGTCGGTCAAACACATCCTTCAGCGGCTCTGCCTGGTCGATCAGTATATCTGTGGACAGGTCATCATATAGAAACGTCAGGTCGTGCAGCTGGCTGGCCGAACGGCGCAGGAGTGTCATAAACGCGTCAATCGCACCGGCTTCCCCGGGAAACGCGATCTTCAGATTCTCGGCATAGGCCCCGAATCCTTCGGGAAGATCAAACACATCCGGGCCGTTTTCCGGGTGACGGATGACATACCGGTCAATGATGCCGCCCGTTCCCATCCGCTCCAGGGGGATGTCGTCGGTCACGCCCATAAAATCAAAGCACCTTCGCAATACCTGGCCCTTGGCCAGGGCGCCGAGGTAATGGATACCGATATCACAATCAATACCGTCGCGGGTATAGCTGCGCATCATTCCGCCGACCTGCCTGTTTTTTTCGATGAGGGTGACCGGGTATCCGAGTGTGGCCAGGATAATCCCCATGCTCAACCCGCCAATTCCGCCACCGATAATGACAGTCGGGTGCTTTTTCCCGGCGGAGCTAATGTTTCACCCCCCGGTAGCTTTTATCACTGACGAAGGTGTAGTAGTGGCAGTATTGCGTCATAATGGTGATTGCTTTTCGAACCAGCTGCGGGTCAATGCGGAAGGTCTGGTAGAGGATACTGAAAAATGTCCGCCGGACCGGTGCGGGAACACGGAAGGTGTAATGCCGGATGATCCGCCCGATTTTGAGCAGGTTGGCACCGGGGCGCCGCTTTTGGATATAGATGGATGGAAAATAGCCGACCTGCCGGAGCCAGCGGAGCGTCCGGGATTCGAAGTGGCGGGGCTCGTACAACCGCAGGAAAAGCCGCCGGTGCCGGGACAGCATTTCTTTCCGGCTGCCGCTGAGCGGAACGATATTGGTTGAAAAGTGCCATACCCCGGCAAACTGTTCGTCAATGCGGCCCGAAGAGAGCAGTCGCTCGTGCAGGGGGGTGCCTTCCGGCGCATTGAGTACGCTGATGGATACGGTGGGGATACCGGCTTCGTTGAGGAAAAGTTCAATTTCATCGAAGGTGTTTTCATCGTCGGCATCAAACCCGACGATGAGCCCGATAAACGGCAGCAATCCATAGTGTGCCATCCGGCGGATACGCGAGGTCATGTCCGGCCGATAAAGATGTCCCTTGCTGATCTCTTCCAGACATTCTCTGCGCAGACTCTCAATGCCGAGGAAGACCGCAGAAAAACGGGCATCGGCCATGAGCTGAAGCAATGTCTCGTTATCGGTGATTCGCACATCGGTCTGGCAGGCGAACTGGACCGGGTGGGGAAGGGACGTGTTCCATTCAATCAAGCGCTGCAGCAGCTTTTTTGTATATCGCCGACTGACCATGAAATTGTCATCGGAAAAGAAGATCACTTCACATCCGGCTTTGTACAGGCTGTTTACCTCTGTGATAACCTGATCGATGGGCTTGCAGCGGTGTTTGTGGCCGATCAATCGAACCGCGTCACAGAAATCACAATGATTGGGGCATCCCCTTGCCGTCTGGACCGCCATGTACAGGTAATTTTTACCATTGATAAATGTCCAGTCCGGCGGCGGACTGTCGTTGATATCAACAAAATTTTTCTGGATATAGACAGGCCTGGCCCGGTTTACCGCAAATTCTTTTAAAAACGCGGGCCAGGTATATTCAGCTTCACCCACAAAAAGGTGGTCAGCCATGGGTCGGGCCAGCTCGGTGTCCAGGGTGGCCAGGGCGCCGCCCAGGGCAACGGGGATCCCCCGGTCGCCAAATTTCCGAAAAAGTTCGGCAATCCTTTTTGCATGCAGTGTAAAACCGGAGATGGCGACCAGGTCGCAGGCAAGCTCCCAGTCGATGGGCGATACATTCTCGTCGCAGTAATGGTATTGAACGGTGACTTCCGGCGGCGTCAGGCTGATCAGGGTGGACAGCGCCACGGACGGCATTAGTGCCTTGACGCCCACCGCGTCCAGCGTTCCCTGCATATTCCAGAAGCTGTCCGGCGTTCGGGGGGCAATCAGGTAGATCTGCAATGGCCGGCGTGAATCCGCTGCCTGGGGGATATTTACGGGCGGCATTCCATTTCCTTATCTGGCGTCATTGTCGGGTATGGTTTCCGGCGTCGACGGCATCTTTTTAAAAATCCGGCGGGTCTGGCGTATCAATTCCCTTGTCGATATTTTCTTCTGAGCACGGGAAAGGTCGATTTCTCCCTTGTGCATAACGGTAACACGATTGGCGATGCAGGTGTTCAGCAATGCATGGCCCGGTGAGAACAGACGGTCGGTATTAAGGATTTCAATTACCTGGACCGGTGCCCGGCATTTGCGGGCAATGCTGAAAGCCCCCTTGTTAAAGCGGCCCATTTTTCCGTCGCGTCGGCGGGTTCCCTCGGGAAAGACAAAAAGGTTACCTCCCGAGGAAAGATACTCCGCCATGGATGAAATTCCCTTGTAGACCAGCTCCGTATAGCTGCCGGTTGCCGTGGCGGGGAGGTATCCGGATAATTTCAGGTTCCATCCGAGAAACGGAAAAGAGAAAAAGTCACTCTTAACGATGGTTTTTTGTCGTTTAAACAAGGCGATCAGTAAAATAGGGTCAAAGTACGATACATGATTACAGACGATCACGGATCCGTGTAACCGGGTAACGGCCGGATCAATCTTTAACGTAAACCCCGGTATCAGTATCTGGGCCAGCGCAAAAAATCCCCTGAAAAAAAGATGGTTGAGATGCTGGAATGCCCTTTCCCTGTCTTTGGCCAGAAATGCCGCCAGAAGATAGGCCGGCAAAAAGAAAAACAGGTGTCCCAGGGTGAAATAGATCCAGAGAAAAAGGGTGGCAATAATGTCAACGGTGCGTTTAATCACGAATGATGCGTACCTAAAATGCGCGGCATGAGGGTTTATTCAGGGCGTTGAATAATCAAAGCGGTGTTTACGCCACCAAAAGCGAAATTTTGAATCTGGGCAATCCGGATATCTGTTTCCCGCAGCTCGGTAACATGTCCGATACCCGCGCAGCGGTCGTCCACCTGCTCCAGGTTCAGGGTCGGTGCCACGAATCCGTCGGCCATCATGTACAGGGTCATCACTGTTTCAATGGCTCCACAGGCGGCCATGGTGTGGCCCATATAGCTCTTCAGTCCTGTCACCATCGGCCGGTCTCCGAAAATTTCACGGATGGCCTGAGATTCAATGGCGTCGCCCATTTTCGTGGCGGTGGCATGGGCACTGATATAGTCAATCGCGTCGTGGGAAATTTCGGCGCATTCCAGGCCCTGGCGGATTACCGCGGTCATCCCGTCTTTATTGGGCAGAATCATATCGCCCCCGTTGTTATTACAGGCAAAGCCGATGATTTCGCCGAGAATGGGAGCGCCGCGTTTTTTGGCGCTGTCCAGGGTTTCCAGCATGACCGCCGCCGCACCTTCGCCCACCACCAGGCCGTCACGGTCCACGTCGAAGGGACGGGGGGTTAAATGGGGCCGGTCGTTGAAATCCGTGGAACAGGCGAGCAGATTATCAAACACGGCCACCGTGGTGGTGTCGTATTCGTCTGCCCCCCCGCACAGCATGGCATCGGCCAGGCCAAATTTCACCGCCTCATAGCCGAAACCGATGGACTGGGTACTGGTGGTGCAGGCTGTCCCCGAGGAGATAACCCGGCCCGTAATTCCGAATGTGCGGGTGATATTTACCGCGGTGGTGTGGACCATGGACTTGAGATAGTCCACTGCGCCGATCGACGAATATCCGGCCCCATCCCGGGCATAGAAATTTTTGTATATGTTGCGTTGGACAGTGGGGCTGCCATGAATGGATCCAAAGGCCACGCCCAGGCGGCCCGACGTGACAAACGATTGCGAAAGCCCGGAGGCCGCGAGGACTTCCTTTGCCACCTGGCAGGCGTAAAATGCCACCGGTCCCATGGTTTTGCGGTATCGGCGCTCGAAATCAAAGGGAATGTCGTAATCGACGGTGCCGAAAACCCCGGCATCCACCTTGTCGGTCAACACGTCGTCTTTTCTTATTTTTTTGACGCCGGATATGCCCTGTGTCAGGCTTTTGGTGATATCATCATGGCCATGTCCAATGGGCGTTATTGCCGATGCGGCCGTGATGACCACGCGTCGCTTCATGCCTACCCCCTGTCTGCCGACAACGATTCAACATAATCGCATATCTGGCTGAAGGTCCGGATGTCCATGGCCTTTTTCTTTTCGTCGCGTGTCAGTTCGGTATCAAGCATAATTTCAATTTCTCTGAGCAGTTCAATCGCATCGATACTGTCAAACCCGTGGATTTCGCGGAGGTCTTCGTTTTCGCCGGGGTTGACGATTTCAAATTCTTCGTCAAAGATCGTCAGAATTTTATTTTTTATGGTTTCTCTATCCATTTATATCCGCTCAGGTACGGGTTAATAGAACGTAACGGTATCGAGTCATACATCAAAGATTGGTTTTATTCAAAGAAAATCTCTGTCCACCCTGGACGTGCCGGGCGCATACAGGTGAACCGGTAAAAATATCAGCTGCCATTGACGCTAAGGGGAAGGTCGGGCAAAGAAGGCAGGCCGGGTCAAGGTAAGTAGCTGAAAATATGGGTCGGAAAAAATCAATCTCGCAGCAGTTCTTCGATGCAGTCGATCATTTCCCTGGACCTAACCGGTTTGGCAAGCACGGGATGGCCGGAAATTTCGGTGATGCTTCCAGCTGCAACTTCTCCCTTGGTAACAATCGCCGTCAAAAATACGATTTTGATATGCTTGAGATCTTCATCTTTTTCAAGGATGGCGGCAATCTCGTTGCCATCCATATCGGGCATCATGATATCCAGGAAAATCAGGTCGGGGCGGAAGATGCGGGCCGTCGTTAATGCGTTTTGCCCCAGATTTTCCGCTCGTACTTCATAGTTTCCAGATGCTTCCAGCAAGAGACTGAGCGGGCGTGTGATGTCCGGATTGTCGTCCACAAGGAGAATTTTTTTCTTCGCCATTTTTTTAGGTCCAGCCGTTTTCTATGCGATAAAAAAGATCTCATCTTAGAAAGATATCAAGCAAAAAATATGCCATCATCGTTTATTGCTTACTACTTAAAAACATATCATAATATTATACAGATACAATATGCTGGGCTGAACGTCAATACTGAAATCGCGTAATCTGACAGAAAATTACCTGAAATTATGTAACCCAAGTTACAAATTCAGACCTGTGTACGGGAATGCAGTACTTTTCTATGCCATTTGGAACCGGCCTGCTTCGTATGACGCCACTGACAATCATCGGTGACGATCGGTGTCATTGTCGCTTTTCGGCGTGTTGCGAATTGACAGGTTATCCCGCTTTTGCCATATTGAAAGGCGATAGACGTAAAATGTCCAACGCCATTTCGGCCTGGCGCAATCAAAACGGACGATTTGTATGCTTACTGATCGCATCGTATTCACGAATGATACCTATATCAGCTGGGACCAGGCCACGGTTCACCAGATGAGCCATGGATTTGGCCGGGGAAGCGCGATTTTTGAAATCATGGGGTTGCATTCCATTGAATCAGATTCCGTTATTTTCAGACTGGATAAACATATTCAACGTCTGTATCGGACCGCCGATCTACTGGAAATGGAAATTCCCTTTACCCCGGAACAACTCGCGGAGAGGGTAAAAGAGACCGTCCGGCGCAATCAGGTCGAATCGGGCTTTATCAAGATTATCGGCGCGTATACCGACGTGGCGTTCAGTATCCTGCCACCGGATGCGCCCCTGAGCATCTCAATTTTTGTGGTCGATCCCGAACACGATCTGGGCGGGCTGTCTTTTCCGTTTGACACCGGTACCACGGTGGGTATTTCTTCCTGGCGAAAACTGGACCCGCAAACTGTTCCCGTCGAAGCCAAGGCCGCCGCCAATTATTTAAACGGGATGGTGGCCAGAAATGAGGCCAGACGCCGTGGATTTGAAAATGTGGTGCTCCTCGATACCCAGGGGTTTGTCGCTGAAGGACCCACCGAGTCCATTTTTTTCGTAAAAGACGGGACGCTTTGGACGCCGGCACCCGGCACCGTGCTTAAAAGCATTACCCGGAGCTCGATTATTTCCGCCGCACGATTTTATGATGTTGACGTCAAAGAGGCGCGTATCCCGCGTCGCTGGCTATTGACTGCCGACGAATTGTTCCTGGCGGGGACACCGAATAAAGTGCTTCCGGTTCGACAGATAGAAAACCGCACCATCGATACCGTTCCGGGACCGGTCACCCGGAATATATCAAAGATCATGGGTGACATCATCAATGGCCGGGACGAAAATTTCAGGAAGTGGCTTTTTCCGGTTGTTTCCGGATAGATGCGAAAACCGGTTTGACCGCAGCCCGGGTGAACTGCACCGGCAATCATACCCCCCTGGCCAGCGTCAGGATCGTCTCCACAGAAAGAAAGAGTTCATGTCAATACTTTTTAAACCCTTTGCCATTAATGGCATGCATCTGAAAAATCGTTTCGTACGTTCGGCCACCTGGGAAGGGCTGGCCACTGAAGATGGTGCGGTGACCGATGAACTGGTTGCTGTCATGGCGAACCTGGCCGAAGGGGATGTCGGTCTGATTATCACGGGACATGCGTATGTGACAAAAGAGGGGCAGGCCGGCTGCCGCCAGCTCGGTATTTACAAAGACGGCCTGGTGGCCGGGCTTGGAAAAATGGTCGATGCCGTCCACGAAAAAGGCGGCTCGATTGTGGCCCAGCTGGCCCATTCCGGTATTTATGCAGATCCGGAACGTACCGGGCATCGGCCCCTGGCGCCGTCGGCCATTGAGAAAATAACAAACCATCCGATCCGGGAAATGACTATTTCAGATATTCGTCATCTTGTCGCCGATTTTGGCCGGGCGGCCACCCGCGCCCGGTCTGCCGGATTTGACGGGGTCCAGATACACGCCGCCCATGGATATCTGCTCAGCCAGTTTCTGTCTCCTTTTTTCAACCATCGGAGCGATGAATACGGCGGTGAACTGGAAAACAGAGTGCGGATTCATCTGGAGATCATTGAAGCGATCCGGGCACAGGTCGGAAAAGACTACCCGGTATTGATTAAAATGAATGCCGCAGACTTTATTAACGGCGGGTTTGAACTGGATGATGCCGTTGTGGCCGGTCGAATGTTGCAGGCGAAGGGTATAGACGCCATTGAAGTGTCCGGCGGGACCGCCCTTTCCGGCCGGAAAAGCCCGATCCGGATGGGGATTCGCAGGCAGGCGGATGAAGCCTATTTCAAGGGGGCGGCCACGGCTTTAAAAGCGGCGGTTGATATCCCGATTATCCTGGTTGGAGGTATCCGGTCTTTTGCCGTGGCAGAAAAGGCGGTTGCCGAAAACAGCGCCGATTTCATCTCCATGTGCCGACCGTTTATCCGGGAGCCTGGTCTGATTAAAAGGTGGCAGGCCGGAGACCGGGCGCCGGCGGCCTGCCGGTCGGATAATCTCTGCTTTGGCCCCACCCGTCAAGGCGAGGGTATTTACTGCGTCACGGCGGAAAGGGAGCGGAAAAGAAAATCACGATAATGGAAGGGACAAGGTGGCACGGACGCGCTGCCGGGTCCGATTCGTCAGCGTGATTTTTCCGTTGTGGAGCTGGGCAACCTCTTTAACCAGGTTCAGCCCCAGGCCGGTGCTCTTTTTCCCGTTGCCGGGTCGTTGCAGAGAAAAGAACTTGTCAAAAATTTTTTCCCGGGCATAGTCCGGGATGGATGTTCCCTCGTCTGTCACAGTGAACCGCAGCATCGCTCCGTCAATACCGGTATCTAAGGCGATACATCCCCCCTCGGGGCTGAAATCGATGGCATTCTGGATAAGATTCGATATGGCCTGAAAAAGGAGGAAGCTGTCCCCGGTGACGACCCGATCGTCTTCAACCGTATTGGCGATGTGCAGGTTTTTCTGCCGGATCTGGGGCTGCTTGCTTTCCAGAACGGTATTGACGATTGTCTTGAATGCGGCCTTATGAAAGGAAAATGAAAAATAGAAGAAAAAAGGTGAATACCGGGTAGATACGATATCAACCGGGCTTTTTTTTCAGGAGAAAAGGAGAGAAGCGACGATATATATGACAGAGATAAAAACGATCGACAGGGTTACATCCGACATTCGATTTTACCGCAGGGATAGATCGGCATAACCTTTTTTACCGGTCGGCAGCGGTTGCCTTGTAATAGGCCGTAAGGAAATGGTCTAGAACCGATTGCTGGTTTTGGTCCATTTCAATAAAATCAATACCATTGTCAAACCGGCCGTTTTTTCTTTTTCTGACATGGACGACTTGTCCGATAATTTCTACCACATTGTCCCGGAGGCCGATGGACAGGGATACTTTCTGCCTGCGGGATAAGGCCCTATAGGTATCCAGGCAGATTCCTGTTTCGGAAATATTCAGCGTCCGCCCCATACCCTGCCTGATGGCATTGTCGGATTCATCATATACGACGTAAGAAATCAGGTTCAGTGAATCGATGCGGGGTGCTTTTCTTTTATCTTTTACGGCCATGGGTTAAACCACCATATGTGTGTTTCTAACTGTCGCCGATCATAATGCAATCTTGTTTTTTATGTCAAGCGCAAAGTTGGGCGCCCTGTTCGGCAATCCGTTTGTTGAAGCGGGTGTTATTTCTGACCCTATGCCAGATGTAATACGGTGAAATGATGGAATCCGGCCGCTTTCTGCAAGTCCTGTCTGCGGTCAGTTTCCATAAAAAATTAAATTATATTTGAAATATAAGATAGTTGCCCTGTGTTGTCCCGGGTTGCTTGACGAATGCCCGGAATTTACATTATTTTACCCTATATTAATAGCGGGCTTTATTTTCGAATAGAAAAGACAGGACTCAGGGATCAGATTGAATAACTCTTCAGGCGACGGATGGCCATGATGAAAAAGAAAACAGTTCAATTTAAATTTCGATTTGGTTCTGCGGCGATTCTATTGATATTTTCCATCGTTGTCTCGCTGGTGGCTTATTTATACCTCAAGGCGATGGTTACCCGGGATGTTTATAAGGAAACTGAAATATTCATCAGTACGGCGGATGCCACAAGAACCTATGTGAAAGATATCCTCAGGCCCAAGATGGTGGACATCCTGCCGCGAGACGGGTTTATTCCCCATGCCATGTCGACTTCGTTTATCGGTCGTGAGGTCATGCAGCGGGTCCGGGAACGGTTTCCGGAGTTTAACTATAAAAGGGCATCGGTAAATCCCATGAATCCTCTTAATCAGGCTGATGGATTTGAGAAGAAAATGCTGAAATGGTTTCAGGAACACCCGGAAGCCGATGAGTGGCATGGCGTGATTAAAACCAATGATCGTTCGTACTATACACGCCTCAGGGCCATCTATGCCGAAGCCGAATGTCTCAGGTGCCATGGAGATCCCGCAGTGGCACCGATAGATCTGATCAAAATCTATGGGACCAAAGGCGGCTTTCATTATTCCATAGGCGATGTGGTGGCAGCAGACACGATTTATATTCCGGTGGATATCTCTTTTGTCCGGGTCAGGGAGGCGGCGTTCAGTATTTTTATCATTGCTGTGGTTTCGCTGGTATCTTTGCTGGGCCTGTTCTATCTTCTCTTTAACCGGACAGTGGTATCCGAGCTGAAGGATCTGCTGGCCACATTTCGCAGCATCTCTGGAAAGGACGACAGCCAGGATGAGATTCTGTTTCTTGAAGTAGGCGATGAAGTGGCACAACTGAAAGAGGCATTTGAACATGTGGCCGGAGATCTGAAGCGGGCTCACGATGGATTAAAAACGTCTGAGGCCAAATACCGTCATATTTTCGAAACGTCCCAGGATGCGATTATTATCCTGGACTGTAAAACCCGGATCAAGGATATCAATCTTGCCGGATTGAAACTGTTTGGACTGATGGGCCGGGAAGAAGCGCTCTCCATTGAGACCGCGTATCAGCTTTTTTGGGATGTCAGGGATGCACGCCATTTTTTTAATACGGTTGAAAAAGAAGGATATGTCAATGGACTGGAAAGGCCGATGGTCGACCGGACAGGGAAGAAGCTGATGGTGATGCTTTCCGCCACAGTCCGCCGGGACGATAATGATCAGTTCACCGGCATTGATGTGATATTGCGTGATGTAACGGATAAGCGCCGAATGGAGAAATACCTGTCACAGACAGAGAAGCTGGCCGCCATCGGCCAGCTGGCATCAGGCGTGGCTCATGAAATTAATAACCCGCTGGGCGTCATTAAGTGTTATTCGAACCTTATCGCCAAAGAACTATCCGAAAAGACACAGATGATAGATGATATTCGAATTATCCGCAAGCATACCGAACAATGCCAGTCGGTAGTGGACGCACTGCTTAATTTTTCCCGGATTTCAGAACCGAAACGGATTCCGACCGACATTCATACCTGTATTGATGATGTTCTTGCCGTTATTTTGCCCCAACTGGATAAAGACAGAATTTTTGTAGATAAAGACTATTCCGATGATATCCCGGAGATCACGGTGGACCCGCAAAAAATCAAACAGGTCCTGATGAATCTTTTCATGAACGCCCGCCAGGCCATGGTATCTGGAGGGACGTTAACCGTCCGGACAAGACTCCACGATCATGGAAATACGGTGTCTGTTGCGGTGGCTGATACCGGTGCTGGAATCGCTGAAAAACATATCGGCCGAATATTCGAACCGTTCTTTACGACCAAAGGGTCCCAAAAGGGTACCGGGTTGGGGTTGTCGGTCAGCTATGGTATCATCAAACAGCACGGCGGCGAGATTGAAGTGACCAGTGATCTGGGAAAGGGAAGTACGTTTACTGTTTTCTTATCCATCACCGGGGAGTCGACCTGAAAGGAGTAGGGATTGAAGGATACTGTTTTGATTGTGGATGATGAGGCCGATCTGCTGCGTGGGTTGAAACGGTTGATCGCCTCGGAGCTGGGTTGCCATGTTGTTCTGGCAGACAACGGACCGGATGCACTTGCGATTATCCGGGGACGGCCGATCGACGTTGTTCTTACCGATATCCGCATGCCGGGCATGGACGGCATCACCTTGTTGCAGAAAATCCGCAAAGTTGATGCCACTATCACAGTGATCATCATGACCGCTTTCGGGTCAGTCGAACGGGCTGTTACCGCCATCAAGGAAGGGGCTTTCGATTTTATCCAAAAGCCCTTTGATGAAGAGCGGTTGATTCATCTGGTTGAAAACGGGCTGGAGCGCAACCGGCTGGTGCGTGAGAACAGCCGTCTTCTGCAGGCATTGGACAAGCAAAGTTCATTCAGAAAAATAGTCGGGCAAAGCCCGCCCATGAGATCGGTATTAAATAAAATAAAAATGCTGGCCAAAACGGATATCACCGTGTTGATTAGGGGTGAAACGGGAACAGGTAAAGAACTTGCCGGGCAGGCGATTCACGCGTTCAGTGAACGGCGCAGCCGGGAAATGGTAACGGTCAATTGCCCGGCTTTGCCGGAAACCATCCTTGAAAGTGAGTTGTTTGGATACAAAAAAGGGGCGTTTACCAATGCCATTTCAGATAAACGAGGAATGTTTGACCAGGCCCAGGGAAGTACCATCTTTCTAGATGAAATCGGGGACCTGTCACTGACAATGCAATCCAAGCTTCTCAGGGTATTGCAGGAAAAACAGATCACGCCGCTGGGGGCAACTGTCAGCCACGAGGTAGATGTCCGGATTATTGCCGCCACCAACCAGGACCTGGAAAAGAAAATTGAGAAACACGAATTCCGGGAGGATCTGTACTACCGTTTAAATGTGGCATCCCTGACCATGCCTTCGCTGGAGGATATCAAGGAAGATCTGCCCCTGCTGGTGGAACATTTTCTGGAGAAAATTGCCTGTGAGCAGGACTCGACACCCAAGTCGGTGACGCCCGAAGTGATAAATGAGCTGCTTGAGCGGTCATGGCCGGGAAATACCCGGGAGCTGGAAAACACAATTCGTGAATGGTATGCCATGATCCCGGGGCGTGTCATCAAAAAAACGTTTTCGTCTGTCAACACGCAGACAATGAATGAAAATCATGCCATTGTCGATCTTACCCGGCCCTACAAGGATTTGAAAGCCAAGGCCATTGAGGCCTTTACCCGTCAATACCTGCACCAGTTGCTGGATCATACCCGGGGAAACATTACCACGTCTGCAAAAATCAGTGGAATTAAACGCCAATCTCTTCAAAAAATCATCAAAAGATACCATATCCGACCGCAAAAATTTCGAACCTGAAACAAAGCCCCTTTGAAACTACAGCCGGGGACAATTGTATCCACGCCAGTGCAAACTCCAGGCGGCACTTTCCGCTGGAAATGACACCTTCAGATGGCGTCAGCCTGGTAGGCGAAAAGATATATATCATGTGATTATAATATGTTATAATTTCAACTGATTTGGCATGCTTTTTGATGGATTTATTGGTTTGATACGCAATTAATTTTTTCTAAACAGCATAGGAAGGGGGGTGTCTGCAAGGCGGCGAGCTAAAAAGGATTCCCGTTATTTGTGGGATTAGATGCTTGAGATGAAAAAAATAGACCAATAATTTCATACAGAAGGAGGTAATTTTATGGCTGAAACTCAAAAAAACACGCCTTTGTTTGTTATGGGCGGAATTCTTCTGGTCTACGGTTTTATTGCCAATACCGGTGTACTGCTTCCGGTAATGAAATATCTGCATACTCATAAATACTTGGATCTGCAGGTTATCATGTGCCTGGTGCTGGGCGCACTCGGGATCCTCGGTGGTATCGTGAACTCGGTCCGTAAGCCCCAGAATACCACCCTGGATCGCTTTGTCCTCCAGCCGCTGGGCGGCGTGCTCCTGCTTTTGATTCTGGCCATGGCCATTCGCTGGTATCTCGAACCGATGGTTAAAATATTGAGCAAAAACCTGCAGCCGACCCTTGGTTTCAAGATTTATAAAGTGCTGAATCTGAATTATGTCGTTCTCGGGATTCTGGTGGGCGTGCTTATTACCAACACGATCGGTATTCCTAAATTTGCCGCTGCCGGTGTGAAAACCGCGCGGTTTGTCCTGAAAATGGGGGTGATCATGCTGGGGGCACGGTACAGCTTTGCCGAGCTGGCCAAGCTTGGGGTTTACAGTGTCTGGCTGATCGGTTTTTTTGTGCTTGGTACGGTATTTCTCGTATTGTGGCTGGGTGGCCTGTTTAAGCAACCCAAAACAATGACGGGAGTCCTCTCTGCCGGTATGGGGGTTTGCGGCGTATCAGCCACCGTGGCAGTGGCGCCGGTAGTCAAGGCCAAGAGCGAGGAAATGGCGTATACCATCGGAACCATTTTGTCCTTTGGTATTATATGTATGTTTATTTTTCCAACCATCGGCAAGCTTGTCGGTATGAACCCGGTGCAATTCGGAGCCTGGGCAGGTACGGGGATTCTCAATTCCGCTCAGGTTGCTGCGGCGGCCCTGGCATTTAATGCCGTGGATATTAAAACCCTGAAGGTAGCTGAGATTTTCAATATCACGCGGGTACTCTTTTTGCCGGTTATTGTGTTGGTTCTGGCCACCTGGTTTGGTAAGGAAAGCGGCCAGAAACTGAGTTTCAAAAGTGTTGTTGTTGATAAGTTCCCTATTTTTATTCTAGGATTTTTACTTTTATTCCTCTTCTCTTCTTTAGGTCTGTTTTCGCCGCCGACTCACTATAAAGGAAAATATATTGATGTCAGCTACAATGATCGGACCCGGATAACGGATGAAGAACGGGAAGTATTGAAAAGTGCAATACAGGGCGGGGCGATAAGTGGACTGAACAGCACCCAGGCCGAAGCACTGAATGACCTTGTAAAACAGGGACAGATTGCCGGAAATTTTGATAATCGGTCTGATAAGAAGTTGTTTGCAAAGGTCGGACAGGATCGTATGTTTGCTTTGGAATCGATCCTGGCGGCCGCAAAGGCCAAACAGGTTAAACTTCCTAAAGATGTGAAAAGTGCCGTTAAACACGCGATCAAGCAGGTCCATAAAAAATCGAAGACCGTCAGCACCCTGACAGACTGCATGATCTGGTTCTTTGCCTTCGGGCTGATCGGCCTCGGCATGCAAATTACGAAAAAAGCGATTATGCAGGCCGGCGGCTTCCCCCTGCTGATGGGGGGGATCGCAGGCGTGACGAAGGCCACGCTTTCTTTTATTGTGGTGCTGTGGCTGGTTAAAGATGTGGTCTTAAAGTAGAACCGCATTGGTGATTACTATCAAAACGATCATTGGAGACTTGACATGAATGAAAATAAGAAAGATATAAAAACCACAGAAGACAATATTGATGAGATGGAGGAAAGGGCTTTGTCGGTTTTTGCCAGCGAGCGCAATGAGGACCTGACAGCGCTTATTTTTTGTCTGATTACCACCTTCTTGGTATTGCTCTTTACCAAGTGGCTGGTATAACTGTTTGAATCCCCGGGGGGCTTTGTGGCGAACCGGATTGGGGATATGCTGAGCAGGTTGTCATTAGAGCCCCGGTAGTATAGATGTTGACAATAGAGGCGGTGGAAAGTATTGCAACCCGCTTATCCTCCGCCTCTTAATCTTTGCAGGAATGGTGGAAATGTTTAATCATATTTTGTTGTGTACCCATGGTACACCCGGTGCACAAAAAGCGGAAGCGCTGGTCCTCGATGATCTGCTGCACAAAGGGTCCCCGGATATGAAAATAACGATCCTGACAGTCATCAATGAAGACTGGAAATGGATGCTGGGAGACGACTGGCTGAATACTTCTAAAACCCACCGGGATTTTATGAACCATGTGGACAATCAGCTTTCCCTGGAAATCATTGGAGATTGGGAACGGATCAAAAGCAGATTCCCCGCTGCGTCCCGGTTCAAATTTCTGAAAATCGTCGGTCCGGTGGAAGAAACTATTGCGGAGGTTGCCCGAAAACTGAAGAACGATCTGATCGTTATCGGCCCCTACCAGAAGAAGCAAGGTAAGGGGTTTAAAGCCCGCCTGAAAAATAAAAGGTTCCACCCGTTATTGCCCGTACCGCTGCTAATCGCGTCTTCGGACGATTAAGATGCAAAATACATACGACCTGGCCCTGGATTTGAAAAATCGGGATGCTTCCCGCCTCTTCAGACATCTGGAGGATGCCGAAAAGCTTTTGCGTCTCCACCCCCACTGGCATGTCGAAACGGTCAATAAAGGTGATGAGCGGGGGGGGGTCCAGGCCCGGGTAAAAGACCATGCCACCGGAGAGCATCTGGATATCCATTTTTTGCTGATTTTCGATCAAGCAGGTGGAATGATACTTGATTTTAAAGACGGGCCGCTCAAGCAGATTCAATTTTGCGTTAAAAACGATCGCTTGACCGCGGTTATTTCGGCGGATATCCCGGAGGCGGAGTATGATAAGCGGTATCATCTTGGATTGTGGCTGAGAAGTATCCGGGAGTACCTCCGCCTTTTTTTAACCCGCACACCCTATACTTTTTTTTTCCGATTCATCATGGATCATGCTATCCTGAAAATGAATCCCTCTCAACGCAAAATCAGTATGATGATTTTACGGTATACTTTTCTTGAAATCCTGTTGATTCTAGTGATCGTCATCGGGTATGTTCTGTTTATGAAACCCTGATTTATTTCTTATAGATACCCGACATACGTTGTCTAAAAAATGGATCGGTCGGCAATGAACACCGGTGCCCCCTATCGATATAACCATATCCAGGTTGAGATAACCAGCCGATGTAACCTGCGGTGCCGGACCTGCCTCTATTTTTATTTTGAACCCCAATGGGTTCCCGAAGACCTCAGCGAAACGGCTTTTCGGCAGCTGTGCGGGGTGGCGCCGGCATGTCGATCGATTCACCTGCAGGGGTGGGGAGAAAGCCTGTTACGAAACGATTGCACCGCACTGATCAGGCGGCTGGCGAAAGAGGGAACCAGGGTCAGCGTGGGGACCAACGGCACAATAATGAATCCGGATGTGGCCGGTGCGTTGATCCGGTCAGGTCTTGATTCCATGACTTTCAGTATCGCCGGTGCCAGTGCCGACCAGCAGGATCCATTGAGGGGCAGGGGAAGTTTCGACCGGGCAATGCAGGCGGTCCGAATATTTTCTGAAGCACGGGGGGACGGCAGAAAACCACCGATTGTGGTGAATTACCTGTTAACGCCCGATAGTTTGAAGTCGCTTCACCGGGCGATTATACTCTGTTCCCGACTCGGGGTTGATATTCTGCACCCGACCCGCATGGTTCATATCGCTACGCGTTTCCAGGAAATACTGGCCGACTGTCAGCCCACATTTGTCGATCGATGGGCGGTTTTCAGGGCCCGGCTGGCCGTTCTCTGGTCGGGCGTTACCTTGACAATGCCGTCGCTGAAGAAAAATCTGGTCCCGGTCTGTGAAAAAAACCCGATAGAAAACCTGTTTGTCGGGGCGGATGGATCGGTGTCTCCCTGTGTTTATCTGAATCCGCCGTTGAATGGTAGTTACCCAAGAATATTTGGAGGGCAGCAATGGCCCTCTTCACGCCTGGTTATGGGTAATCTGAATCGGAACCGGCTCGATGATATCTGGAATCGGCAACGATATAAACAGTTCAGAAAAGCATTTGGAGATCGTTTACAGATATACCAACAGCTGATGAAAGGGATAACACCTGATTTTGAAGGGATGGAGCGTCTTCAAAAAACGTCGGATCGGTTGGCCTCTCTTTTTACCACGCGTCATCAGGCACCCGGGCCTTGCCGGATATGTCCTCACCTGCAGGGACTTTAGACGACAGCAAAACAAAAATCAGGCTCACCGAGAAGCGTAAAAACACCCGGCAGTCTAGCCATTTATGGGTCCCGTTTTTCATAAAACCGGCTATTTTGTGATGGTAGCGCTTACTTAAATGATTCCGTCGGTGTATTGACATCATTCTTGATACCTATTATTCATTTGTGTTGCCGGAATAAAGAATCGGAGTATATTTCAGGGCCTTGAGGTGCGGTCTCTTGGGGGAGTCAAATAATTCTCAGGATCTTCTGAATGATTCAGTATCGAAACTCTACCATTGCCAACAGGATTTTACTGGTTTTTCTGCCCCTGGTTGCCTTGCTGGGAATCATTCCCTATTTTGCGTATAAAAGTCTGGAAGAGGTGCGGGACATCAACCAGAGCATCGTTGACGAGGATGTGCATGTTATCGGATCAACAGATATCCTGTTGAACGAGCTTCTTTCACAGCAGGCGTTTGGCCAGCATTATCTCATTTCGCGATCCGATCGGATTCGGCAACAATTCATTGAACATGCCACAACGTTTAAATCGGTGCTCAACCAACTGAAAAAAGAACAGGGAAAACATCCCTTCTTAACCCACTTGGGCGAAATCGCCGATCACCATCAGCGGTACAATACGCTTTACAATACCTATTACCAGACACCGCAAACCCTGTTTTCCGTAGATGCGGCCGGGTACAAGAAAAAAATCACGGATGAATTCGACGCACTGAGCCGTTTGATTAATGAAACCAGGCAGACGGCCTTCAAACGCCGGGGAGAACGCGTTCGGCAGATTGCGACGGTCAGCCATAAAGCGCTGAAAATTATGGCAGGCCTGTTTATTGCCGGCACTTTAATTGGAATCGTTTCCCTGTTCTTCGGATTTCAATATATTTTGCGATCCATACAGAAATTAATCAATGCCACTGAAGAGATCGCCCGGGGCAACTTTGATTTTGTTCCCCAGATAAAAGGCGCCGGCGAATTACAGCGGCTGGCGGATTCATTTGCCAGGATGGGCCGGCGACTGGCGTCTCTGGAAAAAAGAAACCTGGAGAAGAATCCGTTAACCCAGATGCCTGGCGGGGCGGCGATTGAAACCGTATTGGCAGAAAGGCTCGACAAAAATGAACCGGCCGCGTTCTGCCAGGTTGACCTTGATAATTTCAAGGCGTTTAACGATCGTTATGGGTATGCCGCCGGAAACAGCATTATTAAGGAGACAGGTCGAATTATTCAGGAGGCGACGAAAAGGTTTGGAACCGAGGACGACTTTGTCGGTCACATCGGTGGGGATGACTTTGTTTTTATAACAGTTCCGGATAAGTTTGAGGCCATCTGCCGGGAAATTATTAAACGTTTTGATGCACGGGTCGTAAAGTTCTATACAATTGAGGATGCCGAACGTGGATTCATTGAGAGTACTTCCCGCCGGGGAGAAAAAATGAATTTTCCCATCATGACGGTTTCCATGGCAGTTGTGACCAATTCCGGGAAAAAGAAGTGCAACCATATCCGGTTTGGGGAAATTGCCGCTGAGCTGAAGAAAAAAGCCAAGACACTGAAGGGCAGCGTTTTTGTCGTTGACAAACGGAGGGATGAATGAATCGTCTGCTATGGATCATGTTGCTGGGTAGTTTGACCGTCACTATTTCCGGATGCTTTCTGGCCGCACCCCCGGCGCCAGAAGATTCGTCTCCTTTTCAGCTCATACAGGTAGATGATCTCCAGGCAGAGATAAACAGGCGGGAGAATCTGGTCGATCCGGACAACGAAAATCATTTTGCACTGGGCGTATTGTATACCCATCCGCGCAATCAGAAGCCGGATTATCCGGCCGCAGAAAAGCACCTGAATGAATATCTTGCCCATTTGCCGCCGGAAAAGGGGCAATGGCCGGCCCGGTATATTTATCATTTACTGAAACGAATCAATGCCGGTGATGAAAGCGTTCGCCAGATCCAAAACCAGTGTAACCGTGAGCGTAACGAACGGCTTTCGTTAGCGATGCAGGGAAAAGCGGATAAAAAAAAGCTGGAAGTGATCCGGGCGGCCCTTCAGAAATCGAAAAAAAGATCAAAGCGGTTGCAGGTAAAATTGAAAAGGACGGAAGCGAAACTCACTGCGGTCTCCCGTCTGTATAAACGTCAGCAGATAGAAAATGACGAGTTTAAGAAAAAACTGAACGATTTAACGGAACTATACCTTGACCTGGAAAAGAAACGGCAACAAATGCAATAAGGCTGCTCCTGTTCGTGTGGCTGGATATCGCGCAGGGGGTATTTTATAAGAAAGGAATTGGATATATGAAAGCATCCGCAACGGTAGATGCCGGCATCTGTGGATTTAAGACGAAGATCACCGCCGAGACCGATGATGGCATGCGTGTCACGCTTCGTATGGGTAGCAATTGCGATACAATCAAAGCGCTGGCCGATAAAGTCCGGGAGAAAAACCCGATCAATGCGTTTGATGAGCTTTCGCCGAAAGATGAAAGTACGGTGTTGGCCATTTTTCGTCCGGTACTCCAGACCAAAGGGTGCTGTGAGGCGTGTGTGGTGCCGGCGGCTATGAGTAAAGCCCTGCAGGTGGCCGCCGGCCTGGCCCTGCCAAAGGATGTGGTTATAAAAATAACGAAGGAATCCTGAACCTCTCCGCTGGCGGGGAAAAGGGCCGGCATCATCGGTATTCCGGCCGATAATTTAACCGTTAACGGCCGCAGATCGGTTATTTTGCGGCGACTACCTGTTCCATGAAAAAAGTATGGCGCCGACCGTCAGGAAAACGCCTGCAAAAAGCAGCAGAATAATCAGCTCGGGGCCAACATCGATCAGCGTGGCGCCGTCGTTCATGATCCGGCGGACCGCCTTTAACAGATGTGTCAGGGGAAACAGCCGGGCAACGGCCTTTACCCAGGCGGGTGCGCCCTCCAGCGAAAACCAGACTTCCGATAAAAACATCATCGGCCAGGCGATGAAGTTCAATACGCCTGAAACAAATTCCTCGCTGGTGCCGCGGGATGCCAGCAGCAGGCCCAGCGCACTCAGGGCAAGGCTGCCTGCCAGAAATATAACGAACAAACTGACATACGACCCGTGCACCTGGAATCTGAAAATCAGGTTGCATCCGATCCATACCACGCACACGGAGAAAATCATGATGAACAGCCGTGATACCAGCTGGGCACTCAGGTATTCAAAGGCGGTCAGGGGGGTCACCATCAACCGTTTTAATACGCCGGTCTTCCGGTATCGGACAACGACATACCCCACGCCCCACAACGCGCTGAACATCATGTTCATCCCCAGAATTCCCGGGAAAAGCCAGTCAATATAGCGGATATTCCGGCCCTGGATCTGTTTTTTAATCACCGCGTCGGCCGTGTCCCTGTCGTTTACCAGGCTGGCTTTGAAAATCCGCTCCACCAGGTACCCCTTCGGGTTGGTATCGCTGACCCAAAAGGGATAGGGGGGCTGACCTGCCCGAACCAGAAAATCGATTCGATGGTGGCGCAGCTTGTCCATGCCCGCCTCAAGGTTCTGAAAACCGACAAATTTAAGATACCGGGTGTGGAGGAATCGAGCGGGCAGGTCCAGGTGGTGAATGGCCGGGGCGGGCCCGGAGACCGGATAAACGCCGATTTTATACAGACTGGGTTCTTTGGCGCCGAAAATAACCCCGAATCCGGCCACCAGTAAAAAAGGAAACAAAATATTCCATCCGAACCCGGCCCGGTCGCGGAAAAATTCCCGGTTTCGGGCAATAAACATAACCCAGAAGCGTTCAAACATTTTATTTTACACCTTTTTTTTATTTTGATCGGGACCCTGGCCCGAATTCGGGGATAATCGTTTACCGGTGAGATGGATAAAAACATCTTCCAGGTTGGGTGTCCGTATTGAAATATCGGTTAAATCAACTCCGCTGTCCATTAGCCGGGCCAGGCACGCATTGGCGTCATTGGTTTCGATTTCCATATGGCCATCTGTTTTTCTGCGGACGGTATATTGTTTTTCCATATCCTTCGTTAAACCGTCTACGGGCAGTGTGACGGTAATCCCGTTAAAATACGTTGAGATCAATTTTTTGGGCGTATCCCGGGCGATTATCCTGCCTTTATGCATGATGGCAATTTCATCACAGAGTTTTTCAGCCTCTTCCATGTAATGGGTGGTTAAAACAATGGTTCGCCCCTGCTGCTTAATCGTATCAATCACCTGCCATAAATCCAGCCGGGCATTGGGATCCAGCCCGGTGGAAGGTTCATCGAGAAACAGCAGATCCGGCTGGTTGATCAAGGCCAGTGCCAGCCACAGACGTTGTCTCTGCCCTCCTGAAATATTGTCGTTTTGCTGGCTGGCCACTTCGGTCAGATCGCACAATGCCATGGCTTCATCCACATCCATGGCGTTTTGATACAGCCGGCCGAAGGTGTGAAGCGTCTCGCGCACCGTTAAAAAAGCGAGCAGCTCGGTTTCTTGAAACTGGATGCCCACTTCTTCCAGGAAACCGGATGACCGGGGCCGCCCTTTGTATAAAATCTCGCCGCCATCCGGGACAATCACCTTTTCAATCATTTCGATGGTGGTGGTTTTGCCCGCACCGTTGGGCCCCAGCAGGCCGAAACAGGTGCCCGCTTCAATGGCAAAGCTGATTCCATCCACGGCTCTGTTTTTTCCATACTGCTTGACCAGGTGTTTGACTTCAAGGATAGCGGTCATATCTTTTCCCGATGTTCAGTTAAATATTTATTGATTCCTGCATGATCGATTTGTAACCTATTTGGGGGGGATGGCTCAATATAAATCTGATAAGCCGTAAATTACTGGTGTGAACGGTCGAAATCCGCCCCGGGACACTGGAAAAAAAGGAGATATCAAAATGAGTGAAAATTTGACGGAAGTGGCTGACAGCAATTTTGACAAAGAGGTGCTGCAATCCGATACCCCGGTCCTGGTTGACTTCTGGGCTCCCTGGTGTGGCCCCTGCAAAGCCATCGGCCCGATTGTCGATCAATTAGCCGATTCTTTCAGTGGCCAGGTGAAATTTGCCAAATGCAATGTTGACGATAATCCCGCCACCCCGGGTAAATACGGGATCCAGTCAATCCCCACCCTGATGATTTTCAAAGACGGACAGGTTTCGGACCAGGTCGTTGGTATGGTCGGGAAAGGTCAGCTTGAAAAAATGATCAACGGTGTCCTGTCCGGCAAAGCATCGTCCCAGCCATTTGTGGTCTCCTGACGTATAGATGGCGTAGATTTCATTAGAAAGGGACCGGTCATGGGAGAGTGTGCCTGTCATCCTGAAATCGATACCCCCTACAAATGCCAGAAACACGATATTTATCTTTGTGAAGAATGCCTGGAATGCCGGGATCCGGATATCTATTGCAAATTCCGGTCATCCTGCCCCATCTGGTTTATGAGCCGGAAAGGCGTTGAAGACTGGTAGCACCCGGAAGGGGACGCCGAACCGGCGGTTGATTCCTGTTGGATCACCGCCGGGATGCTGCCGTATCCGCTCAATTCAGGTGGATATCGCTTGGGTTAACGCGTAGGATTGGTTTTTTATCGAGACGCTATGGGACAAAGATCGCTGGCATGGAACCGGCCAAAAGCCGTCATCTTTGTGCGATCGTGCCAGTGGTATTGAAAAGATGGCCCCTGCCCTTATTTTTTTCGGGCAGGGGGCTGTGAAATAATCAGTCTCCTGATAATGGCGATTTCAGCGGGATATCCCACTTTTTCATGTACTTCCAGATAGCGGTACGACTCAATCCCACCTGGCGTCCCACTTCGGCTTTGTTCCAGTCGCACTCGGTAAGAATCTGGGTAAGTACAGACTTCGTTAATCTTTTTCCACGCTTAGACGGGGTCGATTCCCTGCGGTCCGGTGGTTGATATTTCATCTGGCGGATTTCCACTGGTAAATCAAACACATCAATATCCCCTTTTTCGCGAAGAACGAACGCATGTTCGATGGCGTTTTCCAGCTCGCGCACATTGCCCGGCCAGGAGTGATCCATGAGGATCCGCATGGCCGTGGAAGAGACGCCCCGTATCTCTTTTCCAATGATCTTATTTTGTTTGCGGATGAAATGGCGGATTAACAAAGGGATATCCTCTTTACGCTGGCGTAGCGGGGGCAATTGAATCGGAAAGACTTTCAGGCGATAATATAAATCTTCCCTGAAACGTCCTGCCTGCATCAGCTCATACAGATCCTGGTGCGTGGCCGCGATGATGCGGATATTTATTTTTCGCCGGCGGGATTCTCCCACCCGCTCGATTTCCCGTTCCTGCAGTACCCGGAGCAGCTTTACCTGGATAAGCGGGCTGATTTCGCCGATTTCATCCAGAAAAATAGTGCCGCCATCCGCTTCCTCAAATCGCCCCTTCCGGTCTCGAACCGCACCGGTGAAGGCCCCGCGAACATGACCGAAGAGCTCACTCTCCAGCAGGGATTCGGAAAGCGCACTGCAGTTTACTGTTACCAGCGGGCTCGCGCTCAGCGGGCTGTTATAATGAATCGCGCCGGCCACCAATTCTTTGCCGGTACCGCTTTCACCGTTAATTAAAATCGTGGCATAACTATCGGCCGCCACTTTAATATCGGAAAATACCTGTTGCATGACACGGCTTCGGCCAATGATATTATCGAACCGGTGGTTTTCTCTCAGACGACTGGCCGCATCCTCGGCTTTTTGACGCGCCTGTTTCAGCTCGGTTAGATCGGTCAGGGTTTCCACAACACCGATAATTCCACCGTGATCATCATAGACCGCCCTGGCATTTTTAATGACCGGAACATCATGGCCTTCTTTATGCCGAACCATGCATTCGCTATTCATCGCCTCTCCATAGGACAAGATTCCGCATTCGTTCAAGTTGGCCGGGCACGCCCTGTCAAAACAGCGACTGCACTGCAGAAGGCCACAGGTTTTACCGAGGGCGTCGCTGGATGAATAGCCGGAAATTCGTTCCATGGCCGGGTTCCAGGAAGATACGTGTCCGTCCGCATCAAGGGTAAAGACACCATCGGCCATGAAATCAATAATCTGACTTAAAAACCGGGCATCCCAGAGTTCGTGGTTTTGACCAATCATGGTTTATCCCCTTTTAATGTTTAATGATATGTAACGTTACCTAACGTTGTCTGACAGTATAGGTAACGGAATCGTCGGTTGTCAAGCGGATCCTCAACCGGATCCAGTCTGTTTTATATCAGCTGTAAAATCGGATAGATATTTATAATCGGGGTTTATCAGGCGAGGTGGCATAAAAAATGATAGGTAAAGTATAGAGCGGTGAACGCTTTGATTCGGGCTGATCGATAAATGGTCGTTCTATGCAACACGCAAAGAGAGAACGGATTAAGAGACGGTATCTTGCCAAGAATTGGGAAAAAAGGTTCCAGAAGGGGATCACGCTGGTTGATTTTGATACGCCTTGGTGTGCGCCATGTCGGGTTCAAAGATCAATCGTAGATCAACTGGCTGGTCGGTATCAAGGGAAGGCGCGGATAGTGGAACTGGATGTGGATGCGCATCGTAAAACAGCCATGCAGTTAGGTATTACCAGTATCCCAACCGTTATCCTTTTCAAAGACGGCGTAGAGATGCAGCGATTTGTAGGGATTCAGCCCGTCGAGGTGCTTTCCATGGCCATCGAAATGGTATTGGTCAAGCATAAAAAATAATATCAACCGCATATAGGATTTACCCGGGTCGTGGCAAAGGAGGCAAAAATGAGAGAAATGTTTAAGACATTTGATTCAGGTCGATTGATTTTGGCGAACCGATTTGTTTTTCCCCCGGTTAAGACGGCTTATGGAACACCGGATGGTCGCGTGACGGATCGCCATCTGACCTTCTATCGCCAGATCGCTGAAAACGGGCCGGGCCTGTTAATTCTTGAGCCGGTAGCAGTAACTGCCGGTGGTAAAGAACATCCCAGACAATTGTGTGTCCACTTACCTGACAGCGTTGATGAACTTAGAAAAATTGTGGATACCATCCATACAGCGGACCGACGGGCCTGTCTTCACCTGAATCACGCCGGTGCCGCTGCCAACCCCAGGGCAGCCGGTGCGCCGCCCAAAGCCCCATCTGCCATTGCCTGTCCGACAACCGGTCAGACGGCTACCCCTCTGACCACTGGGGAAATCGAAGCGATCGTTGCCGGCTATCGAGCCGCCACTGAAAAAGCCGTATCCGCGGGGTTTGATGTGATCGAAATCCAGGGTGGACACGGATACCTGGTATCGCAGTTTCTCAACGGTAAAATTAATCAGCGCGACGATGAATACGGCCACGATCGCACGAAATTTGCCGAAGAAGTTATCTCTGCTGTTTTGAAAGGTGCGGGTGACGTTCCGTGTCTGTTGCGGATTTCAGGAAGCGAGATGTCGCCGGAATTTGGGATCAGCCAGGAGGATCTCCTTTCGTTACTGGCGTTGGCGGAGAAGAAAAAAATCGCGGCGATCCACGTGGGAATGGGGTCGGCCTGTTTCAGCCCGCCCTGGTATTTTCACCATGGGAGTTTGCCGGAAAAGCCCCAATGGGATGCGCTGAAATGGGTTCGGATGCATACGAAATTGCCCCTGATTGCCGCCGGTCGTATGGGCCGGGCCGAACAGGTCGAAATGTTGATCAATCAAAACCTGGCCGACCTGGTGGCACTGGGACGACCGTTGCTGTCAGACCCGGATCTTGTTGAAAAGTGGAAAACAGGGAATACCGATGATGTCAACGATTGCGGATACTGCCTGCAGGGGTGCCTGCACCGGGTAAAAACAGGCCGGCCGCTGGGGTGTAATCTCAACCCGGAAATCGGAAAACCGCCTATGGGAAAGACATCCAACCCCAGAAAAGTACTAGTGGCTGGCGGCGGGCCGGCCGGAATGAGCGCCGCCGTCTACCTGGTTAAGCGCGGGCATCAGGTGACATTGGTGGAAAAAGAAGATCGTCTGGGGGGGCAATTCCGCCTGGCGTGGCAGGCACCGGGAAAACAAGAAATGCTGGACGGCCTGGCGCACCTGGAAAAACGTGTTCAGACAGGTGTGGGATCTGTCATGACCGGTCAATCCGTGGATGCGGAACTGATTGGCAGCGTTCAGCCGGATCTTCTCGTCTGGGCTACCGGGGCCGTGCAGAATATCCCCGATATTGACGGGCTTGGTGATCAATACACGATGACAGCGCTCGAATATTTTAAAAAGGAAAAACCGGTTAAGGGCCCGCGTGTGCTGGTCATCGGTGCAGGGCGAACCGGGCTTGAGATTGCTGAGAAATTAGGCAAAGACGGTTATGAGGTGGTGGCGACCAAACGAACCGATCCCATTGGCAGCATGATGGAGATGATCACCCGAAAACTGATCCTGATGCGGATCGAGAAAATGCCCAACGTGACGTTGATGCCCCGCACCACGGTACTGCAACTCGGGGAGGATGTCGCCCAGGTAGATCAGGACGGAGAAAAAATCTCCCTCGGGGCGTTCCAGACAATTATTCTTGCTTCGGGAATGCGCAGTGCCCCCGGACCCGACGAAAAGATAAAACAAAAGGTTGCCGAAGTCGATGTTATTGGTGATGCGGATCAGGTGATGGATATTTTCACCGCCATTCATGCAGGCTACGAAACGGCGCTCAAATACTAGGCGGTCACCCATGTCGGATATTTCTTTTGCAAACATTGCGGTCGTGGCCTGTGGAACGATGAGCCTTGAGCTGAATTATCTCAAGCAGGAAGATTTCCCGATACGGATCATTTGTTGTGGCCTTTTGTTTCACGGCCGTGAGTGTTCAAGCTCGATTGATGCATGCGGCCATGTACCCGGCCCCGAATCCGTTGTCGATGTTGACCGCCGCAACATTTGAACAGCAGCTGTTCAGCATGGAAAATAAAGCGGTAAGGCCGCCGAGGCTGGTCCCGTACCCGATACTGGTGGGCACAGCGATGACCGGGCGGGCCACCATACCGGCCACAACGCTGGGAAGCGCCCCTTCCATGCCGGCTACAACGATCAGGACGGTGGCACTTTGAATCCGTTCACGGTGATCAAGGAGGCGATGAATACCTGCAACGCCCACATCAAAGAGAGTATCGACCCGGTTTCCCATCAATTGCGCCGTAAGGGCGGCCTCCTTCGCCACCGGGATATCCGATGTCCCGGCAGAAATAATTAAAATAGTTCCCCGGCCGGTCATCGCCGGCTTTTGATTCTGCCAGATCAGTATACGGGCGTCGGTATGATAGGTGGTGCCGGGAATGGCGGCCGTTATCTGGGCGGCTTTTTCCGGATCAATCCGCGTGGCCATAACCACCGCTTCACGGGAGATTATTTTTTCCATGATTCCCTGAATCTGCCCGGCGGTTTTGCCTTCCCCATAGATCACCTCCGGAAATCCTTTGCGCAGGCTGCGATGATGATCAACACAGGCGTATTCAAGGTCTTCGTAAGGCAGGTTGAAAAGATGTTGAGCGGCCCGATTGACCCCCATGGTTCCCCGAGCGACTTCTTCGAGTAATCGGGTCAGATCAGTTTTGTTCACAGGATCGTTCCTTTATTCATTCAGGTTCTGCTGAATTATTTCTCCGGATTTAATCGGTTTTGGAGATGGCGCAGCAGAGGGGGCCGGGCGGCTTTTCGACGGGCCGGCCGACGGTTTGTATTTGAGCGCGTTGAGCTGCCGCTTGATTTTCAGGATTTGGCCTTCATACAGACTGGAATTTTTCTTTAATTCTCTGATCTGGCGGCGATTGGTATCAATCCGGTCCCGGTCGGCGGATATTTGCTTTGATAGCGCAGCCGATGTGGATTGCTGAGCACCGATCTTGTTTTTGATTAGTTTTTCGACGGTCTTTTTATCAATCTTGGCGGTATTTAACGCCGCTATCCGGCTTTCAATATCGATGATGGTTTTAGATGACTGGTCGAGCAGCCGGTTGATCTCTCCAATTTCGCCGGTTAATTTTTCTTGTGCTCTTTCGCGCCTGGCAAGGGTTTCGGTCAACCTGGTTTCCACCGTCTTTATCTTTTCCAGGGCGCTTTTGGTTTCAGCGCCTAATTTTTCGATGCGGGTTTTGACGGCGGTCAGGGCGGCGGCCGTAACAAAGGGCGTGAGGTCGGATTTATCCGCCTTGGTCGTCAACTGCTGTGTGGTGCTCTTGAGGTCTTTTCGGGCCTGTTCCAGTTCGGCTTTGAGTTCTTTAATTACCTGCGCGTCGTCCGATATTTTCTTTTTCAGCTGTTCTTCCAGCCGTGCCTGTTTGATGGAGAGCGATGAGAACCGATGATCAAGATCCTGGGCCAGGTAAGTTAATTTCTCGGAACCGGCGTTTTTTGAATAGGTGACGCGTCGAAACAGGTCAAAATAGACCATAATAATCGCGATCATCAGAAGGCCGAGAAAAATATATAAAGCGGCCGGGATTTTCGTATCCCCGGCTGGCCGGGGTTCCGGATGCGGGATTGCGGTTTCCGCAGGCTTGACGGTTTGGTCGCCCCTGCCGAATGTGAATTTATCGGATTTCCGGCTGTCCATGGTCAATTATTCCCATTCAATCGTACTGGGTGGCTTGGAACTGATATCGTATACCACCCGGTTGACGCCGTTGACTTCATTGATAATCCGGTTGGATACGCTTGCCAGAAATTTGTGCGGGAGTTTGGCCCAGTCGGCTGTCATGGCATCCGTGCTGGTCACCGCCCGGATAGCGAGAATATTTTCGTAGGTCCGCTTGTCGCCCATCACACCCACGCTTTTAATGGGCAGCAGGACGGCAAAAGACTGCCATAATTTCTTGTAGAACCCGGCGGCTTTTATTTCCTGCAGCAGCAAATCGTCTGCCTGCCGGAGGATGGCGAGGCGTCGGGAGGTAATTTCACCGATGATGCGGATGGCCAGGCCGGGACCCGGAAATGGTTGCCGCCAGACCAGCTCGTCAGACAGGCCCAGCGTCTTGCCCAGTTTGCGCACCTCGTCCTTGAACAGGTATTGAAGCGGTTCCACCAGTTTCAATTTCATTTTTTTCGGTAAACCGCCCACATTGTGGTGAGATTTGATCACCGAAGTCGGCCCGCCAAAGGCCGATCGGGATTCAATGATGTCCGGATAGAGGGTTCCCTGGGCCAGAAACGCGGCTTTTTTTATTTTTTTGGCTTCCCCTTCAAATACATCCATGAAAACCTTGCCGATTATTTTTCGTTTTTTCTCCGGGTCCGTTACCCCGGCCAGGGCACTGAGGAAGCGTCGTTTGGCGCTGACAAAACGGATATTGATAGCCAGATGCCGCTTCATCGTTTTTTCAATTTTCTCTTTTTCGTTCAAACGCAGCAGGCCATTGTCAACGAAGATGCAGGTCAGGTGGTTGCCGATGGCCCGGTGGATTAAAAGGGCCGTAACCGAAGAGTCAACTCCGCCGCTCAGCCCGAGAATGACCCGGTTATCCCCCACGGTTTCCCGGATCCGCTCCTCCGCCTGGATGGCGAAATTTTTCATGGTCCACAGGCGTTTACATTTGCAGATATCAAACAGGAAGCGCTTTATTATCTTTTTTCCCTGGGGGGTATGGGCCACTTCCGGATGGAACTGGACGCCAAATATTTTTTTCTTGATGTGGGCGGCGGCGGCAATCCGGGTACTCGGCGTCGAAGCGGTGATTTTAAATCCCCGGGGAAGCTTTTTAATGGTGTCGCCATGGCTCATCCAGCAGGTGGTCTCGTCGTCAATATCGGCAAACAGGTGATCGTGTGATCGAATGCGCATGTCGGCAAATCCGTATTCACGTTTTTTGGACCTCTTTACCGTGCCACCCAGCGTGTCCGCCATGTAATGGAAACCATAGCAGATTCCCAGAACAGGAATACCGAGATCAAAAATAGCCTTGTGGATACGCGGGCTTTTTTTATCGTAGATGCTTGATGGGCCGCCAGATAAGATAATGCCATCCGGGTTGAGCTTTCGAATGGCAGCCATGTTGATGGTAGGGGGCTCTATCTGGCAGAATACACGGTGCTCCCGGACCCTTCGGGCAATGAGCTGGTTGTATTGAGAACCAAAGTCGATAATCAGGATCATTTTGTTTTCCTTATAACAAATTGCGAAAATGTGGTAAATATGTTAGAGAGCATTTGAAAAGTCAACTGAAAATTGTCAGCACCAGAGCGGTGAGGCGGGATCCATTTTTATTTATTTAAGGAGCAGGTCAGGCATGTATGAAGCATCGGATTTAAGAAAAGGATTGAAGATTGAAATAGATGGAGAGCCATATGTGGTGGTTCAATTTGAATTCTCCAAGCCCGGAAAAGGGCAGGCTTTGTATCGGTGCAAGCTGAAAAATATGATAACCGGGGCTCAATTTGATCGGACCTATCGCTCCGGAGATAAATTCAACGAGGCCGATCTGGAAGAACGGGAAATGGAATATCTCTACAATGATGGTGAGAACTATTGTTTTATGGATTCCAAGACATACGAACAGGAATTCTTGTCCCAGGACCAGATGCGCGAAGCCAGATATTTTCTGAAAGAAAATATGGTTTGCAACGTATTGATGTTCGGCGGGCGGCCCATCGAGGTGACGCTACCCATGTTCGTCAATCTGCGGGTGGAAAAGGCCGATCCCTGGGTAAAAGGGGATACCGCCTCGGGCGATACCAAGCCGGCGACGCTTTCGACTGGATATAAGCTTCAGGTCCCGCCATTCATCGAAGAAGGCGAGGAAATTCGTATTGATACGCGCACCGGGGAATATGTAGAACGGGTCAAAAAATAATGAACCGCGACACCGAACGATCTCCCAATAACCCCCTGTCGCTCCCCCGGACATCCTCAAGGGATTTGCGTGGGAAGCAATCGGTGCGTGCGACGTTCCGCCTTTCCCGGCAGGCCATTGAAACCATCAGCATCCTGGCCGTTCAATTGGGGATCAAGAAAAAATCGTTGTTTGACCACCTTATCGAAGATATGGACACGCTGGACCGGGTGGCGCGTCAGCTCGACCATAATATTCTCCAGGGGATTCCCCGCGTGCAGAAAACCTATGTGCTCAGCCGGCGGACATTGAGATGTCTCGATCAAACCTCGCAGGCGCATAATACCCCCCGTGATGCCCTGGTGGAATACTCCATTCAGCGTCTGTTGCCGGTTATCACGCGCGAGCTGGAAAAACACCGTATTCGCAAAGAGGTTATATCTGAAACCGAGGCGTTGTTGAAACAGGGCAAAGACATCCTCGGGAAAATGATCGCCTCGCTGGGGAAAGACGATCCGGTCAGCACACACTATATATCGGCCATACGTTCGCTTGCTCATGCTCAGCAGCAGATGGCCGATTGTGTGGAAAAAGGTGAGAAACTCGAGGATTTTTTATCGACCATTGAGCGTTGACCATCACCGGCGTTCGAATAGAACCGGGTGTATATCCGCGTTAACGGAATACGGAAAAAATGATGAATAGCTCGGCGGTATTTCCCGTCGGATTTCCATGGCGATTCGGAGCTGGTTGAAACCGGCTTTTAAAAAATGGGGAAGCATCCGGAATTCCCACGGCCTGACCGGTGCGTTGTCCGTACACCTTCGGGCTGGCGCCTGCCTGCAATAGCGCTTGACAGCGTATCTTCAGGGTGCCACTACCTGATAGGTGAGTATCACCAGTTCGTCATCGACCTTTCCCACTGATTTCAACTTCAACGACAGATCGAGTTCCTCGGAAAAGATGCCCATTCCCGTACCGAAAATTTTGGGGGTAATCGTGACGACAATCTCATCGATTAAATGATCCCTGGCAAACAGGGTATTGATCGTGCTGCCGCCGGTGAGGATGACCTGACGATAACCGTCCGCCTGCAATTCATCGATAATCGCGGCTGGACTGCGGTCGGTAAATATCAGGTTTTCGTTGTCGGATTGGCGTGTTTTATTTCGTGTCAGGATGATATTTTTTCTTCCAGGCAGGGGGTGCCCGATGGTGTCGTAGGTTCGCGATCCCATGATCAGTACACCGGCCTTTTGGGTCATCCGGACAAATAATTTTTTGTCTGCCTTGCCACTCCAATCGATAAATTGACCCGGATGACGGGCAATTTTACCATCGACGGTCAGGGCCATGAGCAGGGTTACCTTCATCTTTCATCCTCTTATGAATTTTGCCATGTGACCGTTTAAAAGTACCTGTCGGCGGCAGATCTGTATTTCCACCGCCGACAGTGAGTATTGTTTAAGCGGATGGTATTATATTTTTCCACCACGTCCGTCGTCACAGGGATCGTCCGCACCATCACCGCGGGAATGCTCAGCCGTACCGGAAAGGGTGCATGTCGGATCATCATCATCGGATGCGGGTGCGGCCGGTGCCGGTGCTGCGGCCGGTATGGGCATGTCTGCTTCAACTTCCATTCCGGCTTTACGCCGGAGAGATTGATAGCGTGCCATATACTCTTTTTCCAGCTGCGTGGTGAGCCGCGTAAACTCATCGGGGAACGTTTTTCTCAATGAATTATAACGAATTTCCCCGGCCAGAAAATTTTTCAGGCTGCCATCAGGTTGTTTGGAGTCGAGGATAAACGGGTTTTTCCCCTCGGCTGAAAGTTCCGGGTTGTACCGGTACAGGGGCCAGTACCCCGACTTAACGGCCAGTTCCATTTCGGTCTGGCTTTTGCCCATTCCGGCCATGATGCCGTGATTGATACAGGTGGCGTAACCCAGGATCAATGACGGGCCGTCATAACTTTCCGCTTCGATCATGGCTTTCATCATCTGTTGCTTGTTGGCACCCATGGCCACGCTGGCAACATACACATACCCGTAACTCATGAACATGGCCCCCATGTCCTTCTTGGCGGTTTTCTTGCCCGAAAAGGCAAACTTGGCCACCGATCCGGTGGGCGTCGCCTTGGAGGACTGGCCGCCGGTATTGGAGTAGACCTCGGTATCGAAGACCATGACGTTGATGTCTTCGCCGGATGCCAGGATATGGTCGATGCCGCCGAAGGCAATATCATAGGCCGCCCCGTCACCGGCAAAGACCCAATACGATTTTTTGGTAAACAGATCGGCGTGGGCTAAGATCTCGGCGACCAGCGGATTGTCTTTATGGGCGGGAAGCTGTTTTTTGAGTTGATCCCCATAGGCACGGGAAAGCGTCGCATCCTGCCTGTTTTCCAGCCAGCCGTTCAAGGCCTCCCTGATTTCGCCGGGCAGCTCGGTGGTAAGGGCCTGCTGAACCCGGTCGGCCAGCCTGCGGCGTTGCTGCAGGGTACCGATGAACATCCCGTATGTGAATTCACCCGGGTCTTCGAAGAGAGAATTGCCCCAGGCGGGACCAAACCCGTCCTTATTGACACAATACGGAATCGACGGTGCCGAGCCGCCCCAGATGGAGCTGCATCCCGTGGCGTTGCCGATGATCATCCGCTCGCCGAACAGCTGGGTCAGCAGCTTGGCATACGGGGTTTCGCCGCATCCGGCACAGGCCCCGGAGAACTCGAGCAGGGGCTGGACAAACTGGCTGCCCTTAACCGATGTACGCTTGACCAGGGTATCCCGCACCGGAACGGTCAGGGCGAACCGGTGGTTGGGAACCTGGACGCCGGTCTGGCTGTCCAGGGGTTTCATCACCAGGGCCGGCTTTTTGGCCGGGCAGATGTCGGCGCAATTTCCGCAGCCCAGGCAATCGAGCGTATTAACCTGCATACGGAACCGGTATCCTTTCAGATCTTTACCCAGGGCCTTTTTGGCGGAAAAGTCGCCGGGCGCCTGCTGAAGCTCTTCCTCGGTGACAAGAACCGGCCGAATAGCGGCATGGGGGCAGACCATGGCGCACTGGTTACACTGGATACAATTATCAATGATCCACTCGGGGACCCGGATCGCCACGCCGCGTTTTTCGTATTGGGTGGTGGCCACGGGAAAGATGCCATCTTTGGAAAAGGCGCTGACCGGCAGTTTATCTCCCTGGGCGGACAGGATGGGCTGCATGACATCGGCGACCCATTCGGGTACGTCCTTTTCGGCCGGTGATCCCGTATCGGCGTCGGCCCACGATTCGGGGTAGTCCATTTTGATCAGATGCCCCAGGGTCCGGTCCACGGCGTCAATATTCATGTTAACGATTTTATCACCCTTGCGGCCAAACAGCTTTTTAATTTGATCCTTGAGATAGGCGATGGCTTCATCCACGGGAATCACATTGGCCAGCTTGAAAAAGGCCGTCTGCATGATCATGTTGATCCGGCCGCCCAGCCCCACCTCGGCGGCGATTTTAACGGCATCGATGTTGTAAAAGTCAATTTTTTTGCGGGCAATGGTTTGCCGCATGGCTGCCGGCAGGTGGGTTTCCATCTCTTCAAGGGTCCAGGGTGAATTCAAAACAAACGTCCCCCCGTCCTTGATGCCTTCCAGCACGTCGTACAGGTCCACATATTTTTCCTTGTGGCAGGCGATATAATCGGCCGAATCGATACAATAGGTGGACTGGATAGGAACCTGGCCGAAACGCAGATGGGAGATGGTCACTCCGCCGGATTTTTTGGAATCATAGGCAAAATACGCCTGGGCAAACATGTCGGTGTTATCGCCGATGATTTTGATGGCGCTTTTATTGGCGCCCACCGTTCCGTCCGCACCCAGACCCCAGAATTTGCACTGGACCGTTCCCTTGGGTGATACGTCATAGCCGGCATCCACGGGCAGGGACGTATGGGTTACATCGTCTTCGATACCGACGGTAAAGTGATTGCGGGGTGAATCCGTGCCGAGGTGATCGTAAACCGCCTTGACCATGCTCGGCGTAAATTCCTTGGATCCCAGCCCGTAGCGTCCGTTGATTACCAGAGGCTTCAGGCTCGATTCCATGTACATGGCGCAGACATCTTGATAAAGCGGATCTCCCAGGGCGCCCGGTTCTTTGGTGCGATCCAGCACGGCAATTTTAGTGGCGGTTTTTGGGATGGCGGCCAATATGTGTTCGGGCGAGAATGGCCGATAAAGGCGGACCTTTACCAGGCCGATTTTTTCACCCTGGCCCATGAGGTGGTTGACTGTTTCTTCAATGGTTTCGCAGGATGATCCCATGGAAATGATGATCCGCTCGGCCTCGGGGTGGCCGGCGTAATCAAACAACCGGTAGTGCCGGCCGGTGAGATCGCCGACTTTTTTCATGTATGAGCTGACGATTTCAGGAACTTTCAGGTAGTAGGCATTGGCCGCTTCGCGTCCCTGAAAGTAGATATCCGGATTCTGGGCGGTTCCCCTCAGCTCGGGTCGCTCGGGATTGACGCTGCGCGCGCGAAAGGCGGCCACGGCATCCATGTTGGTCAGGGCGGCCATGTCTTTATAATCGATGAACTCGATTTTCTGAATTTCATGGGAAGTCCGAAATCCGTCAAAGAAATGAACAAAGGGAACGCTGGACTCAATGGCGGCAAGATGGGTGACCAGGGCCAGGTCCATGACCTCCTGGACGGAGTTTGAGGCGAGCATGCCAAATCCGGCCTGGCGGACCGCCATCACATCCTGGTGATCTCCGAAAATGGAGAGGGCATGGGCCGCAACGGCACGGGCGGTCACATGAATCACGGCGGGCAGTAATTCGCCGGACATTTTAAACATATTGGGAAGCATCAGCAGCAGCCCCTGGGAGGCGGTAAAGGTCGTGGTCAAGGCTCCTGCGGCCAGCGCGCCGTGAACAGATGCCGCAGCGCCGGCCTCGGATTGCAGCTGCCGTACCAGCATGGGTTGATTAAAAATATTTTTCAGGCCGTTGGCGGCCCATTCGTCGCAGATTTCACCAATGGGAGATGAGGGGGTGATGGGATAGATCGCGGCCACATCGCTCATGGCATACGCCACATGGGCAGCAGCCGTGTTTCCATCAACGGTTTTCATTGTCTTGGGCATAAGAGAGCTCCTTTGGGCTGAATGGATTGATTATGAGAAATTAGCTGTTTTTTACGATAACATTCAAGTTTATATAAACCGCCCGGCTTTGTAAATGAAAAAGGTGGATGGGTGCGCCCGGTTTTTTGTAAATCAGCAGCCGGGTGCATCAGAACGGGAATGTGAAGGGCCGGTTACGGGATCTTTACTTGTTGTGGCCAGGATCAGCAGTGCCGGGGAGAGGAAAAAATCGGACAACAACGCCAGGATAATTACGATGCCGGTGAAGAGGCCGAATTTAACGCTGTGATTCAGAGTGGCGGTCAGCAGGACGAAGAAATTCATCGATAAAACAATGGAAGTGATGAGAAGGGCCCGCCCGGTTCCGAGAAAGGTTGCCTCGATGGCTTTCTGGGGATTTCCTGTTTTCTCCAGATACTTCCGAAAGTTGTGCATGAAGTGAATCGTGTCGTCAACCACCAGGCCGATGGCGATGCTGCCGATAAAGAGGGTATTGATGTCCAGGGAGATGCCGCACAGGCTGATCAAACCCATCACCATGAAAATCGGCAGGAGGTTGGGGCACATACTGAGCAGGCCGAGCTTAAGATCACCGATAAGCAGCAGCATCAAAATCGTAATAATGACCAGAGCGACGATATAGCTTCTGGCCATACTGTGAAGTGCGGCCGGGATCGTCCGGCCCATCAGGGCGGCCAGCCCCGTGACCGTAATTGTGGCCTGGCCGTCAAATTCAGTCTCGAACATTTTTTTCAGTTGCCGGACAAATTGTTCGTAGATGACCGAATCGCTCCATCGGGTTTTCACCGTGATTCGGGTTTTGCTGAACTGGCTGTCGACGACCTTTTCAATATCGTCGGGCTTGCTGTTTTCGAACAAAAGCAGCTCCTGGGCAATGGTCGCTTTGTCATCCGGGATCGAATAAAAGGCCGGGTCGTTTTGATGAAGGGCCCGGTGGGTCTCCTTGACGATATCGGCAAGGGAGATGACCTTGCCGACGTGGATGCCGTCCATTTTGATTGATTCGATTTCCGGTGTCAGGCGGACGATACTTTTTAATATGCGCGGATCGACGATCCCGTTTTCTTTATGTGTATCCACGACGATTTCAAAGGTGACCGCGCCGCCGGTCTCTTCTTCGATCTGTTCAAGATCGATTTTAACGGGATGATCTTTCGGAAAATAGGTAAGGATAAAACTCGAAAAGTGGAGCTGGAAAATGTAGTAAACAGAGAGGGCGAAAAACACCAGGCAGATCCCGATAATCTTGCGCGGATGGCCGGTGGAAACCCGGCTGAAAAACAAGAGGAAATGATCCATCCGGCCGGATCGCGCGGCGGCTGTTTTATGCGGTTTGATTTGGATGGGAATCAGGGAGATCAGGGCCGGCAGCAGGATAATCGTGTAGATAAAGGCCAGCGTCACGCCGGCGGCGGCAAAATATCCAAGGTCGGCGATGGTGGCGATTTCGGCAATGGTAAACGACAGCAACCCGGCCGCGGTCGTGGCGCTGGTCATGAAAATAGCCAGTCCCGAATGCCCCATGGCATCACAGATGGCCGATTCCTTATCCGCTGTTTTCTGGTAGTTGCGGTAGAAAATGGCCAGTAGATGGACGGCATCGGCAATACCGACAGATACGAGAAAGGCCGGCAGAATATTGGTCATGATCGACAGGGGCGTTCCGGTCAGGGCCATCAGCCCGAGGGTGGAGGCCATGGCGGCGTTGACAATGATAATCGGGATGATCACCCCGGAAATTCGCCTGAAAAGAAGAAAAAGAAAGCCGACGATAACCAGCATCATGATCTTGACCAGCCGGACGGTATCGGTTCCGGTGGCCTTGTTAAAAACATCCACAACCACCGATCCACCGGAAAAAGTAACTCTAAAATCATCGGACTGAAATGCTTTCATGACGGCGACGACAGCTTTGTTCACCTCGGCTTTTTCATCGGCGGTGATATAGTGTGTTGAACCGGTATTTTTTGTGGTTATCTCATCTTCAAACCCCTCCAGGTCCGGAGCGGCATCCCCTTCCGTGGTTTTTTCATTTGCAACGCGGGCCACGGTTTCAATAATCAGGACCGTGCTTTTTTTATCCCCGGACAGGACGTAGTTGGGATAGAGCGGGTTTTCCAGCGCCCGTTTTTTGATCGCTGCAAGGTCTTCCGGCGGCGGATCGCCGATCAGTTCGTCGACGTAAAGGGTATCGTTTTCGCCCCAGGTATGGCGGATATTGATCAGATCGGTGATTTTTTCCAGATACGGTACCCGGGATTCAAGGGCTTTTTGGAAAGCGGCCAGTTTTTCAAGAAAATCCCGGTTAAAGAGATCCGGCGTCTCCACCAGGAGAACGACGATTTCCGACCGGCCGAATTGATCTCTGAACTGGTTATACTCGATCAGGCTGGGATCATCATCGCGGAGCATCGATTCTGTGGCGGTATCGACCGTGATGTTTCTCGCCTGATAGCCGGTGAGGCCGACGAACAGGCCAAGGAGAAACAGCGATTTGATCCGGTGGCGGTAAATAAGGTGACTGATAGCCACAAAAAAACGGTCGATTTCTTCCCGGAACCGGGCACTCTTTTTCGGGGCGGGCGGCCGTTGACATCGTCCTGATCCGTTGAGAGGTGATGGAGGGGGACCGGCCATGGTGAAAAATTATCCCCCGATGGATGACATCTGACTGTTGACCCGCGTCCCTTTCGGGTCGGTCAGATGGTGGCGGGCCGGCTTGGCGTGGACCGAGGCCAGAAACACCCGGACCAGGTCTTCATCGGATCCTCCCTGCCGAAGCACCGGCCGAAGGTCCTTTTGCTTATCGGACATCAGGCAGGATCGGAGCTTACCGCTGGCGCTTAACCGGAGCCGGTTGCACGCGTCGCAGAAATGGTTGCTCATGGCACTGATAAATCCCACTTCGCCCTCGGCACCGGCAAACCGGAAGCGCTCGGCCGGGCCGTCAAGCGTGCCTCTTTTCACGGGCAGCAACGGGCCCAATTCGGCCAACCGCCGCTTAATGTCTGCCGTATGCAAGTAATCCCCTTTTCGCATATTGGCCGTTCCGATGGGCATGTATTCGATAAAGCGGATATGAAACGGCTGGGAAATGGAAAGCCGGGCCATGTCGACCAGTTCATCGTCGTTATACCCTTTCAATGCCACCGCGTTGATTTTAATGGGCGAAAATCCGAGCTCCCGGGCCAGCTCGATGGCCGACCAGACCTGCCTGAACCCGTCGACACCGGTGATTTTTCGATATTTTTCGGGATCAAGGGTATCGAGGCTGATATTGAGCCGGTGAACCCCGGCGTCTTTGAGCCGGGGCAGGTATTTTGCCAGCTGAAATCCGTTGGTCGTCAGGGAAACATCGGTAATGCCGTCGATCCGGCAGAGCTGGGATAGAAAGTCGCAGACGCCCTGCCGAACCAGGGGCTCTCCACCGGTAATCCGGACCTTGGTGATGCCCAGGCTGACGGCAATACGGATCAATCGCAGGATCTCTTCGTAGGTGAGAACATCCTCGTGAGACAGCTTGGGGATCAGGCCGTCGGGTTTACAGTAAAGGCACCGCAAATCGCAGCGATCCGTAATGGATACCCGCAGGTAGTTCAGGTGTCGTCGATACCGGTCGATCAACCGGGGGACCGGTGAGGATAAAATTTCTGTTTTTTTCATTCGGTTGACTCCGGAAATATTTCAACGTTCCGGATGGCCTCAACCAATCCGGCAATTGTATAGGTGGTGGCGGTGATATCGATGCGAACACCGAGATCGGCAGCGGTTTGACTGGTAATGGGTCCGATACTGGCCGTGGTAACGGACGTAAGCAGCTCTGCAACCCGGTCGGCCGGCAGCAGGGAAACAAAATTTCGTACCGTGGATGAACTGGTGAATGTGACCAGATCGATCTGACCGGCTTCCAGTTCGGCCAGCAGGGTGCCCTCTTTATCTTCGGCCTGGCAGGTTCGATAGGCCGTGACTTCATCCACATCGGCACCCATCTGCCGCAGCGCATCGGGCAGGACCGGCCGGGCTTTTTCGGCCCGGGGGAGCAGCACGTGTTGACCGGCCATTTTTTCACTTTTAAAGGCATCGACGACTGATTCGGCCCGGTAGGTTTCGGGAACGATATCGCTCGTAAAACCAAAATGACGCAGTCGCCCGGCCGTGGCCGGCCCGATCACCGCCGTGCGAATCTGGTGCAATACCCGCACATCCTTTCCCTTTTCGAAAAGTCGCTTAAAAAAGAAATCGACCCCGTTGACGCTGGTAAATATCAGCCATTGATATTTTTCGATCCTGTCGATGGCATGATCCATCGGCTCCCAGCTGTCAGGCGCTGCGACCTCAATGGTGGGAAATTCGATACAGTCGGCCCCCAGGGCGCTGAGTTGCTGAACCAGCGCACTGGCCTGTTGCCGGGCCCGGGTAATCAAAATGCGCCGACCGAACAGGGGGCGGTTTTCAAACCATTTCAGGCGATCTCTCAATGCAACCACCCCGCCCACGACAATGATCGCCGGTGCGCGCAGGCCGGCTTGCCTGACTCTGGTGACGATGGTGTCGAGCGTACCGGTCACGCTTTTCTGGATGGGCCGTGTCCCCCAGCGGATCACGCCCACCGGCGTATCTCCGGCCCGGCCATGGGAAATCAGCTGGTCGACGATTTTCGGCAGATTGCGAACGCCCATGAGAAAGACGACCGTGCCGATACCGGTGGCAAGCGCCGACCAGTCGATGAGCGACGTCTCCTTGGTGGGATCTTCGTGGCCGGTTACAAAAGCCACCGTGGCATTGAAGTCCCGGTGGGTCAGCGGGATACCGGCATAGGCCGGCGCGGCAATGGCCGAGGTAACGCCGGGCACGATTTCAAAATCGATGCCTTTTTGTGCCAGCAATTCCGCCTCTTCACCGCCGCGACCGAAGATAAACGGGTCTCCTCCCTTGAGCCGGGTGACGATTTTACCCGCCTGTGCCTTTTCAATGATCAGGGCGTTGATACCCGCCTGGGAGAGGGTGTGATCACCACCCTTTTTGCCGACGTAAATACGCTCGGCGTCGGGAGCGGCATGGGCCAGAAGGGCCGGGGCGGCCAGATAATCATAGATCAATACGTCGGCGGCATGAATGCACTCCCGTCCCTTGACGGTAATCAGCCCGGGATCACCGGGGCCGGCACCGACGAGGTATACTTTTTTCCCGGATCGGGGCAAACCGGATCGAGCCGGATCGGATCGGGTCAGGGGGGATTTCGTTGTTGGGGATTCAGTCATTGGACAGGTCTTTCAATTTTTCAAGAATGTCGCCGGCACCCTGATCGAGCAATTGCTCGGCCAGCCGGATACCCATCTCTCCGGCCATGTCCGGCGTACCGGAAATGGATTGACGAAATTGCCTGCGGCCGTCAAGATCGGCCACCAGGCCGACAAACCGGACCATACCGTTTTTCAGGGTGGCATGCGCGGCGATGGGGGTCTGGCAACCGCCTTCCAGGCGGTTTAAAAATGCCCGTTCGGTGGTGACTGCAATGCGGGTGTCGGCATCGTCCAGGGGGGCAATCGCTTTTTCGACGCGATCATCCCCCTTGCGGATTTCAATACATAACGCCCCCTGCCCCACGGCCGGGAGCATGGTTTCCATATCAAGATACTCGGTGATCCGGTGGGTCAGCGCCAGTCGTTTAACGCCGGCCGCCGCCAGAACAATCGCATCGAATTCTCCGGCGTCGAGTTTTTTCAGCCGGGTATCGAGGTTTCCCCGGATGGAACGGATTTTGATATCCGGCCGGGCAGCCTGAAGCTGGGCGGCCCGCCGCAGGCTGCTGGTGCCGATGGTCGAGCCCGGCGAAAGGTCAGAAAACAGTTGGCCCGTTCGGCTGATGAATACATCCCCGGGTGCTTCCCGTGCCGGAACCGCACCAATACATAATCCTTTCGGAATTTTGCCCGGCATATCCTTCATGCTGTGGATGGCCAGGTCGATCCGGCCGTCGAGCAGGGCCGCTTCAATCTCCTTGACGAACAACCCCTTGCCGCCCACTTTGGCCAGGGGGACGTCCAGGATTTTATCCCCCCTGGTTTTTATCGCCTGGATGTCAACATCCAGATTGGCATGGGACGCCAAAAGGGCGCGTTGAACCCATCTGGCCTGCCACAGCGCCAGCTTGCTTCCCCGCGTACCGATAACCAGTCGTTTTTTCATCAGTGGCCGCAACTGCCGCAACTGGCGGCGCTGCAGCTTCCGCAGGCCGACGTACCGGCCGACGCCCGGGTGGTTTCGCCCCCGCTTCCCTTACTGAGAAATCCGCAGGCAGACATCAACCGGCTCACCCGCTTGCCCCGGCAATGGGGGCAGGTGTCCGGCTCGCTGCCGCCAATGACCAGGTATTCAAATTCTTTTCGGCACTTTTCACATTGATATTCATATATCGGCATCTTGTTCTCCTGAAGATGTATCATTCAATTCCATACAATAATACCGCCGGTGGAAAGATCAACGGGCGACCTTGACGGCCGGGTTCGTGGCCGGGTTCATGGTACGGGTTGATTCCGTGTCGCCGTTTATTTGATCTTTGAGCACGGTCAGATCGGTCTGGGAGTCGTATCCCCTGGCAATGGCATTTTTAAACGCAACGATGGCATCATCCAACCGGCCGTCCTTTTGGTAAAGCCGGCCGAGACGGTAGTGATAGCAGCCGTTTTTCGGATCGATCTGAATACTCCGCTCGCAGAACAGTATTGCGATTTCAAGATTTTCATTCCGGAGATCGTATAAATGTCCCAGGGCGGATAAAGCCTCGGCATCGGTGTCATTAAGCCGGACGGCCTGGGTGTAGGCGGCGACGGCTTCGTCTTCATTTTCCATCTGGAGATGGCATTGCCCGGCCAGGCGGTACACGCTGCTGGTGTCCGGGTTCAAAGCCAGAGCTTTCTTGAAATAGGCCATCCCTTTTTCCGGCTGGCCCAGTTGGAGGTAGACTTTCCCGATATGGAAAATGACTTCGAAGATATCATCACGGACCTGTTCCGCCTGCAGAAAATTATCGAGGGCCCGGTTCGGGTGGTCGGTCAACAGCATCACCAGGCCGTAATTATAAACAGCCATGACCTCACCGGGTGCCAGGCGGATGGCCGCTTCAAATTCGGCAAGGGCCTGGTCGTATTGATTTAATATGCCGTAACAGACACCGAGGCTGTTGTGTAAATTGACATTGGCGGGGTCCAGGCGCAAGGCATGTTCAAATTCGGTAATACTTCCCTCGATATCTCCCCTGGCGTAAAGGCGGTCACCACTGATATTGAGACTGACAGCATCAAACTCAACAGTCGTATCGGGACCGAGAAAAGCCGCGTGGTCAAGGGCTTTCAATGCATTTTCCATGATCTGGCTGCGGGGAAAGTGGTCAGTGGGGTAGCCGGCGATACCGATGGACAGGGTTTCGTTAAATTGTTGCCCGGCTCTTTCCCGGATGGTTCTGGCAAGATCCTGGTAACCGGCGATGTCCCGGTCGGGGACAAATAATCCCAGGATACCCTCGTAAATCAATCCCCAGATTCCACTGGCCTCGGCAGCGATTGCATCTATCACACCGGCCAGTCGGGTTAAATGATCGGGTACGGATGGGCCGGGGTGACGATTACCTGGCCCGATTTTGCCCGGTTTGGTTTCATCCGGTTTGGTTTCATCCGGTTTGATTTCGTCTATTTTGACGGCCAGTGCACCGAAAATAAATGTTTCTCCCAGTTTTTCAACGGCATCGGCAATAAAATTATCGCCGGTTTTCATCTGGGTAAACGCCGTTTTTAATGACGCGGTCTGTATCTCATTGGGGGGATGGTACCGGACCCGGTGCTCGGGTACGATGGGGCTTTCAAGGAGGAATTCCCGACTGGCATGATAATCTGTTTTTAATTGATCCTGGCTGACCGGTTTCATTTGATCCTGGCTGGTAGGTTTATTCATTCGCATGCCTTTGAAAGAGCGCCGTTATGGCCGTTAAGATTAGGTCGAAATCGTTTTCTGACAGGGTGCGAACATCCATTAAAAAGGACTCATCCTCGATCCGGCCGATGATGGCCGGCCGGGAATGGCGTAAGGTACGTTCAATAAATTGTGCGGTAAGCGTATCGATCCGGATGGCCACGCAACGGCTTTCCAGATCTTGAATGGGCAAAGATCCTCCGCCGGCGCGGGACGATTTACGAACGATACGAACATGCAGACCCGAACAGTTTATCTTTTCCAGCATGGATGCCAGTTGTTGCGCCCGGGTCTCGATGACCTGGAGGGGAAGAGACAGCATCCGCAGGGTGGGGATACTCTCCACGGCTTTTCTCGGATCCCGGTACAGATGCATGGTGCTTTCCAGGGCGGCCAGCGTCAGCTTATCAATCCGAAGGGCCCGGGTGAGGGGGTTTTGTTTGATCCGGTCGATGTATTCTTTTTTGCCGACGATGATCCCGGCCTGGGGGCCGCCGAGGAGTTTGTCTCCGCTGAACGAGGCCAGATCGGTACCCGCCGCCACCGTATCCTGAACAGTGGGCTCTTTGGTCAGACCGAATGTGGACAGGTCGATAAAGGTTCCACTGCCCAGATCATCCATGACCGGGATCCGGCGTTTTTTTCCCAGGCGGACCAGGTCGGGCAGGGAAACCTCGGCCGAAAATCCGACGATACTGTAATTGCTCTTGTGGACCTTAAGCAGAAGGGCCGTGCCGTCACCAATGGCCTGGTCGTAATCTCTCAAGTGAGTGCGGTTGGTGGTGCCCACTTCTCTGAGAATACAGCCGCTGCGGGTGATGATATCGGGGATTCGGAACGAGCCGCCGATTTCCACCAGCTCGCCCCGGGAAACGATGACCTCCCGGCCGTCGGCCAGGGTGGACAGGCAAAGGAGCACCGCGCCGGCGTTGTTGTTGACCACCAGGGCTGCTTCGGCACCGCTGATTTCGCAGATAATATCCGCCACGGCCGAGTACCGGGAGCCCCGATGCCCGGCGGTCAGGTCGTATTCGAGATTGGTGTATCCGGCGGCCACGGCCGCCATGTTGGAAATGGCGGCTTCCGCCAGCAGGGAACGGCCCAGATTGGTATGGACGATCACCCCGGTGGCATTGACCACCCGGCTGAGATTCAGGGCCATGTGCCGCCGCACCACCTGGCCGATCCGTTTTAAGAGGGCCGCCTGGCCGAACAGCGACGCATCGGCTCTGTTCGCATCATCCAGAATTATCCGACGGCAATCGTCCAGCACTTCCCGAACCGAGCGAACCTTTACGGCCCGGGGGATATGATCAAAATCCGTGTCATTGGCCATTGCCAGTAAAATGGCGTCTACGCCGGGAAGCGCACGCAAAAGCCGCTGTCGTTTTTCAGTTATGCCCATCGGATTCATTGTCCAGTTACCTGCAAAAGTGAATTATATATCACCTGACGTGAAAATATATCAACAGATTTTTGGCTCACCTCATGTGGATATCATCATCGCCGGATTTGGGGCCAAAGAAAGCCGGCGGGTCTTTTTTATATAGATAACTTTTTATTGCAAAAAAAAACGGAATGGGGCATAGAGTTTTTACCATTTTTCAGGATCTAACTGATAAAGTACATTCCAGCCCTGCGTTCGTTTATTTAGAAGTTTTTCGGCCCGGCTGTCGGGGCAGGCGTTGTTAAAAATGCCACTGTCCGTTTGCGAAATATTTATCACTTTCATCGGAGGTAAAAATGAATTTTGTTCAAAAACCCACCCTTTTATTCGGTGTCGCCGCGTGCATTATGCTTTCATTTTTTTTGCTTTCATGTGCGCGAACTTCGAATTCTCAACAGGGTGAAATGGCGTCGCTGGAGGGAGTGCTTAAAGTTCTTGATGTGTCTGCCAAAGATACCGTGTCCGTTCGTATCGAATTTACATTAAAAAATATGTCCTCAGACAACCTGGAAATATTGAAATGGGGAACGCCTTTTGAAGGTGAATTCACCGATAATATGTTTGACGTAAAACTGGACGGCAGGCAGATCCGGTACATCGGCATGCAGGTCAAGCGGGGCGCCCCGCAAAAAGAAGATTATGTGATCATTGGCCCCCATGGCGATTTATCGGCCACACTGTTGCTGGAGAAGGGATATGAACTGAAGGGGGCCGGGCGGTATTCGGTCCGGTACAGCAAACCGTATGTCTCAGTCCGGGTGAATAACGGCGAGGCGCAATTGATGCCGGTTCATTCAAATCAGGTGGTTTTTACGGTGGCAAAGTAATCCTTTCCGGTGACGCCACCGATGTTGCGTTTGTGTAAAAGAAAAACTCTCAACATACCATCCAAGGAGCCTTTATGTTACGAAAAAAAATCCTGGTTTCCAGTCTGATCGTTTTCGCACTTATCTTTGCCACTATCGGCAGCCGGGCTGTGGCCGACACCTCTTTATTGTCTTCAACGGTTGAAGTGATAGGGGTCGATGAGGATAACGGTATTTCAATCCGGCTGAAATTCAGTCTGAAAAACGGGTCTGAAAATCCCATTGATGTACTGAAATGGGGGACCCCCCTTGAGGGCGAATGGACAAGCGACTGTCTTGACGTTCGCCATGACGGCCGGCCGGTCCCCTACATCGGCATGCTGGTGAAAAGGGGCACGCCCGGGCCGGATGATTATATCCGGATCGGTGCCAATCAGGAAGTCTCCGGGATTGTGGCCCTTGAAAAGGGGTATCAAATCTACCAGGCCGGTGAGTATACGGTTCAATACCGGAAAAGCGAGGTAACAGCCAAAACCCCCGCGGCAATTCCGGAGGGAGACGTACAGACCGGGTTCCCGTCCGAGAAGCAACCGCTATCTTCTTCCGATCCGGTGGAATTTACATTGATAACGGGAATGGATGAGCCAGTTTCGTTGAGCCGCCCCCTGGCAGCATGTACGCCCGGGCAGTTGAATGTGATTAATGCTGCCCTGGCGGAAGCCCGGCGCATCGCGTTAACGGCAAAAAATGCCCTGCACAATGCCCCCGTGAACCTGCGGCCGCAGGCGCAGCGCTACCGGGAATGGTTTGGCGCCTACGACTCATCCCGGTATTCAATCGTGACCGGCCATTTCGACCGGATATCTGATGCGCTGGCCACTGAACAGATCTATGCTGTCTGTGTTGATCTAAATCCTTATTATGCGTACGTAATTCCCAATGAGCCATATAAGATTTATTTCTGTAACCAGTTCTGGTCTGCGCCACTGAACGGAACCGACTCGAAAGCCGGCACGATTGTCCACGAGATGTCGCATTTCAAGATTATTGCCGAAACCAAGGATATTGCTCCTACTCAGTCCAATGCACGTAATCTGGCCCGGATCAATCCGGATGCAGCCATAAAAAATGCGGACAGTCACGAGTATTTCGCCGAAAACAACCCGCCTTTATCCATGCCGGCCCCATCGGCACCCCCACCGTCCAGCGACGACGATGGCGATGGCGGCAGCGGGGGGTGTTTTATTCAATCTTTGGGAGATTAATTATCGGTACCGGGCTGGATACAGCCTCTTTTGAAAGAAAGATCGCCGGTATTCAGCCCTGCCGGGCTTACCCCCTGCCGACGGTGAGGTTGTTTCCCCGAATGTTGTTTTTGTACAGACACCTGAAAATAGCCTGCATCCCGAAGCGCAGTAATCCACTGGTCTTATCCTGAATTGATCACATCTGCCGGGTGAGCCGGTTTGACCGATCTGTCATATCATTGTTGGCAAACCGGTTCATCTGCCGAATCATGGCAAATCCGGCGCAGAAATTTATCGACACTGCTGGTCGTACAGCTGCCCAGTCCGCTGTTTCCAATTGAAACAAAATAGTATAGAGGGTGTATTCTCAATACGTTTTTTGCTATATAATAAACGTATAGTAAAAAACACGCGCTGATTTTTATCACGCTTTATATTATTCAGGAGCAAATAAATCTAAGCGGGGGCATAACCATGGCAATCATAACGGTCTTCAGCAAGGGGTTCTGCCAGGAGAACGAGGTCATTCGCTGTCTGGTCGGAAAAACACATTTTCGACATAGCAGCATCGAGCAGATTATTTCCGAGGCATCTATTTTATCCGGAATTACAGAATCAAAGATTCAAAAAGCCCTTACCCTTAAAACCTCCGTGTTTGAAAAATTTACGCATGAAAAGAAGTATTCGCTGGCATATATCAAACTGGTTCTGTCAAAGATGCTCATGGTATCAGCGGGAAGAGACCTGGTACTGTCCGGGTATCCCGTGCGGTTGATTCCCATGGAAATTACCCATTTTTTTCAGGTGGGCCTCGTTGCCGACATGGCGTTTCGTGTGGCCACATTGATAGAGAAACAGGGGGGCACGGAATCCGAAGCCCGTCAGATCATCAGAAAACTTGACGAGGAGCAGGTGAAATGGCTTGCAAAATATTGCGGTATTTACGACCCCTTCAACCCGGCCTACTTCGATCTGGTTATTCCGATGCACACGGAATCCCTGGAAGAGGCCTGTGACCTGGTCGTGCAGAGCCTGGATGAGGGGATCTTCAATCCGACGAAAACATCCATCCAGGCCGTGAAAGATTTCAACCTGTCAGCCAGGGTCGAGGTCGCTTTGGCCAAAAAGGGCCATGACGTGACGGTGAATGCCAATAACGGTAATATATGCATCGGTATTGATAAGGGTGCACGTAAAATCAACCGTCTGAAAGAAGAAATAAGAACCATTGTTGAACAGGTCGATGGCGTCGAAAATGTAGAATTTAAATTTGACAGCCGTTCTCCTGCCCATGAAGTATATCGCCGGTACGATAAACGTCGGCCATCAAAAATTCTTCTGGTTGATGATGAACAGGAATTCGTTAAAACACTTTCCGAACGATTGGCACTGAGGGATATGGGATCAGCTGTCGTTCATGACGGAGAATCGGCCTTGCGCTTAATTGAACAGGATGAACCGGATGTCATGGTATTTGATTTAAAAATGCCTGGGCAAAGCGGGATTGACATGCTTAAAATAGTCAAACAGAAATATCCTGAAACCGAGGTCATTATACTCACCGGACATGGTTCCGATGACGATAAAAAGCAGTGTCTTGAACTGGGTGCTTTTGATTATTTACACAAACCGCTGGATATTGCGGAACTGAGCAGGGTTATCAAGCATGCGAACGAAAAAGTACTTTCCAGGAAAAGCAGTTGATACAAGGGGCGCAACCCATTTGGTTTAAATCTGAATATATGATTTTAAAGGTTTGGCGTCCAATTAAAATGGGCGTGCGCAGGTAACGGCTTAATTCAGTCAATCATTTGTTCAGGGAGAACTCATCGCTATAAAACAGACAGCTTACACTTTATTTAGGGGGGGGAGGGTAAATTGAAAGACAGGACTGGCTCATACTTGATAGCCCTGATTTTTTTTATTACCGGTATTTTTTTTCTACCGGGCATATTAATTGCCGCAGATAAACCGGTTGCCGAGGTAGCAATCACCGCTCAGATGGAAATTGTGATGGGAGTATTGGTCCTTGCTATTGTCCTTTTCATCTTTGAGTTTGTCAGGGTGGACGTCGTCGGGATTATCATGATGGTGATCCTGCCTATTCTGGGCGTTGTGACACCCAAAGAAGCCATCAGCGGTTTATCCAGCAATGCCGTTGTATCCATCATCGCAGTGATTATCATCGGCGCGGGGCTGGATAAAACCGGGGTGATGAATGTCCTGGCCCGGAAGATTCTCCAGATCGCGGGAAAAGCGGAGAACCGGATTGTTACGCTCATATCCGGAACCGTCGCGTTTATCTCAAGTTTTATGCAGAACATCGGTGCGGCCGCGCTTTTTATGCCGGCTGCTATTAGAATCGGTAAACAAACCGGTATTCCGATTTCGAGAATCCTCATGCCCATGGGATTTTGTGCGATTATCGGCGGCACCATGACGCTTGTCGGGGCCAGCCCCACGATTTTGCTGAATGACCTGATCGAACAGGCAAATTCCCTGGGATTTATGCCGGAAAAGATCGAGCCCCTGGGGCTTTTTACCCAGACACCCATCGGTGTCGCCCTGGTGGCCAGCGCCATTATCTATTTTATTGTATTGGGTAAATATGTACTGCCGGCAAATTCATCAGAAGACAGCGACAGTTCTCTTGTCCCTGATTCAATTGTAGATACCTACGACATGATTGATGCGATTTATGAACTTGAAGTTCCCGAAGACCATGATGATCGTCGAAACCTGGAACAGCTCACTATACGGGAACAATACCATATAAGCATCATCGCCATTTACAATTCCAGGAAACAGACCAAGACCCTGGCGCCGAGCCGAACCAGTCGATTGGAAAAAAAAGACACCTTTGCCGTGATTGCCCACAGCAAAAGAATCGTAGCTGCCATGGCAAAAGATATGGGCTATATTTTAAAACCGGATCTTGATATTTTTGCCGAGGATTTGTCTCCCAATAATGCCGGTCTCATGGAGGGGATTGTCACGCAAAGATCGGAACTGGTGGGGAAAAAATTGGGCGAAGTGCATTTTACGGAGTCTTTTGAAGCCATACCGATAACCATCTGCACGGACGGGTATTGTCATTTTAATGACCTTCCCGAGCACAGATTCAAGCCGGGTGATGCGGTGTTGATGTTTGGCACCTGGCGGGTGTTTCACTGGCTGAAATCAAAAAGCACCTTTGTCTTTACCACCGAAGTCAAAGGTGAATTAATGCGGACGGAAAAGGCGATCATCGCCATTGTCTGGCTCATTGTCGCCCTTGGGCTTGTGATGGGGTTTGAACCATTGATGAACGCCCTCGGCCATCCGGGGATGAAACTATCTTTGTCTGACTGCCTTTTAACCGGCGCATTGGGCATGATATTAAGCAATGTTATAAGCATTGATGAAGCCTATGAGTCCGTTGACTGGATGACTGTTTTTTTATTGGGCGGTCTGATCCCCCTGGGCCTGGCTTTTCAGAAAACCGGTGCAGCTGAATTTATTGCAACGACGATCATGACGACTATCGGGTCGGTTCCGACGATTGTTTTTCTTCTCGTGGTCGGTATTTTGACCTCTTTCTTTACCCTGGTTGTTTCGAATGTGGGGGCAACCGTTCTTCTGGTTCCCTTATGCATGTCAATGGCCGTTCAAGCCGGTGCAGATCCGAGGATAACGGCCATGGTGGTTGCCATTGCCGCGTCCAATACCTTTGTACTTCCGACCCACCAGGTAAACGCCCTGATCATGAGACCCGGCGGCTACAGGACCATGGATTATGCTAAGGCCGGTGCGGGTATGACGGTATTGTTTCTAATCGTTTTGATCGGGATGTTGTATCTTTTCTATTAAGGGGGCGTTGTTTTATCTCATGCAATAACAAAAAAGATTGCGTGAATATCTCTTATGCGTGAGATTTTATCCACGGGAAGAGGCCTATACCGAGATCTTTGATACGACGCTCCAAATGCTGACGCCCTTTTTAAGACAGATTTGGAAAAGCAACGTATGGACTCGGTGCACGTCAGATCCAACATGTGGCACCATCGGGTCCTTTTTAGTGGTCTGTGTGCTTATCAAAGAGCAATTTAAGCGCCGAACGAAAAAGTTCGCCACGATGTTAATAAAATTCCAGCCAAAATTTTTAAATCGGCCGAAATTGGCTTTTTAGACATAATGATTGATAGATAGCATCCGAGCAGTTCGTAAAGCCGTGCGATACAACCCGCAAAAAATGATCCTGGGCTCCGACGAGCTAATTGGGGGCCCATTCTCGCCCATGAACATTTTTAGCTGGTTTTTGCTATGATGCCAACAAAAAGACCTGCCTTCCTTGCAAACGTGGGTTATACTGAGCAAAAACATCAACCCGCTCAATACAGAGCCATAACCAAGGAGGCAGGTCATGAACAGTGTAAAGTTTATCGGTATGGATGTCCACAAAAATTCGATCACCATCGCCATCGCGGATCAGGACGGCCGGGGTCCAGCCAGGAGCTATGGCACCATTAATAACGATTTTGACGCTCTGAACAGATTTTGTCGTAAAATGGTTTCTACGGCAAGTCGTCTTAATTTCGTTTATGAAGCCGGTCCCTGCGGTTATAATATTCACAGGTATCTAACAAAAAGCGGGTTTGACTGCATGGTGGCGGCCCCTTCGATGATTCCTAAAAAGAGCGGCGTTCGCATTAAAAATGATAAACGCGATGCCAAGATGCTGGCCCGGTTGCATCGTGCCGGTGAACTCACCGCCGTCTATATTCCCGACCGTCAGGATGAGGCCATGCGCGACTTGACCCGTGCCCGGGAAGATGCCGTCAGCGCTTGCCGAAAATCCAAACAACAGCTCAAAGCCTTTTTGCTCAGACATGCCATTGTTTATAACGGCAAATCCAGATGGCGGTGGCGCGATCACGGTACGGAGAACCCTCGTAAAACCTATAGGATACGGCCCTTGGCCTAACTCCCGATTTTAGACCGAGGCAGCTCCACGACGAAACCATGACATGCGGTATCCAACCCGCGAATATCAGACTGATCAACCGTCGTTTTCAATGATCCCGCCACTCCCAATGACCTGGAACATCATTTTAAAATGGTTCCTGAACAATCACTTAAAAAAAGGAAGGCGGATAGATATTTTCTGCTTGACAACTATCAATCATATCAGGTTTTTACGAGTCCATCCTGTTATGAGTATTGATAAAATCAATAAAAATGCCCTGGGGTTGTTTGCCCGGTTCAAAGCTGATGTAGGGACGCAGTCCGCTTTTCGGGAAGCGGTAGAGAAAATTAAAATGCCCCGCACTGCGCACCCAGACCGTTCCGGTGCTGATATGAAAATGGTTGCTGAAACCAAATCTTGGGGGATCGTCCATGCCGAAATATTCTGTTGCTGGGGGATAAGTGCGCAAAGTGCATCAAGATGATTGAGCCTGCCAATGACGTGATCGTTTGTGTCCAGTACCAAAACAGAGTGGTGCCTTTTCCAGGGCAAGTACTGCCTCCTGCAGGGTGCGTCCTGAAGAGACGGTGGCGTATTCGGCCAGCGGCACCATCAGGTCTTCAACTGTGCAGCCTTCCAATATCAGTTTCTCTCTTTACGGTTGATCAGCTCTGAGCCTTTGGTGGGGTTGATGGAGAGAAGGGCATCTTCGGTCAGTTGTTGTTCTTTTTTAAGGGTATTAAAACCAAAGCAGAAGGAGTCTGTCACAATGCCTGACTGGTCACCAATCTCTACCCCCACCACAAGAATTGTTGTTGCCTTGTGCTCCCGGACAAGTTCTTCAAGCTGGCTGAGAAGTCCCTGGGCAAGGGAAAGTTCATGTATCTTGTGTGACCTTAACTACTTTTTTGAGCGGGCAAATCTCTTCATCTGATTCACGATGGCCAATATCCCAGATGGTATCAAGGGCAGTGGCCAGGGTAGGGAATAGATTGCTGCTGCCGATTTTATAAAGCAGGCCAGAGCGTTCGATGATCTCGACAATCTCCGCCTTGAGTCCGCTGAAAAAGACATTGTAGCCCGCCGCGTGCAGCCGGTCAACGATTTGAGCCAGGGCGTGTTCGCCAGAGGTATCGATGCCATTAATGCCGTTGCATTTGAAATGGATAATTTTAAGCTCCGGCAGTTTGTGGATAATTTTAAGGATTTCATCTTCCAGGTAGCTGATATTGCCGTAAAAAAGGGGGCCGTCAAAGCGGATCACGGCAATGTATTTGCACTGGGCAAGATTGAAAAGCCGGGTGTCTCGAAAATGGTTGTCTTCCCACAGGGAAAGCTCGGCAATGGTCGGTCGCATTCGTTTATAAAAAAAGACTCCGGCTGAGAGGAGCACGCCGATCATAATACCCCTGTCCAGATGAGGCGCAAAAAAGAGGCTGGAAAAAAAGGTGATCAGGCAGATAATACCGTCTGCACGCCTGACCGTAAAGGCATGGCGCACGTCTTTAATGTTAAGCAGCCCGACCACGGCCATCATGATAATTGCCGCGAGCACGGATTGGGGCAGATGATAGAGCAGGGGCGTGCAGAAGAGCAGGGTGATGATAACGGCAATACTTGTAAACACGGAGGACATTCCGCTGACAGCCCCAGCCTGAAAGTTGACTGCCGAGCGTGAAAACGAGCCGGAAACCGGATAGCTGCCGCTGAATGATCCGGCCAGGTTGGCAAGCCCCTGGCCGATCAGCTCCTGGTTCGGATCAAGCCGGTAACCGCTGCGGGCAGCCATATCCTTGGCAATCGAGATGGCCTCCATAAAACCGAGAATAGAGATGATAATGGCAGGCAAGATCAGTTTGCCCATGATGGAAAAATCTAAATGGGGCATGGAAATCGACGGCAGCCCGGGCGGAATATTGCCTACCACCTCGCCGCCTCCGATCAGCTGGATGTCCTCCGGCAGGATCTGTTTATTGGAAATGCGCATTCGCCAGATTCGGGTGTCCGCACGCTCCCTGTTGCCGAGTTTGTCTTCTGGCAGATAATAGATGGAGTTGGCCTCCCCCTTCACCGCAACAAGCCGCAGGGAACGCAGTTCTTTTCTCAGTTCAACAGCATGTTTTTTTTCTTCAGCGAGATACTGGTTCAGTACTCCTGCCATGAGGTGGAGTTCCAGGACTTTCCGGAGGGGAATCACTTCATTTTTCGCTATCCGGTCGCCATTCTTCAGTTCCTTCAGCCCAATACCCCGTATGGAGTGGCAGCTTGCGCAGACATTTTCAGTTTGTCCAGCTTCAGGAGATGGCGATGTATCGGAGCCATTGGTAATGGCTGTGCGCACAGAGACTGTTTGCTGAATGCGGTCAAGGTTGGAAACGAGCTGGTTTATTTTACTCATTAATCCCGGGATATGGATGTCCGCGACATTTACGCTCCTGTTCTGTTCAAAATTGGTGAACCAGGAGAGCCATGTGGTGATAACAACGGCAAACAATACACAGGGAAGGCCCGGATGTTTGCGTTTGCAACCAGCCATAATCACAATGGCCAGCACACCCATGAAAAAGGTGGGCCAGTGAATGAAGTTGATTGCCGCTTCAGCAACCCTTGCCATGGTCTGGTAATAATGCTCGGCTTTGTCCACATGCACGCCAAAAAATTTTGGCAACTGACTGGACGCAATGATGAGCGCCGCAGCATTGACAAATCCTATTATCACAGGATGGGACAGCAGATTGACAATAACTCCAAGCCGGAGTACGCCCAAAAGAAACTGAAAGACACCAACGCAGAAGGCGAGCAGAATGGCATAGGCAATATAGGCTTCACCACCGGCAATGGCGAGAGGCTCAAGGGTGGCCGCAGTCATTATGGAGACCACGGCCACAGGACCTGTGGCAAGCCGTCTGCTTGAGCCAAACATGGCTGCAACCATGGGTGGCAGGAAGGAGGCATACAGACCATAATATGCCGGCAGTCCGGCGAGCTGGGCGTATGCCATGGATTGCGGAATCAGTACAAGAGCAACGGTAATTCCAGCAATGAAATCATTTATCAGGTGCTTTCCTGAATAATCCCTGAACCAGAAAAGAAATGGAAACATAACTTTTAGAGGTGATTTCGTCATAATTGGCCTATCTTGGTTTAAGGGAAAAAATCACTTCTTACTGCCTGTATTAAAATAATACTCGATACAATGGAACCATTTTTTCTAACAAACGCAGGAGGTACAGGTGATTCAGTCATGGCACAGAAAACAGAAAATACTTTTTAACAAATAAATAAATTTCCCACTTAAATACTATGACATTATGGGTAATGTCAAATGTTATGTGTGAAATTATTCTCTGTCATATTTTCATAAACGGCAGATTAGCGGCGACTTCTCCCGTGGATTTCGATCTCCAGTGAATTTTTATCTCTTGACAAACGTAGGTCATATCAGTAATGCCCGGTCGGGTTTTTGCATGTAGACGCTGTTGTTCCTGTTCTTTGAAAAATTGAGGGTCTGTCGATGCTTCCGCGCTACGAGTCTCGTTTTGGATTGTTATCCGCTTGCACAAGCTGGGCTACAACCACACCGCCGTGCCAGTCCGAGGTGATCAAGCCAAGACGGCCCAGCATCTCCCAATAATCCACATTGGATTCGGAAATCTTGATGCTTGGCTCTTGGGAACAAACCACAGAGTCAGCCCGGCGAACTATCAGGGCTATCTCAACGAATTCGTTTTCCGATTTAACCGGCGATTCTGGCCAATGGTGGGTTCCGACAGTGTGCTGAAAGTAGCCGTCCAAGTGGAATCATTGACCTACAGGAACTTTAACAAAAGCGCAAAGACATCGTCTAATCCACTGGAATCAGGCGAGCCTGTGCTAACCGGATAGGCATATAAAAAAGATTGCGTGAATATCTCTTATGCGTGTTCAAGGGCTCGAAAATATTTAAGGGCAGCATCTATCTGACTTTCCCCAAAAACCGCTACGCCGTTTTTCGAAAGAAACGCCGCCACCACGCCCTGACCGGTCTTTGTGGCACCCGAGAACGTACCGTCGTGAATAAATGTGCTTCCGCAGGAGGGACTGCCGTCTGACAGGATGGCGATGCGGATCTGATTTTTTTTTACCACCTCAAAGGCCATCCCGGCCGCGGTAACGAATAATCGGGTCAGGTTTTGGCCCGTCTTGTCCATCACTTCAGCCTGGCCGTCAAGAACGGCCCTGCCGTCTCTTCCGACAATTTCGGCCGGTGGGCGGGGAACGGTCCCGCCCGCGGCCATTTCCGGGCAAAAAGGAACCAGCCGTTCTTCATCAAACCACTGGCTCAGTATCTGGTGGGTGATCCGCTTGCCTGAGCCATTGTAACGGACCGGATATCCGAGCAGGCATGCGCTGACGAGGATTTTTTTCATGCTCGACATGATAGCATAAAATTTATTAAAATTTGGCATATTTTTTATTGATTCCGGTATCACTCACCTGTTCAACCGGACCGGATATTGAACGGCACCGGGTGCCGTCGGCTGGTCAAATCATTGAAAACTGTCGATGGACGAAGCCCGGCGTATGGAAACAATTTTTGTTTGGCATTCCACAGGTTCAGGCCCCGGGGATAGATCGGCTGAATCGGCGATCAATGCACGTGCGAATCATTCCCTGGATCGGTGTTCTGGCCGTGGCTTTAACGGCATGGTTGCCCCAATATGAAAAATAATGCGATAGTGTTTTGGTATCGACGATGCTGTCCGGCCATATCTCACAGCAGACAGGTCGGGCCCTGTCGCCGGTCACCGTGCCTGCTGGTATTCAAAAAAGGTAATTGTGAATAAATCGATTAACCGTTGATGGCCGGTGGTATTTCTGTTATTTTTTAAAAACAGACGGAAAGGTATCGGTAAAACGTAAATGACATCGTCATCTCTGACTTTCTATGCCGGCCGCAGGGCCATTGAGCGGATTCGGTCCGGAGGGCTTTCACCGGATGATGTGCAGGTTGTGGCCGGAGCTGCCGGTGGTCCCAAATGGCTGGTATTGGGGTCGATGGACCGGGCTGTTTTTACTACCTGGTTCAAGGACCGGCAGAAACCGCTGTTTCTGGTGGGGTCGTCGTCGGGCGCCTGGCGGTTTGCCATGGTGACCCAGGCGGATCCGGTGGCAGCGGTGGACCGATTTGAAAAAGCCTATATCTATCAATTTTACCGGGAGAACCCGTCTCCGGCCGAGATTCACCAGGAGGCGGTCCGGATATTAAATGACATTATGCCCGAAACCGGGCCGGGGCAGATTCTTTCCCACCCTTTTTTGCGCCTGAACATGATGGCGGTTCGCTGCAAAGGCCTGGTCACCAGTGACATAAAACTGGTTCAGATGGCGGGGATGATCGGTGCCATCGGCCTCAATATGATTCATCGCCGGGGACTTCGGTTTTTATTTGACCGGGTGTTGTTTCATGATCCCCGGGATATGCCGCCGTTCGGAACGATGGAAGGGTTTACCACCCACCGGGTGCCGCTTTGCCGGGCGAACCTCCGGCCGGCAATGATGGCTTCCGGGGCGATTCCAATCATCATGCCGGGTGTCACCGGTATTCCGGGCGCGCCGGACGGGACGTACCGGGATGGGGGGGTGATTGACTACCACATGGACCTTCCCTATTCACGTAGTGATGGCATCGTTCTCATGTTTCACTATACGGATCGTATTATCTCAGGGTGGCTTGACAAGTCGCTTCCCTGGCGCCGTCCGTCGGCGAGGAATATGGCGGATATGCTGATGGTCGGCCCTTCACGGTCTTTCCTTTCGGATCTGCCGTATGGTAAAATTCCGGATCGGAACGATTTTGCGCTTTTTTCGGGACGGGATGCGGAAAGGGTGGCGTACTGGAAACAGGCTGCCCATGCCGGAAGACGCCTGGCCGATGAATTTATGGAGGCGGTGTTATCCGGGCGCATCAAACAGATGGTTCAACCGATGCCCCAGTGAATCCGAAACCAAGATCCTGAAACAATGGCCCCGTCACAATGAACCTGAATCAGCTGAAAATTTTTTATCTGGCCGCCAAAAGAGGTAATTTGAGCAAGGCCGCCCGTGAGCTGAATATTACCCAGCCGGCTATGACCAAGGGGATTCAGCGTATTCAGGCCTTTTACGAAATCAAGCTGCTCAATCGGTTTGGGAAAGAGTTGAAGCTGACCGACGCCGGGCAGGCGCTTTATCAGGTTGCCGAAAAGATTTTCGACCTCGAGGTCCAGGCGGAAGACAGTATCCGGGCGTTCCAGAACCTGGAGAAGGGACACATCAGAATCCACGCCGGTGAAAGTTTCGGGGCCTACTATCTGCCGGCGATTGTCAACCCGATCAGCAAGAGACATCCGTCGATCCGTATGTCGGTGAGTATTTTACCGACTGATCTCATCATCGAAAACGTGGCCGACTTAAAATGTGATATCGGCATCGCGTCCTATCCCGTGGAGCATGAAAAAATTGTCTGCCGCGAGGTGCTGGAAGACCGGCTGGTGTTTATCTCGGCGCCGACGCACCCGCTGATTCAAAAAAAGCGGCTGACCGTCATGGATCTGGCCGGGCAGTCGGTGATCGTCCACGAAAAGGGATCAGTTCCTGCCCAGGCCATTGTTGAATTTATCCGGAAGAACAAGATCGATATCCGGATTCCGCTGGAGCTCTCCTCCAACCGGGCGATCATCAAGGCCGTCGGAGAGGGCCTGGGGCTTGCGCTGGTATCCCGCCATGTCGCCAGGGAAGAAATCCTGACGGGTAAGATCACCGTACTTCCCTTTCCCGGACCGCCTCTGACCCGCCGGTTCTACTTATTGTATCATAAGGATAAATACATTTCCGGTGTATTGCAGCGGCTGATTGACCGGATAGATCATTGGGCCGATGAGTATGCCTGTAACCTGAGTCGTGAAAGCTGAAGAAATAGTCAATAGTAAAACTGTTAAAACGAATAAACAGGAGTGATCGCCATTTCAGACCCTTGAGACTTACATTCCGATCACCCAGGCCAAGGCAACGTTTTTGGACATGGTGAGGCAGCTGCGCGACAGTAACGATACTATCGCTGTTTCTAATCTTTGACAGTTTCAAAATTAAATATCTACAAAATCAAGTACTGATAGCGATAAATAATTTTTTGGCACTGCCATTTAACTTCCCGATAAGCTCTGTCCAATTCATGCGTATAAAAATCAATGGGTTACATCGATTATGCATTGAAACTGGAAATTTACTGTAAAGAAAAGTATGACAAAGTCCAGCAGAAGATATCGGGATGTTTTCGCTCGATGGAAGGCGCACTGATCTTTTGTCGTGTTCGCGGGTACCTGTCGACCTGTCGCAGGCAGGGGGTATCGTCAAGCCAGGCTTTGCGTCCGTTGTTTGATGGAAAATCGCCGGATTTCCGGGTGCAGGAGTGGTACTTGGTGTGTATTCTGCTTTAATATTGACGAAAGATCAATATCCGGCCTGGTGGAAAATATGTATCAGAACGTGTAGAGAGAAAGTTTCCACAGCCCCCGGTGTCCTCTTGATGGCCTCGGCTTTACCAGCGGTTTGATGTCGGCCAGTTTCCACGTAAACCACCCCGGTTTAAAATTGCTGAACGCGTATTCAGGATAGCAGGGGCAATTGGCATGGGAGATCTTTTCGCAGTCGATTAGATGGCAGGTGGCGAGGATGGCACCAAGAGGGAGCTGATCAGGGTTCAGGCCTGCACTGGTCAGCAGACTTCTAAAATACGGGTCATCGACAGGTGTCGCTCTTTTAGCGGCATGAATGGCCAGCGGCCCCCTGTATCTGGTGGCATAGGGGCGAGTTTCAATCGTCTTGGCACCAATGGCCACAAGGGATGCCCACGGTTGTAATAAGGTGATTGCTTTCAAGAGCGCCCTGCCGCTGCCGCCCATTGGCCCAGCATCTGAGTAAGCACCGCTATCGGTCGGTTTATAAATTTGTCTTTTTGGTGAATGAGGTGGAATTTTCTGGCAAGCGGCGGGCGGGATATTGGAATGCCCACCAGCCGTTCAGACTGGATCTCTTTGGCAACAACCCTTTTAGACATGCTGGCGATGCCTGCTCTTTCTTCAACTGCCATTTTAATTGCTTCATTATTGGATAGGATAATGGGCATGGAGAAGGATATGCCGTTGTCCGACATCAACGTCTTAGTCGCATCCTGAAAAATAGACCCCGCCTCATGCATCATCATCGTCTTGCTCTCCAGATCCCCGGACTGTTCGATACGTTAAAAGAAGAAGTCGGCGATACCCTGGGATGGCATACGGTGGATAGCCTGCGGCTGGCTTCCAGTAAAGACCGGCTGAAATCACTCCAGGGCCATATTTTTTCGAAAACAGGCGCATTTATATAATAAGCCGAAACTATCGGCAGCAGTGTACTCTCTTTTTGGGAAATGCGGCTGCAATCAGGTCTGCCGCTATTTTTTTGTCACAGGTGCCGTAGTCATCGCTACTGCCAAAAATAACGATACGGTCATTTTGATCAGACCGTATTGCCGCACCACCAACCGGTGTGACCAGCGAATCTTCGAATCCCAGGTCCCTGATCTCTTCTTCCGTACGTCTTAAAATTTCATGGTGCCAGTCGTCGCCCGAGCGGAGACAAATCCGTTTTCCGATGCGTCGGCCACTGATAATCACGAGGAGAATCTTACCGAAATATCCGGCGGTAAGGTCCGTTGGCCGGATCAGTTTATCCGGATTGAGACCGTGGGATTTGAAGATTTCAAGCGCCATTTCCCGCCGCTTGAGACGGTCGGCCTTTCGGATTTCACCGGTAGCCTGTGCCGCTTTTGCGGAAAATTTCAAGGCTGCGAGTTGATGATTAATCTTTTGCCGGTCCCGTGCTGTTTTTGTCTGGTCGTAGTAATCCTGTGCTGCTTCCAGCCGTCCGGCTTTTAAAAGTGCATCGATATCGATATTGCCGGGTCTGTTTTCCTGCATACCGGTCTCTATACGCTCGTGGATTTTCCGTTCAAGGCGTTAATATGTTCCGGCAGTTGAGCGAGCCCGGTGATGACCGGAACGATTGAGTCAACTTTTGGCCAGTTGCGATGTACCCGGTGGTGCTTGAGCCAGACGGGGTGAAGACCGGCGGCTTGTGATCCCTGGATATCGATGCGCCAGTCGTCCCCCACATAAACAGCCTGATCCGGTTCGACCCCCAATTCCTTTACACCGGAGAGAAATGGTGTTTTATCCGGTTTGGCAGGAATCCCGGATTCACCGGCCACGATAATAGTTTTGAAAAAGCGTTCTATCTCGGGGAAAAGGGCGATCCGGTGGGTGCCGGTCTGTTTCTGGCCCTGGGTATTGGTGATCAGTGCCAGGGGGTACGATTCGGCCAGTTGTTGCAGTACGGGCAGGGTTTCGGGAAACGGCCGGGTATACGCTTTGACCGTTTCCCAGTATCGGGATTCTTTTTTTTCGAGTCGGACAGGATCTGCGGTATGGTTGAAATGATGAAAAACTTTTGCCCACATGGCCGGGCGTGAAAAGATTGACCGGTTGTGAAAATCTTTGCGGATGCGGCGGTAGACATCCATGAATGCCGATTCCTGCCGGCGACCCTGTTCATCCCCGAACAGATCGGTCTTTATCCACGCCTGTGCCTGCTTTTCGGCCTGTTTAAATCCATCGGCCGAGTTGACGAGGGTCTGGCCGAAATCAAAAAGAATGGCTTTGATCATGTCGCCCGTTGTCCTTTTGTTCTGACCCGGCAAGGCGTGGCCGGACAGGGCAGGGGCAGCGATGATGCACGCCCCTGCCGGATCGGTTTCGATTTAATCGGTTCCCCATTTTTTGAGGTAGTCTCCGCACAGCTCTTCTACCGTGGGAATGTACTCTTTTTTGGGAATTGACAGCCAGGTGTAGTTGAGAAAATGGGTCCAGTTGATATTATCGCTGGTGATATTTCCTGCCCAGCTCCCGCAGCCCAGCGTATCAGTGGTGGGCAGGCCGGTTGTCCAGCCGCCGCTGTTGGCGTGGGCATGGGGCATGTTGCAGACAATGCGGCCCACGTTGGCCCGCAGGGCGAGTTTAACGCGGCGATCGTCGTTTTCCGTATGGATCGAGGCGGAATGCCCCTCCCCTGAAAATTTGAGAATTTTTTCCAGCCGGTCGAGCATGTTGTCAAAATCGGACCACTTCCAGACGGTGAGGACCGGGGATATTTTTTCACCGGAAAACCGGTCTTCGGGGCCAATTTTTTCGCCTTTGACCATAAGAAATTTGGTATCGGCCGGTACGGTTAACCCGGCATTTTTCGCAATAAACGTGGCCGGGTGGGCGACAATGTCCCGGTTTAAATGCGTGCCGTCGGGCCACATGTATTTCCGCAGTTGTTCCCGCTCATCCGTATTGCACAGATATCCACCTTCGGACTCGAGGGCTTTGAGCATGTCGTCGTAAATGCTTTCGTACAGGGCCACTGCATTTTCGGACGAACACGATGCGGAATTGTTGGCCGTTTTAGACAGCATGATCTTGTGGGCGGCGGCGGGAAGATCGGCCGTGTCGTCGACGATGGAAACGACATTGCCGGCGCCCACGGTATGCGCCGGCTTGCCGGCGGCATAAACGACTTTTACCAGTGCTGCACCGCCGGTGGCCACGGCGAAATCACAATTGGCCATCAGTTCCGACGTGGCGGCATGGCTCGTTTTTTTGATGCACTGCACCAGGTCCACCGGTGCGCCCACTCTGGCCAGGGCCTTGCGAACATGGGCCACGGTTTCATACGACGTTTTCTGGGTACGGGGGTGGGGGGAGACAATCTGGGCATTGCGTGTTTTGAGTGTACTCAGGGACAGACAGCAGATCGTCGATTCCGGGTTGGTGCATGGAACCACGTTGGCAATCACACCTATGGGCTTGGCGTATATACGAATTCCAAGTTCTTTGTTCTCTTCGACCATGCCGCAGGTTTTGGCAGCGCGCATATCGTAGAGGGTGCCCAGGGTTTTGTTCTTGATCTTGTTGACTTTATCTTCTGCGTTGCCGATATCCGATTCGTCCACGGCCATGTGGCCGAGTTTGTGCCGAACATCATCTTTCATCAGCTCCCAGGCCACTGCCTGAACCATTTCGTCGACTTTCTCCTGGGGCCAGAACTCAACTTCCTTAAAGGCCTTGCGGGCCTTGACGTACATTTCCTGAATGGTGTCTTCCATGATTCCTCCAAATTGGTTTAATTTGTGATCGGTAGCGAGATACCCATTTTCTCAAAGGCTTTTGCAGCCACGGCAAAGAAATTTTCAATATCTTTGGCCGTGATCATGCCCAGGTTGCATAGTCGAAATGTTTTCAGGCCGAACATCTTTCCCGGGTAGATGGTAAACCCACGCTCGTAACAATAATCGTGGAGCGTAAAGAAGTCGAAACGGTTATCGGCCGGCGCTTCCACGGTTACCACCAGGCGGCCCTGGATGGCTTTGTCGATTACCGATTTGAGACCGAATTTTTCAAGGCCGCTGTGGATCGCTTCCCAGCACAGAGAGAGTCGTTCCCAGCGGGCGGTTTCGCCCTCTTCCCAATATTCCTCGATGGCTTTTTGCAGAGCGTAGATGGTCTGTACCGGAGGGGTAAAATGCATTTCACCGACCCGGTCAAAAAAATCGTACTGCATGAAGAGGTTGCAGTAGTACGACCGGGTGGGGTAGTCTTTCGATTTTTTTATCTCTTCGATATTGCCTACCGTCCAGGAAGCGCCGGTCATACCGGCCAGGCCTTTCTGAGCAGAGGACATCAGAAAATCGATATTTTCCGTCTCGATATCGATGGGTCGCAGCGCATAGGTAGAGATGGTATCGACCACGAAGATACATCCGTGATCATGGGCGATCTTTCCGATTTCCCGGATTGGATTCAATACCCCGGTGCCGGTTTCATGATGAACCGCCGCTACCACGGCGATATCAGGTTCTTTGGCCAGGGTTTCACGGATTGTGTCAAGGTCCGGCAGACCGGTCGACGGAAATTGAATGTCGACGCAGGGGATATGGTAATGGCCGGCGATCTCCACCATGCGGGCCGCATAAGCGCCGTTATTGACGACGCAAATTTTTTTTCCCTCCGGAACCAGTGAATTGACCAGCACATCCTGGATGATCGTTCCAGACCCGGTAAAGATGACGGCGGCATACTTGGCCGGATCACCGTGAACCACTTTAACCAGGTCCCTGCGGACGCCGGCCATGATATCGACAAATTCCTGTTCCCGGGGGCATATATCCGGTACCACCTGGGCGAACTTCACCGCATCGCTGGTCGTTGCTGGACCCGGATTGAGCAACACGTTTCGTTTGACTGCCTTTACGACTTCCATTTTATCTCCTTCTGATGTCATTATTTCTAAATAAAACGACATCATTTTTTAATCTTCAATCGTCAATCCGATAGTTTTCCCACTTTCTTAATTCCCGATTTTTTACTTGGATCTTCGATTTCCTCTACAATGGCAAACCCGCTGCCCCGTACTGATTTCATGGACTCAAACCGCTTTTTCCATTCGGCCGGTGTCTTGCAGATGGCCGACCGGTCAAGCGCGGGACGTTCGGATAAAGGCGGCACCGGTCGGTCGGCCGGGCCGTCGTAATCTTCTTTGGGTGTCAGCGGCTGGCCCAGGCGGGTCGTTCCCTCCCGTTCCACTTCCTCGATATAGTGTGCGCCGGCTGCAAAAGACCGGGTGACGGCTAAAATAGCCCAGGTCGCCTCGGGGGAAAACCCCAGGTCGAGCATTACCGCGCCGGTGGCGCCGAGCATGTCGATATCGACGGGTTCTGATGATGCGCTCTTCGCCGCTTCGACCACGGCTTCGGTAAACTCGATGTATTTGCCGGCGATGCCAAGCTTTTTGGCCCGGGCAATCATCCGTTTTGCGGCCGCGTCCTTCAGCATCAGGCTTGAAACGCCCAGGGCCTCGTCGTACAGGTTGTCGTTGACGAGCCGTTCGGCGGCCTGTTGAAGGGTCAAATTTTCAGATTCGGCTTTTTTCAGGTAGTCTTCGAGGCGGTTGCCAAAAGCGGAGTAAGCGCCGTAGGCGTGGCCGAAGGCCATGATGGATGCCCCGCAGGCCTGGGTTAAAAAGGTTTTCGACCGGGCCACGATCCGGGAAATGGCCGCCGGAGAAGAGAGGCCGTCTTCCAGCGCCATGATCATGACGTAGTTGAGCATTTTCTCTTCTTCAATGGTCGGAATCCGGGCCTGGTAGTCTATAAAAAGTACATCGATGACCCCATACCCTTCTTCCATAAGCTCGGTGGTGTCATACCCGCGGGTAACGATTCGATGCACATTTTTATAGGCCACTTCCGATACCCATTGAAATGGTGCCCGCTTGGTGTCCCGGGGTACGGTCCCGTATTCCCGGGCATAGTAGTCAAACGGGTTTTTGGGACTTCCCAGATTGCCGATTCCGCGATCTCTTTTTTCTTGATTCAGTTTGTCGGTTTTTTCTTTATCTAAATAACCCATTTTTTATATTCCCCTTCTTCTTTTTGTTTTTTCGCGTATTCCTGCCGCTCATCCTGCTTGGGCACGATGCGGTCTTCGGGACCAATATATTTGATCATGGACAGGTCGATCATCTGAACCATCGGTTCGTTGCGGGAAGCCCCCCAGGCCCGGCCCTTCTTCATATTGAAAAGCGCATGGGCGGCGCAGCTGAATCCCCGCACCACGCTGCCGATACACCAGCCGGCATTGGGCGAAAATCCGATTTCCATTAATGCTGTGTTCCCCGATCCGACGACATTGACCCCCACATACGATCGGCCATCGGCCTTGCGGCGGGCGTGAAAATATTTTTCCACGGCCCGCTGGAATTCCAGGTAAACCCCTTCCAGCCCCAACTCTTCCTGTTTCAGATGAATCGGTTCGGCCCGGGGGTCACTGTCGATGTGCTGGGGCTGGCCCATGCCCATGACCGGTTTTTTGGCATCCATGTATTCATCCACCAGGGTCTTGGCCATTTCGTCAATGGTTTTCCCCTCTTTTTCGGCCCGTTCCAGATATTTGTTAAGCATGTAGCCGTGGGCCGCGCCCGGTCCGTGAACCCCGCCGAATGTGGATATGGCGGCCGCCACACAAACGGGCAGGTTGGGCCGGCCGGCACTGACGCCGATGGCCCCGACGGCCGATGGGGACATCGAATGTTCCAGAAATACCCCCATCTCGTATTTGAGCATCTTTTCTTCTTCCTCGGCAGGGATGCGGTTTTGAAACAAGACGAACATGGCATCGTAAAAGGAGTAACCTTCTTCAGCCAGATCGCTCAGATTGTATCCCCGCATCACGGTTTTTTCCTCGGTCTTGTATGAAATTGATGTTTTTCTGCGAATCAATGGGTCTCGGTCCATTTTTTTCCTCCGATATCGTTTCGTTCCGGTTGATTGGTCCTGTTGTTTTCACAACGGATATAAACACTCTATTAGAAAGCGAACGACTATAAGTCAAACGAATAAGAATTATGTTATCTATGAAAATAAGTTATATATGATATGGTAAAGGCGTATTCTAACGGGGAAGGTGAGGATGGGTTCCCGGCGAAATGGGCGAGAGGTATGATAATATTAATGGGTGCTTGAAAAAAAATCCCGGAAAAACCGGTTTGGCCGGTAGAGAGATCACCCCCCGGCACCGGGAACCGATGGGGGTTAAATCATTGATTTCAGGGTGACCAGCTCGAGTTGACCGGCCGATTCTTCGGCCCGATCGGAAACGTTGACAACATGATCCAGACAGTGGCGAAGGTGAAGTTTTCGGGCAAAATCGATTTTGCTGGTAAAGATTTTCTTGGTCAGATCCCATTCAAGGCTGTCCACCTTGGTTTCCATCAGGCCGATATCCTTGGCATGGCTGCGGGATACCTCGATGGGGCAGATACCTTTAATATAACACAGGACGGCATACTTGAGAGATTCACCAACGCCCATGGATACCTGGGTGATTTTTAAAAAATCCGCTTTCAGATCGTCCGGAACCATTGGCCGTTGATTGAGAAAGAAATCACAGCTTTTTTCTGCGGAATTCGCCACCACATCCAGGCTTTCCACCAGCTTGTAAATATCCTCACGTAATAAGGGCATATAGGCGCCTAAATACAATTTGTCCCGGATTTCATGGCGTACCATGTCTGCCTCGGTTTCAATGTGGTCGGTCTGGAGCGCCAGTTTCTTGGCATCGGGAATATTATTTTCAAGGTATGCTGAAATCGTCTTTATGGACACGGCGAGGCATTCTTCCACCTTGTCGGCATGATTCTCAATAAGTTTGATGACCTCTTTTTCTTTTTTGAAAAAAACCATGGAGCCCCTCGTTAAAGATTAACATTTACGATAGAGATAATTTCCTAAAAATAAACGCCTGTTTCGATTTTCGTGTCGTGTCCTGAAATAACAGTTATAGATTATCAGATTGATGGAATTATAGCAAGAATTTCAGCCCCCGATAGATTAAAAAGGCGGTCGTGGCAGCCAGGGTTGGGGTTAATGCCCACCCCACCAGAATCGTGATAATTGTTTTTTTACTGATCGATTTGGCGCCGCGCACCAGCCCCACGCCCACCACGGCGCCGACAATCGCCGAAGATGTGGATACCGGGATACCGAGCATGGAAAACAGGTGCATCCCCAGTGCCGAAGATAGCTGCGCAATAAAGGCACCCGGGATATCCAGCGGCGTAATCCCTTTTCCCACGGTATCGGCTACCTTTTTCCCGTAGGTTATGGCCCCGGTACCAATGGCGATGCCGCCTATGGCCAGCAGAAAAGCAGGCGGGAAAATATCCAGGTTGGCAATGGGACCCACCGCATTGCCCGCGTTGTTGGCGCCCATGGAATACGCGACGTAGCAGGCCGATAAGATCGCCAGCCATCCCAGGGTATTGTGAACGAGCAGTTGACTCTTGTTGATTCGCTGTAAGATAAAATTCAAGAGATGGTACAAAGAAAATGCCAGGGCCATGACCAACAGGGGACAGATCAGCCAGCTTTCGGCAATGGTTCCCAGTTTGGAATAATCAATTTCCGCCCGGACTGCCAGACCAATGCCGAGCACACCCCCGACGATGGCCTGAGATGTGGACGTCGGGATACGATAAAATGTGGCCAGGGTGACGAAAAATCCGGAACTGATCAGGGCAACGAACACGGCGATATAATCAAGATCTTGTTTGACGATTCCCTTTCCGATGGTCTTCATGACGGCCTCGCCCTGGAGCATGGCACCAATAAAGGAGAAGACGGTCACTAAAATAACTGCCTTCTTAAACGAAATCAGCCCACAGCCGACGGATGTGCCGATACAATTGGCCGTATCGTTGGCACCGATGTTCCAGCCGACATAAGCGCCGGCTCCCAGCATGACAAAGATGAACGCTTCGATGGTATTTTACCTTTGTGGTAATGCTATCGTTTTTATACCATTAAAATTTTTTATACCATTAAGATGGTATGGTAAAAGTAAAATGGTATGGTAAAAGATTTGGGATGAAAAATTTTTCTGCTTCTATCAGTATTCGATCTCGAAGGCAAGAAAAATTGTCGGAAAAAACATAATAAAAGTAGTGTTCACCACGCTCAGGCAGGTTGGAAGGGCAACTGGAAATATATGTTGACAGCTCAATCGTGATATAGTAGATAGCAAAACCCATTGCAGGGTATGGCGTACGTTTTAAGACGTACGGTTTTCAGGTAAATGGCGGCCTCAGGCTTCTGGCTGCGGGTCAAATAGTTGCACATGGCAACAAAAAAAAGAATTTCTCAGGAGGAGATGATGAGACAATCGGTGCTGAAGAGCTTTGTCGTAGGGGTGTGTATCACTACAATATCAATATTTGCTGTCGTGACCCCGGCATTGGCAGTAGATCTGACCGTCTATACGGCTATTGAAGCGGAAGATCTGCAAAAATATGCCGCCACGTTTAACGAGGATCATCCCGACATTCATGTCAAGTGGGTCCGGGATTCAACCGGTATCATAACGGCCAAGCTGCTGGCAGAAAAGAATAACCCGCAGGCCGATGTCATCTGGGGGCTGGCTGCCACTTCCCTGTTGCTGATGAAAGCCGAGGGGATGTTTTATCCGTACAAACCCAAAGGACTTGAAAACCTGGATCCAAAATTTTACGACAGTGATCCTGTACCCAGCTGGGTTGGCATGGATGCCTGGGTGGCAGCCATTGCGTACAACACGATTGAGGGCAAGAAAAATAATCTGGTCGCACCAAAAACCTGGAAGGATCTTACCAAGCCGATGTACCGAAACCAGGTGGTCATGCCAAATCCGAATTCATCCGGTACCGGTTTTCTGGATGTCTCCAGCTGGCTGCAGTTGTTTGGCGAAAAGGGTGGATGGGAATTTATGGACCTTCTGCATAAAAATATCGCCCGTTACACTCATTCGGGTTCCAAGCCGGCCAAGCTGGCAGCTGCGGGAGAAATTCCCGTTGGCGTGTCGTTTGCTTTCCGAGCTGCAAAACTGAAGGCCGCAGGTGCCCCCCTGGAGATCATTATCCCCGAAGAGGGAATTGGCTGGGATATGGAGGCGTCGGCCATTATTGCCGGTACGGATAAACTTGAAGCCGCCAAAACTCTGATCGACTGGTCGATCTCTAAAAAAGCCATGGAGATGTACAATTCTGCATATGCCGTGGTTGGCTACAAGGGCATCGCCAAACCGGTGAAGTTTTTCCCGCCTGAAACAATTTCCAAGCTGATTAAAAACGATTTTGAGTGGGCCGCCAACAACCGGAAAAGAATTCTTGCCGAGTGGCAGAAACGATACGATTCAAAATCAGAACCTAAGAAAAATTAGTATCCTGATAGATTATTTCCCGTCTTTCCCCGGCCGGAAATAATTTACATATGGGATGTGTTCCGCCCCTTTGCAGGGGCGCTTTGTTGGCAGCCTGATCCGATCCAGATCCTGGTATGAACCAGCTCAGGTATAAACCAGCTCAGGTATAAACCAGGTCAGGCTGCCAGCGTCGTATCCTTTCCCCTGAAATCCGAAACATAGCACTTGAGTCAGGGGGCTTTTAAAGTATTGAGAATCCCGGGGAGAGCTACCCGTCGGGTTCCGTACGTTCTCAATCATATCAGATGAAAATTACACAAAAGGCATGATGACCGTGAGCAATCTGTCTAGCGCAAATACTTCCAATTCTCCCCCCTATCTTCGAATATCCCGGTTGACTAAAAAATTTGGCGAATTTGTCGCCTTGAATGATATTTCTCTTGATGTCAGCCAGGGTGAGTTCGTATGTTTTCTGGGGCCATCCGGCTGTGGTAAAACCACGTTTTTACGGGCTATTGCCGGCCTTGATATTCAAACTTCCGGTACGGTACACCAGGCGGACCGGGATATTTCAGCCTTGCCACCCTCCGAGCGCGATTTTGGAATCGTTTTCCAGTCCTATGCCCTCTTTCCTAACCTGACGGTTGAAGCAAATGTTGCCTTTGGCCTGGAAAATCAAAAAAAATCCCGTATTGAAATTAAAAAGCGGGTGAACGAACTGCTGGAACTGGTGGGGCTTCCTGAACAGGAGAAAAAATATCCTTCCCAGCTGTCCGGGGGGCAGCAGCAACGCATTGCCCTGGCCAGAGCGCTGGCCACCTCTCCCGGCCTGTTGCTGCTCGACGAACCCTTGTCCGCGCTGGATGCCAAGGTTCGTACCTACCTGAGGCGTGAGGTCAAAGCCCTCCAGCGAAAATTAGGCGTCACCACGATCATGGTGACCCACGACCAGGAGGAAGCCCTGACCATGGCGGATCGCATCGTGGTCATGAACGCTGGCACCATTGACCAGGTGGGGACCCCCATGGGAATTTACCGGGAACCGGAAAGCCTGTTTGTGGCCGATTTTATCGGTACCATGAATCATGTCGATGGTCAGGCGGTATCGGCGGAATCGGTCAGGCTCGGATCGCTTACGCTGGCCTGCCGCAGGCATGATATCCCGCCCGGCAAACCGGCTGTGCTTGCGATACGCCCTGAAGATATTCTGCCTGTCGATGATGTTGCAGACGCGGGTACCCCAACCGATAACCGCTTCAAAGCCACGGTCCGGGAAATGGAATTCCTGGGGTCGTTCTGGCGCATCCACCTGGTTGACAAACAGCTGGGTGATTCTCATTTGATTGCGGACCTGTCTGTCAATGCCGCCCTTCGGATGGATACAGCGGTTGGTCAGAAAATGGCCATCAAGCTGCCACCCGATCGACTTTATGTATTTAACCCTTCCACCGGTCGATAGCCATGCCTTCTTTAACTCCTGAAACAGAAATGCCCCCCGCGCCGATTATTCGCCCAAAAACGAGTAAAGATGACAAGTTGATGGCCGGGTTTATGATCGTCATCGCGCTTTACCTGGTGGTTGCACTGGCGTTTCCTCTTTATGCGATGTTGTCAAAATCCTTTAAAACTGCTTCCTTTGATTTGAAAAAATATGAATTTCAAGTCAATAAGGGCGATGGCTGGGGACCTGTGGTTTCCGCGTTTGAGATTAATCAAACCCTTCACGTTCTCAAGCCGGAAGATCTCGTAACCAGTGCGGACGGGCGTTTGTACGCGACCATTTTTTTCCCTGATTTTTCTTTTCGCAGCAAAACGAAATACCGTTTTCGTCAACTCGATCCAAACAGCTCGTTTATAGATGGAACCCGTCAGATAACAGATAATGACTGGCACACCTATACCGCCAAAGAGTTCCGGCGCATCATCCTGCGCCCTTCGCAATCCATCGGGCTGGGTAACTATATTACCTATTTCTCGACGCCGGCGCTGTTCCGTTCCATTAAAAATTCGCTTTTTATTTCGATTTTGACGACCCTTATTACGGTTAGTCTTGCATTTGGATTTGCCTATGCCCTGAATCGAAGTACCATGCGCTTCAAGGGAATTTTTCGGATTATCGCCATGATTCCGATTCTCATTCCATCCCTGTTGCCCGGCATTGCGCTGGTCTATCTGTTTGGTAATCAGGGGATGCTCAAGGGGCTGTTGTTCGGCGCGGATATTTACGGTCCGATCGGCATTGTGGTGGGGGCGGTCTTTTTTACCTTCCCCCATGCGCTGATTATCATTACCACGGCCCTGGCGATTTCGGATGCGCGTCTTTATGAAGCGGCCATTTCCCTTCGGGCCAGTGCCTGGAGAACATTCTGGACTGTCACCATTCCGGGGGCACGGTACGGGTTAATTTCGGCCTCCTTTGTGGTCTTCAATCTGGTGATTACCGATTTCGGATTGCCCAAGGTGATCGGGGGGCAGTACAACATGCTGGCCGTGGATATCTACAAGCAGGTCATCGGTCAGCAGAATTTTGAAATGGGAGCGGTCGTATCCGTGGTATTGCTGGTCCCGGCGATGATGGCCTTTTCGCTCGACCGCTATGTACAAAAAAAACAGATTGCGCAGCTCTCCTCCCGCTCCGTGCCATATGAACCGAAACCGAACCGGAGATTTGATGCGATTTGCCTGAGCTATTGCAGCCTGATGGGTGTTTTTATCGTGGGCCTGCTATTGGTTTGTCAATATGCCGCCTTGATTAAGCTCTGGCCATATAATTTACACCTCAGCCTGGCAAACTACAATTTTGATGTCATGGACGGGGGCGGCTGGAGGGCCTACATCAATTCGATCCGGCTGGGATTATTGACCGCCCTGGTTGGAACCGTTGTTGTTTTTTCCGGAGCTTACATGGTGGAAAAAATAAACGGGTTTCGGGTTCTCCGGACGGGGTTCCAGTTTCTGGCCATGCTGCCCATGGCCATTCCCGGGATGGTTCTGGGCCTGTCCTACATCTTTTTCTTTAACAACCCGGCCAACCCGCTCAGCCCCATCTATGGGACCATGGTGATCCTGGTGGTCTGTACGGTAACACATTTTTACACCGTCTCCCACCTCACAGCCATCACCGCCTTAAAACAGATGGACCGGGAGTTTGAGGCGGTGGCATCGTCACTCAAACAACCCTTTTATAAACTCCTGGCCAAGGTTACCGTGCCGGTCTGTATGCCTGCGATCCTGGATATTTCGATTTACCTGTTCGTCAATGCGATGACCACGGTCTCGGCCGTTATTTTTCTTTACTCTCCGGACACGGCGCTCGCCTCGGTGGCCGTGATGAATATGGATGATGCCGGTGACATCGCCCCGGCGGCCGCCATGGGGATGATGATTTTTTACACCAATGTCGCCGCACGCCTGATTCACCTTTTTGTCACACGGGGATTGACGAAGCGGACCCAGGCCTGGCGGAAACGATAACGGGCCGGTTTGTGGCGCATTCTGTATTCGCTGCTGAATATTCCTGGAACATTATCTGGCATTTCTCAGTGCGGATCAGGGGAAAATCGCACTGAGAAATGAAACCAGAACAATGATAACCGCCGCCAGCAGGCAGATATATTGGGTCTTTCGGCCTGGAGAGGCCTCCCGCGCGGACGTAAACACCATACCAATGATACATCCGGACAGATATCCGAAAAGGTGAGCGGTGACATCGGTTTCGATACTGGCACCCAGAATGGCCAGGAGTGCCAGGCCGCTTGCCAGCGGCAGCCAGGTTTTCAGCCGATGGCCGAATTGCTGCCATTTAACGCTGAACAGATGGGCCGAGATGATCCCGACGGCCCCGAACACTGCCGTGGACGCTCCGATGGAATGATGGCCGGATTGTAACAAAATGGCGTTCAACAGGTTTCCCGCCATCCCCGATACCAGGATCATCAGGCTGCCCGCACCGAACCCTGCAACACTGCAAACGGCTGTCCCGAACAGGGCCAGTCCGACCATATTTCCGATCAGATGCAATCCGTCGGCATGCAGGAACAGCGCCGTGACGATGCGGTAAAGCCTGCCGTTGAGAATGTTCGCGGCCGACGCGTTATAGATCCGTTGCAAAGCGGCCGTCTGGCCACTGAAGTGGATTGCCAGATGGGCAGCCAGTATCACCAGGGCCATCCCGATCCCGGCCCAGGTTCTGAAAGCCGGCCAGGCCGGTAACGGGAGAGCGGGTTCCTCGTTTTCAGACAGGTACGCGGCGATGGATGCCGCTGCAGCGCTTTTGGCATGGGCCGGTACCCGGATCTGCCACGAGTTAGCCGACCCCGCCATGTGGGCATCTACGCCGGCCGACAATAATACCAGCCTGAATAAGCCGGCCCTTTGTCTGGTCAATCCATCGTAGATGGTAACCAGGGTATCGGGGGGAGACGCTTCCGGTGGAGTCATCGGCTTTTTCCTGCGGGCCATGGCGAATAGTACCGTTGTATGGCCGGGCGATAATGATTATATTCTGAACTAGCAGTATGGAATATAGCAAAATTGCTCGTCGGTGGAAAGGCGGGCGAACCAATCGCTGTCAGCCATTATCAGGTCGGTGATATTCATTCGTTGTAACGGCACTAGATTGAAATGGAGGAAAGTCATGCCGCGTTCGGCTTCATTGCATTTTGACGTCTGCATTATCGGCTGCGGGCCCGGTGGATTTGCGGCTGCCATGCGGGCGCTGGACCTGGGTAAACACGTCTGTATCGTGGAAAAAGCGCAAGTCGGCGGGGCAGGGGTCATGTGGGGGGCCCTGGCATCCAAAACCATGTGGGAACTGGCCAAGGACTTTGATGTGGCCTGTAAAACAGGTCGGGGGTATCAGGCCGAGTCCATTGCCGTGGATTATGGTGCCCTGCGCAATACCGTGCTCACCGCCATCCGGGAAAAACAGGAGCAGATGCGTAGTCAGCTCAAGGCCTTTTCCCCGGAAAAATGGAACGGACCGGGATCGATTACCTTCAAACGGGGAGAGGGGACGTTTATTTCTCCGCATCGCCTGGCCCTCATTTGCGGGGGGCGTCTGCAGGAAGAGATTTCAGCAGATTTTTTCCTGATTGCCACCGGCGCCAAACCACGATCCCTGCGCGATGTAGCGGTTGACCAGAAACGGGTTCTCGACTCAGATGGAATTTTGCGGCTGAAGTCATTTCCCCGCCGCCTGATGATTGTCGGTGCAGGCATTGTCGGGTGTGAATATGCGACGATTTTTTCCAATTTCGGCCAGACCGAGGTGGTGATTTTGGACCACCAGGACCAGATTCTTCCCTTTGAAGACCCGGATATCAGCCACTTTGTCAGCGACCATCTCCGACAGAATAACGTTAATATCATGCATGCGGCCAGATTATGCCATATTGAATCGAAAAGTGACGGCCTTGAAATAGAAATTTGTCAATCCGATACCCGATTTCGTTTCATCAAGGTGGACGCGCTCTTGCTCTCCATTGGACGGGTTCCGAACCTGTCCGGGCTGGGTCTGGAAAAAGCGGGGATAAAGGTGGCTGAAAATGGCCGGCTGCCGGCCGATAACAATTGCCGGATCTGTGACCATATATACGCGGCCGGTGATGTCACGGCGCATCCCGCCCTGGTTAACCTGGCGGAAACCGAGGGGCGTTATGCCGTCAAACATATGTATGGTGTGAACCGGTGGCCGTTGCGGTACGATAATATGTCGACAGTGATGTTTTTCTCACCCCCGGTGGCCGCCGTGGGATTGAATGAGAAACAGTGCCGGGAGCAGAAGATTGCCTACCGGGTGGCTTCCTATGCCAATTGCCTGGTGAACCGGGCCATCGCCATGCGGTCCGTGGACGGGTTTGTGAAAATCATCGTCGGAGATGATGAGGAACAGAAAATATTGGGAATGCGGGCCGCCGGGCCCCAGGCGTCCAGTACCATTATGACGGTCGCCATGTTGATGGACCAGGACAAGGGGATTCGGGACGTTCTCAAATCGGTGCATCCCCACCCCACGATGTCCGAGGGGATTCAGGAGTGCCTGCGCCTGCTGGTGAACAAATCGATCTACAAACCCCATGCGTTTCCGGAAAAGATCAAGGTTCGTTCCTGGCATCCCGAACCCGGCCCGGATCCGGGTGCAGCTTAAATCAGCCCGTGGATCAGTTCGAACAGATCCTGAAAGTCACCGGTATGGAAGCAATACCGCATGGCCAGGAACGGCCTGCGAAAATCGGTTACGGCCTGTTTGACATTTTTTTTATCCAGAATGACGTCACGCATGAATCCGGCCAGGCGCCCAAAGTCTGATTCAATCATGCCGAAACGGGTCATCTCCGCCACCCCCATGCGCAGCGAGCCGGATGCGGTAAACCCTTCTTCCACGGGTGAGGCCTGATAGTTGAGAATGATATTATTGTCTTCCAGCCGCCGGGCGATTTCCGGACCCTGGGCGTATCCCACATTGAGGATGACCTGGTGGGTTTCGGTAAACGATACGGCGGAATCGCCGGCCACGTCCAGCCCCGTATCGGCAAGGGCCCGGGCAAAAGCTTTTGCATTGGCAATGACCTGGCGCTGGTAGTCATCCCGGAAATGATTCATCTCGTAGGTCGCCATTAAAAGCCCCAGCAGGGTGCCCAGGTGGTGGTTGCTGACGCCGCCGGGAAACGCGCGCCGTTCAATGGCCTCCCATAAAGGATAGCGGCCGTCCATGCGATCCCAGTCGGCGGCCACGATGCCGCGCTGGGTGCCGAAAAATGTTTTGTGGGTGGACCCGGTGACGATATCGGCGCCTTCGGCAAACGGGTTCTGGAAGTGGGGGCCGACCAGCCCCAGCACATGGGCCATGTCGTACATGAGAATGCATCCCGGCGCGAGGTCGTCCACCATTTTTCTCAATTCGGCCACCGGTTCCCTGTGAATGGTCATGCTGCGGCCCATGATGATCAGCTCGGGCCGGTGTTCGTCAAACAATGCCTCGCAGGCCGCCAGATCAACCTGGTAGGGGTTGTCGGCAAGGACCGGAAAGTTAATCACGGCCGGTTTTTCCGTTTGCGGGTCGCGGGCCACAAAATCCCGCAGGGCTCCCATGGGCTGGGCCGAGAGATGGCCACCCCGAATAATATGGTGATTGAAGACTTTTCCAATGCGCCGTTGTTCATTTTTCCGGTCGGCCCGGTTGAGGTAGTCCACCAGGGCGCTGAACACGGTGGTGTTGGCCATCTGACCCGAGATCGTCCGGGTTTCAACCTGCCGGCATCCCAGGTATTCCAGCAGTGCTTCCTGAAGCAGTTGTTCGACTTCGCTGATAAAATCGGCACCCTGGTAATAGAAGACGTCGGCTTCGTAGAATGCTTTAACCTTTTTATGTTCGGCATAGCGGCCCGATGGATCGAGGATGGTGAGGCACCGACTCAAGGTGGAAGCCGTCTGCTCGGACGGGATCAGGTTAATGCACTCCTGCTGGCGCCAGGCACTGTTTTCCACGGCGCGTTTCAGCAGATGATGGACCTTATCCGTGATGTCGGGAGCGTGTCCGGTCCGTTTTTTATCCGGGTAGAGCTGATCCGGCAACACGGCCCGGGCATAGGGCGGGGCTTCACTGCGGAGGTGATAGGGAACGACCACGGCCCCGATCTTTTTGCCCCGGATGTCGATGGATATCGGATCTCCATCGTTCAACCGGCTGTCGAGAAGCGCCAGGCCGATGGCCCGGCGCCCTTTCTGATCCGTTAATATCGATTCGGCACCGGTCCCTTCGGTTTTCCAGAAGGGGACCATGGTGCCGCTGGTCACCACGCCCACCGGCCGGTCGTCAATCGATACGCGGCTGCCGGCCCGGGCCACGCCGCGCCCGGTCAGCGCAATCGGCCGGATTCGGAAAGGGAGGTCATCGATGCGCGAATAATCGTGGCCGGTTAACCGTTCGAACGCGTCGAACTGGCGTTTGAGCGGAACGCGGCCGATAAAGTTTCCTTTCAGGGGCGAAAAACTGACGGCCACCCGGGCCAGTTCCAGGGCAAAGATCGGGATTTGCTTTCCGTCGGGATCATCTCCCAGTTCATGGCCGTACAGGGGCAGGGCTGATTCGAGACGAAGGGTATCCCGGGCTCCCAATCCAACGGGATGGGCACCCTTTTCAATCAGCAGGTCCCAGAGGGCCGGCGCTTTTTCAGAAGGAACGAACAATTCGAAACAGAGCGGTTCCCCGGTATAGCCGGTTCGGGCGATCTGAACCGGCGCACCGCAAATGGTCACCGTTGCCAGGGCATTTCGAAGGGGATCGGGAAGCATGCCGGCCTCGATACATTCATGGAGGATCCCCTTGGACCGGGGGCCCTGGAGGCTGATCATGGCCAGGGCGTCCGATTGGTCGATGCATTCCGTTTCGGGAAAATCTTTCAGGATCGATTTGAAATGCGCCAGGTCTTTTTCCCGGTTGCCGGCATTGATGACCAGCAGGTACGCATCTTTCCGGAAACGGTAAAGATAAGCATCATCAACCGCTCCGCCATCACGGTTGCCGATGATGGTATACTGGCTCCGGTTCACCTCCAGGGCCGCGGCGTTGTTGGTAAGGAGATGCTGAAGGAAGGAAAGCGCCCCGGCTCCGCGGAAAACGACACGCCCCATGTGTGAGACGTCGAAAAGGCCGGCTTCTTTTCGGGTCAGGAGGTGTTCAGAAATAATGCCGGTGGGGTACTGGATCGGCATATCCCAGCCCCCGAATTCCACCATTTGGGCACCGAGGGTGAGATGACGATCGTAAAGTACGGTTTTTTTTAAGGAAGCCATTGGGTTTTTCCCCTTTCGGATGCATGATCCCGGTGAACGAGACGATGCCGAAAATATAATCAACATGGCCGGGAAGTGTCAATGGACCGGTGGTTACAGGGTTCGGATGGCGCGGTCACCCGATACTTTCGGGAAAATAAACGTCGAAAGGATGCAAAGGAAATGGATCTGCGGAACTAAATGAGACGACGGACAATATGAGTACCCCCGGGCCCGGTTACCCCCGGGTCCGGGTAGCCCTGGGCGGGCGCCTGGTCGATTCCAGGTTTTTACCCGTCGTCCTCAGCGGTAGCATCTTCAGCTTGCGTTTTCGGGTCGGCTTCAGTTTCTTTGACGGGGTCATCTGCAATGGGCTGGGGGCGCAGTTTAACGACAGAAAAATTTTTCGGAAAAGGGGAGGCGGCCAGTTTTATCCGTGCCCGCGCCAGTCGTTCACCGCCCAGTTTCAGAAAAAGAAGAATGCTTTTCTGGAGGTCGATATCTTTTCGCCTATCAGCAGGCAGACGGTGCAGCATCCGTTTGAATGTCATCTGGAGTGAATCTGGAACTTGTAATTCTTCGGGCATACGACCTCCTTTGGTTCGGACAAACGTCCCTGATCGAATTAATCTAATTCATATGCGCCAAAAGTAAAGGCTATAAAGTGGTTTTTAGCTTGAAATTTTATTTTGATGCCGCATAATGATTCGATAAAAATGGCAGCTTAAAAAGGAGAGACATGCACTACGAGGGAAATATCATCCGGCCGCCGAGCGAAGCCAACAGTATCCTGCTGCAGGTCACCGTGGGGTGTTCGCATAACAAGTGCACTTTTTGCGGTACTTACACTGGCGAACGGTTTAAAATCAAGTCCGAAGAAATGATCCGGGCCGATATCGAATTTGCGGCTGAGTATTGCCGGCGGCAGCGGCGGATGTTTCTCTGCGACGGTGATGCCTTGATCGTTCCCCAGAAAAGACTGCTGGGTATTCTGACGGCGATTCAGGAAAAACTTCCGTGGGTGACGCGCGTGGGCGCTTATGCCAACGCCAAAAGCCTGGGAATGAAAAGCCCCGAAGAGCTGGCGGCGCTGCGGGCGCATGGCCTGGGAATTTTATACATGGGGATTGAAACCGGCGATGATGTCACCTTGAAGAGAATCAAGAAGGGGGTGTCATCCGAAAGGGCGATTGAAATGGGGAAAAAGGCCCTGGCGGCCGGATTCAAATTATCCGTTACCGTTCTTTTGGGAATCGCCGGGCGGGAGCGCTCACTGATTCACGCCGCCGAGACCGGGCGGGTGCTGTCGGCCATTGATCCCAATTACGTCGGGGCACTCAGCCTCATGCTGATCCCGGAAACACCGCTTCACCGGGAATACGAAACCGGCGCGTTTACGCTGATAGGGCCCGAAGAGATGCTGCGGGAACTTCGCGAAATGATTGCCGCCACCCATCTGTCGCGGGGATTGTTCCATGCCAACCATGCGTCCAATTACCTGCCTGTCCGGGCCCGGATGCCCAGGGACAAAGAAGCCACCCTGGCGTTGATTGATGACGCGCTGGCCGGGAATGTGACATTGAAACCAGAGTATCTCAGGGCGTTGTAATCTTGCCGATAAATCGTTTTGTCTGGAATGGCCGGCGATTCTGATACTATTTTCCGGCCACATCCTGGCCGCAGTGCTTGCATATCTTGGCCCGTTTCTTGATGATTTCGGCGCAGAACGGGCATTCTCGGGTAAAAAAACGCTCGTGGATTTTTTTAACGGCACCATCGGCCGCTTTTTGAAGAAGATCGTTGCCGAATTTGACATTCCGAATCGGTTCGACGGCCTCGGCTTCTCCGAAATCACCAATCATCTCTGCCGCTTTGATACGTACCCGGGCCGGTTCGGTGGGATCCATCAGCATCTGCATCACCGGCATCATGTCCTTACGGGTATAGCAATCGGTCAGCACACTGAATCCCCGCTTGATATTTTCCTTGAGGGCCTCTTCCGCCGCCAGGGCTTCTTCGTCGATTATCTGTCCCTGGCCGCCCTGGGGGCTGAATACGGGCATCAGCTCATATGTTCCGGATTCCGGGTAGCAGATACAGCGATAGGACGCGTGATGGGCATAGTTTTCCTTTAAATTTTCCCATCCGCTCTGATACACCGAACACTCATCATTATAGCATACATATAAATACGGCGATCCCCACCCCAGCCCATCGCCAAAGGATATTAAGGGCGGTTCCCACAGGCTCATCTCCTGCTGGCAATACTTACATTTGATTTTCGGGCTCTGGAGGATTTTCTCCAGGACCTGTTCTTTGGTTTCAAAGGCCATGGGCCGTCTCCTTTATGAGATTTTTGTTGGATGTAAATAAACTAACGCCTAAACGGGAATAATCAAGGCGGTGGGTCACATAAACCATTTTACGGACGCCTGCCCGGGTTTGTATCCGGGCGGGCATCCCGCATTTTGCCGGCTGTCACGAGCGCAAATCTTTTCTTGAGTAGACGTCATCCGCCAGGTTGCCGCTCTTGCCTGCCCGCAGGGAATGGTACCCGGCGGCCGCGATCATGGCGGCATTGTCGCCGCAGAGCCCGACCGGTGGAATTGTCACCGTTAAGCCGGCAGGGGCCGCTTTCAGCGTTAATTGTTCCCGCAGGCGCTGATTGGCCGCGACCCCCCCGACCAGTGCAATCCGGCGGCAGTTTTTGAATCCGGCCCCGGCAACCAGTTTGTCGGTGAGGACATCGACGACCGCTTCCTGGAACTCGGCAGCGATATCGGGCATCTCCTTTTCAAGGCCGTGCGGGTGTTCATCAACATACCGGCGCACAGCCGATTTTAATCCACTGAAACTGAAGTCAAATCCGTGCGGATCGAGATAAGATCGGGGAAAAGCCATTTTTCCCGGTGTGCCTTTCCGGGCGATTCTGCCGATAATTTCCCCGCCGGGATATCCCAGCCCGAGGCGCTTGGACACTTTGTCAAAGGCTTCTCCGGCCGCGTCATCGCGGGTCTGGCCCATGAGTTCTGCCTCAAGGTACGAGGTCACATAATAGAGACTCGTATGGCCGCCGGACACCAGGAGCGCCACAAATGGAAAAAGGGGCGGGTCGGACGTCAGGAAAAGAGAATGGATATGTCCGATGAGGTGATTGACGCCGACCCAGGGCTTTCCCAGCCCATAGGCATAGGCCTTGGCAAAGGAAAAGCCCACCAGCAGGGCCCCCACCAGGCCGGGGCCCTGAGTGGCGGCCACCGCGTCAATCCTGGCGGCCTTCAGGCCTGCTTCGGCCAGCGCCTGGTCCACGACCGGAACGATGGCTTCGATATGCTGCCGTGACGCCAGCTCTGGCACCACGCCGCCGTAGGGGCGATGCACATCGACCTGAGAGGCGACAACCGAAGCGAGGATGCGGGTACCGTTTTTCACCACGGCGGCGGCGGTTTCATCACACGAGGATTCGATACCTAAAACGATCATGAATCGTCCAGATCAACGGGCTGAATTTGAACCCGGAATTGTTTGAGTTTGAGGTCGTTTTTCCGGCAAAACCGTTTCACGCGGCTGGCGTTCTTTGCCTGATAGTCACTGAAGGAAACCAGCAGCGTGGTGACCGGGTACCGGGTGATAATCTCGGGCAGGTCGGAATATGTTCCTAAAATGGGATATCCCTGTAATTTTTTACCGGTTTTGATGGTATCGTCATCAATAAACCCGACCGGTTTTAACTGAAGCGCCTTGTTGTTCAAGATCTCCTTGAGCAAAATTTCCCCGCCGCGACCCGCGCCGTAGATAATGGTTGTTTCGCCGGACAGCGTTTTGCGTTTCATCAAATCACCGGAGAGGCGGAAAAATCCGCGTGTGCCGAGCAGCGCCAGCGTGGTCAGTAACCAGTCAATCAGAAAAATACCCTTGGAAAAATCTTTAAAGCGATAGAAGTAGGCGATCACGGCCACGACTAAAAGGGTTGCAAGGGTCGAGGCCTTTAAATACACGCCGACATCGTCGCTGCTCATATGGCCCAGGATGTTTCGATAAACGCCGCTGAAATAAAAGACGACCAGCTTGCAGATGATAACCGCCGGCAGTGATTTTAAGAAAATATCAAAATAGAATCCAAAGACAATCGCATCAAACCGGAGCCGGTAGGAAAGATAATAGGCAAAGGCGATCAGTCCGAAATCGAGCAGGGTAAGGACCAGCTGGCGTTTATATGTCAGCTCGATGAGCACCGGGGTAAAGGTTCGGCCCCGCAGCATGGAAAATTCTTTTTCCGGGTAGACTCTCAACTGGGAGAGGTAAACGCCCATTAAAATAACCGACAAAAGCAGAGGGATCGTAACCGTGGGTGAGGTCATGGAATCACTTCGGGTGACAAACACGGCCGCCAGTCCGGAAATGATGCCGATCACGTACAGGGACAATACGGCGCCCCGTTCCGTGAACCCCATCAATACGAGACGGTGCGAGGTGTGATCCCTGCCGCCGGTGGACGCCCGCCGTCCGCTGAGAAGCCTGACCATCGTCACCATCGTTGTGTCCAGAAGGGGGACAAGGATAACGAGCACGGGGACGATATAAATTGACAGCGGATGGGCAGATGGATGATGGCTGGTAAAAGAGAGGCCGAAGAGCGAGATGGAAAAGCCGATGACGAGACTGCCGCAGTCGCCCATGAAGATCGATGCGGGGTTAAAATTATAGACCAGGAACCCGGCCATCACCGCCGCCAGGACGGCCGGCGCGATGACCGCGCCGGGGTAAAGGGGCGCTAAAATAACGGCCAGGGTAGCGGCACAGATAAGGCCGATACCGGCACACAGCCCGTCCATGTTATCCAGCAGGTTAAAGGCGTTGGTTACCCCGACAATCCAGACCATGGTAATCATGGTGTCAAGTGTCAGGGAGGAAAACCAGTGGAGCCGAAACCCGAAAAATACCACCAGAGATGCCGCCAGGATCTGCCCCATCAGCTTTGCGTGGGGTTTAATGCTGAAAAGATCATCGATGATACCCAATACAAATAAAAAAGTGGCCCCCGCCAGTAACATCGCGTTATCCGGGACCCGTTGGCTGGCCGCTGAATGGTTGTTCAGATACGTCCACAACGTGGACAGGTCCGTGACAAAGAGAAGGGGTAAAACAATACTGAAATAGATGGCAATGCCGCCAAACAGGGCCGTGGGCTTCGTGTGCCAGCGTTCCGAAACCGGCTGCGCCATCCCGCCGTTGGCCCGCGCCACATAGCGGACAGCCGGTGTAAGAATCAGGCAAAGCACAAAAGCGGCTGCGACAGGGAGATACGGCATACGTGACTGTTATCTGTGAGTATTATTTTTTTTGGAAACTGTTCGGGCCGCCCGCCGGGTGCCGGTGATCCGGGGGCCTCAGGATCGGCAGGCAGGTGCTTTCTGCGATCCTTGTGTCAACCACTCGATCAACCGGTGGTACCAGGGGCGTCGGGGTCGATTCGGATGGGATGGCGGCTGTGTCATGATTTCCAGATCACCCGATCCTCTCCAGATTTACCATCCAGGACTTCTCCGATGACAAATACTTTTTCATCCATGGCGGTCAGTCGATCAATGGCTTCCTGAACAGCCGGTTCGGGTATGACCATCACCATGCCGATTCCGCAGTTAAAGGTCCGCATCATTTCCATGTCGGTGACATTTCCGGCAGACTGAAGGAAACTGAAAATGGGGGGAATATCCCAACTGTTGGAATGGATTGCAATATTACAGGCCCCGGGAATGACGCGGATGATATTTTCGGCAATTCCCCCGCCCGTGATATGGGCGATCCCGTGGACCGGCAGATCCCGCAGCAGGCTGTGGATCATCTCCGAGTAAATGCGGGTCGGCTTGAGCAGCTCTTCCCCGATGGTTGTGCCCAGATCCGGTATATGGCTGTCAATCTCAAGTTTCAGCCGGTCAAAGCAGATTTTGCGTACCAGGGAATAGCCATTGCTATGGAGGCCGGTTGAGGCGATGCCGATGATCTGGTGGCCCACGGCGATGTCGGATCCGTCTATAATTTTGCGGTTGTCGACCAATCCCACGGAGAAACCGGCCAGGTCGTATTCGTTATCAGCATACATACCGGGCATCTCAGCCGTTTCGCCGCCAATCAGTGCGCACCCGGCCTTAAGGCATCCGTCGCCGATTCCCTTGACCACGTCCGTGGCGACAGTCAGATCGAGTTTGCCGGAAGAGAAATAATCAAGAAAGAACAGGGGCCTGGCGCCCTGAACAGCAATATCGTTGACGCACATGGCCACCAGGTCGATTCCGACCGTGTCATGCTTGCCCATCATGAATGCGATTTTTAATTTCGTGCCGACGCCGTCCGTGGCGCTTACCAGGACCGGGGTCTCAACATCGCTGAGGTTCAGGGAAAACATCCCGCCGAAGCCGCCGATATCTCCCATCACCCCTGACCGGGTAGTCTTCCGGGCGATCTTTTTAACCGTCGAGACAAATTGGTTCCCCTTGTCAATATCCACTCCGGCGTCAGTATAGGTTAGTGATTTTGGCATCTTATGTCTCTCCAGAAACGAACGGTATTCATCGCCTTAAGCAATTTTAAAGGGCCGCATGCATGTGAAAAGCTAATCTGATTCCGGTTAAAAGTCAAAACAAATTTTGACAATATCGGCTGGCTGATGTATGAAAACCGAATTTGAATAAAACGATCCCGCAAAAATCCGTGGGGCAAGATGTTGAGATGATACGGCTTTCAAAAATGACCGGTGAGATTGTATCAATCAGCCGCTCGTTTTTTAAAGGCCGCCAGGCCTGATAAACCAGGGGAAAGAAAATGCCGGAATTTGCCAGGCTCGATCGCTTACCGCCTTATGTCTTTTCCAGGGTAAACGATCTGAAGATGAACGCCCGAAGGGCCGGAGAAGATATTATCGACCTGGGCATGGGGAATCCCGATCTGCCCACGCCGGATCATATTGTTGAAAAACTGATCGATTCCGTCAAGAAACCGCAAAACCACCGCTATTCCGCCTCCAGGGGGATTACCAAACTGCGGCTGGCGATTTCCGACTGGTACCGCCGGCGGTTTAACGTTCAGATCGACCCTGAAACCGAGGCGATTGCGACCATCGGTGTCAAGGAAGGAATGTCGCACCTGATCCTGGTGGCGGTTCGGCCCGGCGATGTGGTCTTTACGCCCAACCCGACGTATCCCATTCATCCCTATTCCGCTATTATTTCCGGCGGGGATGTCCGGGGAATTCCGGTGGGACCCGGAGAGGATTTTTTTGAGAATCTGATCTCCGCCACCCGGCAGACCTGGCCCCGGCCAAAAATTTTAATCCTGTCTTATCCACACAATCCCACGACCGAAGTTGTGGATCTTGCTTTTTTTGAAAAAATTATCGATTACGCAAAAGAGCACAAGGTGCTCGTGGTTCACGATTTTGCCTATGCCGACCTGGTATTCGATGATTATCAGGCCCCCAGTATCCTGCAGGTTAAGGGGGCCAAAGATGTCGCCGTGGAATTTTTCTCCCTGTCCAAAAGCTACAGCATGGCCGGGTGGCGGGTCGGGTTTTGTGTGGGGAACCGGGATACCATTTTTGCCCTGCAGCGAATTAAAAGCTACCTTGATTACGGCATTTTTCAGCCGGTTCAAATTGCCGCCATCATTGCGCTCAACGGGCCGGCGGATTGTGTGCGCGACATCCGGGACACCTATCAAAGCCGCCGGGATACCCTGGTGACCGGGTTGAATCGCGCCGGATGGGCCATCGATTCCCCCAGGGGGACGATGTTTGTCTGGGCGAAGATTCCGGATCAATATCGTAAGATGGGGTCGGTTGAATTCTCCAGATTCTTGATTAGTGAAGCCAAAGTAGCCGTTGCCCCGGGACTCGGATTTGGCGAATATGGTGATCAATTTGTCCGTTTTGCCCTGATTGAAAACGAGATGCGGACCAATCAGGCGGTGCGGGGCATTCGAAAAATATTGTAAGGAGAATTGAATGAAAGAAGTAAATATCGGACTGCTGGGATGCGGCACCGTGGGAACCGGTGTGGCCAGACTGCTGCTCAATAATACCGATCTGATTTCCGCCCGGGTCGGCGCCCGGTTAAACCTCAAGAAAGTAGCCGATGTCGATATCACCACGGATCGCGGGGTTGCCTTCCCCGATGGCGTGTGGACCACCGATGCCGATGCTGTCGTCAGGGATCCGCAAATCGATATCGTCGTGGAAATGATCGGTGGCAAGGGGATCGCAAGGGATCTGATGTTAAAAGCCATCGATCATGGAAAGCATATCGTCACGGCCAACAAGGCCCTGCTGGCCAGCCATGGGAATGAAATCTTTCAGGCGGCCCGGGAAAAAAAGGTGGATATCGGTTTTGAGGCCAGTACCGGCGGCTGCATGCCGGTGATTAAAACCCTGCGGGAAGCCCTGGTGGGCAACCGGATTCAAACCATGACCGGCATTTTAAACGGGACCTGTAATTATATCCTGACAAAAATCACCGCGGAAGGTATCCCGTTTGAAGACGCCCTGGCCGGCGCCCAGGAAAAAGGATATGCCGAAGCCGACCCCACCCTGGATGTCGACGGACACGACACCGCCCACAAGCTGGCGATTTTGTCTGCCCTGGCCTACGGTATGCCGCTGAACCTCGATGATATTTATGTAGAGGGCATTTCAGGGATTACGCCGGGGGATATCCGGTTTGCCGAGGAGTTCGGCTACCGGATCAAGCTTCTGGCCATCAGCAAAAACAACGGGGATTCGGTCGAAGCCCGGGTGCACCCCACGATGATTCCCATCACGAACATCCTTTCCAGCGTCAACGGCGCGGTCAACGCCCTGATGATCAATGGCGATGCCGTGGATGATATCATGCTTTACGGATACGGGGCCGGGATGATGCCCACGGGCAGTGCCGTGGTCAGCGACTGCGTGGATATTGCCCGCAACCTCATCTCCGGCAGGGCCGGCCGGGTGCCATACCTGTCTTACCAGGCGGAGAATATCCGTAACATCGCCATTACCTCCATTGACGCGGTCATGACCCGGTACTATTTTCGGTTTTCCGCGCTGGACCATCCCGGTGTGCTGTCAAAAATTTCCGGAATTCTCGGTGAATACGATATCAGTATCAAGACGGTTCAGCAAAAGGGACGTAAAACCAACGGCTCGGTTCCCCTGGTGATGCAGACCCACCTGGCCAACGAGGCCAGCGTTCAAAAAGCGCTGAAAAGGATTGAAGAATTGAAAGTGGTCAGCACGAAGCCGGTATTTATCAGGATCGAGGATGACACGATTCTGGAATAGGGGATTCAGGAATAGGGGATTCAGGGAAAGGGGCCGGGGGAGAAAGCCTTAGATGCCTTAAATGCCGTGAATTCAGCAGGCATTACCGCCATCCATTTTATTTGAAAGGGAATCAATGTATATTGTCTGTACGGATCTGGAAGGGGTTTATACGCCTGAAATATGGATTAACGTGGCCCAGAAAACGGGCATTGAAAAACTGCGCCTGACGACGCGGGATATCCCCGATTACGATCTCCTCATGCAGGGCCGGCTGGCTATTTTAAAGGAAAACGGGTTGACCCTGGGCGATATCCAGGACGTGATTGCCACGCTGAAGCCCCTGGAAGGTGCCAGGGAATTTTTAAACTGGCTGCGCTCACGGCTCCAGGTGGTGGTGGTCTCGGATACGTTCATCGAATTTGCCAGGCCGCTGATGAAGCAGCTCGACTGGCCCACCCTGTTTTGTCACGATCTGACCGTGGACGATACCGGCACCATCACCGCTTACAACCTGCGTCAACCCCAGGCCAAGAAGCAGGCCCTGCTGGCCCTGAAGAGTCTCGATTTTACGACCATTGGCATAGGGGATTCGTACAACGATATCGACATGATCCAGGCCGCCGATTACGGGATCCTGTTTCGCCCGCCCCCGAATGTGATCGAGGAATTTCCGGAACTGCCGGTGACCACCACCTATGACGAATTAAAGACACATATTGAACGGATCATTAAAAATGGGAATCCCGAACGTGGATAAACCGTATAAACATCGCTTCACCTGCCGGGTGATTTACGGCGATACCGATAATATGGGCATGGCCTACCATGCCAACTACTTCCGATGGTTTGAGATGGGCCGCACCGAAATGTTTCGGGCGCTGGGGCTTCCCTACCGGGAAATCGAGTCCCGGGGCGTCTTTTTGCCCGTCTCTGAATGCCAGTGTAAATTTTTATCCTCGGCCCGGTATGATGACCGTATCACCATCGAAACCAGCATCGATCCGGGGATGCGGGCCGGGGTCCGGTTTAATTACGTGATTTACAGGGCCGATGACGATACTCCGCTGGCAGCGGGATACACCAAGCATGCCTGTGTCGACCCGCAGGGACGGGTTGTTCGGCCTCCGAAATTTTTAAAAAAATGCATTGAACAGACGATATAGGATACCTGCGTGCAGAGATGGGGCTGTATCTGAAAAAACAGGCCGACGGGGTCAGCTTCAAGCTTCGTGTACAACCCCGTGCCAAAAAAAACATGATCGTCGGGATACTCGACGATGCCTTGAAAATGAAGATCACTGCGCCGCCGGTGGACGGGGCCGCCAATGCCCTCTGTATAAAATTTCTGGCCAAACAGCTCAACGTCGCCAAATCGGCGCTTGAAATCACCAGCGGCCACACCGGGCGGAAAAAAATGATCCGCCTAACGGTCTCAAATAAAAAGGATTTAGACCGGGCCGTTAATCGAATACAGTTTCTGGCCAATTTGGGTAAAGGAAAAGCTTGACAATCAAATGCGATTACCTATATTTATGCTCAATCAAAAACATGCTGCGGGGTGGAGCAGTCTGGTAGCTCGTCGGGCTCATAACCCGAAGGCCGATGGTTCGAATCCATCCCCCGCTACCAAAATTTTAAAAGGGGCCAGCTTCCAAACTGGCCCCTTTTTCTATTGACCGGCCGGGTACCAATAACCAGGACAGAGGAAATGACGAATATGGGAAGCACCGCACAACTGGTCTGGGGAATGCTGTTCGGGGCGATCGGTATGGGGTTTTTTGTATACGGCAAACGGCAAAAGGCCTTCGTCCCCCTGTTTTGCGGGTTGGCACTTTGCGTCTTTCCCTATTTCGTGCCAAACGTGTACGCACTCGTCATTGTCGGGGCTGTTCTGATTCTGCTGCCCTATTTTGTGAGGTTCTAGTCCGCGTCGGTTTCCCTGTTTTTCCAAAGTCCTTCCAGGCTGGGAGGCGGGGAGGCTGGGAGGCTGGGAAGCCAGGACGCTGGGAGGCGATGCGGTCACCGAGAACAAATTTCCGGCTGCGCGGAAACTTTTCCAGCCTGGGGATCATCCAGAGGATGAAATCGTACAAGCGGGTAATGGCATCGACTTCTTTTGGCATTTTTTAAAATTTCGACCGCCTTTGGCGGTAAAGGGTAAAAGAGTAAAAGGGCAAAGGGTTATTTAACAGTCCTGGCGCAACGAAACCCGATATTGAAGTACCGGTAGTTCGGGTTGTTCCTGAGGCGGTCGGCGCACCGGGCGCTATCACGGTTGATGAACCACGAACCGCCCCGGAGCAATGACCGGATTTTTTTCTTTTCTGCGACCTCCCAGGCGCTTGAATAGTCTCCGTCTTCTAACAAGGCCGCGATCTCACGATCAAAAGCAAAATCCTCAACGTCCTTTTCCAGATCATAATTCGAGGTCGTCCACTCCCAGACATTACCCGCCATATCAAAGAGACCTTCGGGTGTTTTCCCGTTTTTAAAGATTCCTACAGGTGATGTTTTTTCTATCTTTGCTTCATCTGTATTGCACACCCCATCCCTCCATTTCCCAAACGGATACTTCCGCTGTTTAAATCCAGCGGCCGCTGCTTCCCATTCGCCCTCAGACGGTAGCCGGTAGACAAATCCATCATTTCGTTCACACGTCAGCCATCGGCAGAATGCGTCGGCTTCCCACCACGATACACCGACGACCGGTGAATTGGGGCAGTTCCACTTGCGACTGTGCCAGTATGCAGGGTATCTGGCACCGGTATGGGAAAGCCATTTTTGTCCCTCTTGGGTCCAATATTCTGTATTTTTATAATTGCCGGCATCAACAAAGCTAGCGAACCATTTATTGGTCACAGGATATGCGGCCATTTCAAATGACTTCACTGCAACCATCCCCATTTCCAGCGGATAATCACCACCTTTAATGAGAACAAATTTCTCAAGATTTCTGGGGTCGCCCAGGCGGCCAAGTGTTTCCCCGGCATCTACCAGCATCCGCGGTTTGATCGTCTTTTGGAT